>CAZTQK010000455.1:0-4758 GCA_964615635.1 uncultured Planctomycetales bacterium
GGTCGTCGGTGTAAGACCGGGCGTCGAAAGTCATCCACTGCAGGCCGCCGGCGATGTCGTGCTGCTGAAACGCGGCCAGATGATTGACGTAAACGTTGTATTGCTGCGTCTCGCTGTAGTCGTAGACCAGCCGGCCGTCACGGTTGCAGGGCGTGGGATTTGTGGGCCAGCCCCATTCTTCGACCAGGATGGGCTTCTGGTTCGATCCCATGTAGCCCTTGGTCTCGGGGATCTCTTCGGTGCCGATGTTGGGCCAGTAGGAGTGAAAAACGGCCACGTCGATGAAGCTGAGGACGTCCGGCAGGTTCTCCCACCAGCGCATGCCGGCCGAGACGGGGTGATTGGGGTCCCTTGACCGCACCGCATCGCACATCCGCTGCAGCCAGCTGACGATCTTGTCCCGACTGGAGGGGTTGCAGTCCCAGTTGCCGCACGCACCCGGATCGCAGTCGCACCAGCCGTAATTGTCCGGGTGGTCGGGCTCGTTCTTCACGTCCCACATCAGCACGAAGGGGTTGTTCCTCAGGCGGTCGACGATCTTCGACATGTAGGTGAGATGATTGTTCCAGGTCGAGGTTCCGGAGGCCGCGAAGCTCGTCTCCCAGTCGAAAAGCGTCACCACCGAGCGGATGCCGTGGTCGCCCATGAGGTTGACAATGTCTTCGAGCTTCTGGAGGCGGTCGGCGGGGATGTTCGGCCCGTTCCAGCCGCCGTGGCTGTAGGGCACCAGGATGCGGACGCAGTTCAGCCCCAGGTCGCGCATCCGGTCGACCTCGGCGGTGATCTCCGGCCAGTCCCAACTGTTCCACATGTCCGCCCACATGTGGTTCTGCGGGTAGTAGTTGGTGCCCTTGAGCTTGTAGACCTGGCCGTTGAGTACGAACTGGTCGCCCTGGATAGTGACGAACGAGTCGGCGCGGCAGCGTGCGGGCGCCGACATGTCGAGCCCGACTGCGGCCAGGATGAAGGTGCCAAGGCACTTGCTGCACAGAAGTCTCATCGTACTCCCTGACGGTAGCTCGCGTTCGGCAGGTTGATTTCTCTCCGCGCGCTGCCCTCCACCGACGTATTATACAGCGGCCGACGGGTCGGGATCAACCGCCGGGGGCAGATAAAGCGTTTTAGAAGGCCTTCCTGGGCCGCCTTGGACCGACGGGGAGCCTTTCTCGAGCAGCTCATGAGTTGTTGTGTTCCGGGCTGATCATTCCGCAGCGTCCCGATGGTTTTTCTTGTCACCCGGATCGTGGCCGATATACTCCGGACGGCGGCGTTGAATCGAGACAGACGGGGAGCTCATGGGCCGAGAGAAACGGAAGTTTAAGCGGGTTACCCTTGCCAGTGTGGCCGAGCGTGCGGGCGTATCCACCACCACCGTCTCGCTGATCCTTTCGGGGCGGGAGGAATGGTTGCGCCAGTTTCATCCCAGTACCGTTGCCAAGGTCCGCAAGATTGCCGAGCGTCTGGGATATCACGCCAACGTCTTCGCGGCCGGCCTCCCGACGAAGGTACCGGCCTTCTTTGCCCTGGTTGTTCGCGACTTCGGGGGGCGCCAGGACGTCCACGATTGGCATCTGTGGGCTTTTGAGGGCCGGATGCTGGCCGGCGTCGTTCGCACCGCTGCCGAGAAGGGGCTCTATCCAGTTGTTGCGGCGATCAACCCCGATGCGCCGGACGCTGGTGTCGCCTCGACCGAGCGGATCATTACCGGCGGCGTGCTCGGGGCCATCGTGCGGGCCCAGAACCCGCCGCTGGAGAAGTTCCTCCACAAGCAGATCCAGCGCGGCCATCGCATCGTCGTCGTCTTTCCCGACAGGATCTCAAAATGGACGGAGAACGCGATTCTGGCCGACAACGTGGCGATCGGCCAGATTGCCGCCCGATTGTTAGCCGCTCAAGGCCGCAAGCGGTGGGGGGTCATTCGCTACAGACAGAAGGCGGTCCGGGAAGCACACGCTCTGCGTATCGAAGGCTTTCAGCAAGCTGCACAGCAGGCGGGTGTTCCGGTTGAGGTCGTCTGTCTGCGGCGGGATTTCAGGGACTGCACCCGCCATGAGCTGGATGAGCTTCGCAAACTGGAGTTGGACGGGCTTCTTGCCGTCGACTCGGTGTTGTCCGTGGAGGCCTTCCTGGCGTACCGGAAGCTGGGCCTCGATCCAGGCCGGGATGTTGGCCTGGTCGGCGTGAACTGCTCTCAGTGGCGAAGCACCCCTGTGCCCGCGATCACCTCGATCGACATCTCGTGGAGCGAAGTCGGCCGGGCGGCCGTGGAGCGGCTCATCGAGATGAGCGAGACCGGAACGCATCAGTTTCAGAGTACTCTGGTCAAACCGACGATCGTGCCCGGGGCGAGCTGCCCGGTGCCCGAGGAGATGCGTGAACCGTCGCCGGCGGTGGTCCCAACCTGAAACCGCGGCTGGACACGGTGGACCGCCCGAGTATCCTGGGCCCAGGCCCGCTGGCCGAGCAGGGCGGTGCCGGCGGTGGCGGCGAGGAATTCGCGACGGTTCATGCAGGACCTCCTTGCGGTGGAGCGGCTGGCCCGACCGGCATGCACCCACACACGGGTCACAGGATGCGGTACTTCCGGAATGCTTCGGTGCTGGACAGGCCGTTTTCGATGGCTTTTCGTACGACCCTCTCGGTGCGGGCTTTGTCCAGGGCCCGTTCGACGGCCTCGTTCTCGTGGCGTCGCGGAATCACCATCACCCCGTCCAGGTCGCCAAAGATCAGATCCCCAGGCTCGATGAGGACCCCGCCGATCTCGATGGGACTGCGATAATCGATGACCTTCATCCGGACGGAGGAATCCTGGGCGTATCGGCCTCGGCTGAACACCGGCCAGTTCTGCTCGAGCACGCGCGGCGTGTCGCGATGGAATCCGTCGATCACCGCCCCGACGGCCCCACGCATTCGGGCGGTCGCGGTCAGGATCTCGCCCCAGTACGAACACTGCATCGCGCCCCCGCCGGTGACGTAGACCTCCCCCGGCTGGAGCTGATCCAGCGAGTCGGTCAGCTTGCCGAAGGGGTCTTTCTGGGGGCCGTGGACATTGGCGATCAGTGCCGGCATGGCCCGGCCCACGACCTTGTACGATTCGCGGATCGGCTGGATGGGCTGCGGGAGAAACTGGTGGTAGCAGCCCATCTGATCGAGGATGTCACCCAGAACCGGGCTGTAGAGGGAATCGCGCATCAGCGCGAACAGTTCGTTGTCGTTCTTCCATTCAGGCATTTACCACCGATCCTTGCGTTCCCGCCGGCGCTATCGCTGTTCTTGCAGGGCACTGGCCGCCAACAGGAATGCGCCCGTTCCCCAAGTGTAGGTTCCACGAATCTTGGACGCGTAGGCCTCGATCCTGTCAGGCATGGTTCCTCCGGACACGTCCACCACCCGGCCGTCCGTGTCGACCCTGCCGGCCAGAGCGGACCAGGTTCGCGGAATCGTCTGGTTGTCGTCAACCTTGTACAGATTCAGTCTCTCGGCCTGCGTCAGGCTGAACAGGATCATCGCGCTGGCGGACGTTTCCAGGTACGTCTCGGGCCGATCCACGACAGTGTGCCACAGGTGAGCCTGGCGATCCTGCACGCCGAGCAGTCCATCCAACTGATGCCGGAACTGCCCGAGCATGCGATCGAATTCCGGCGAACGGCGATCGAGGTTCTGGAGGACCTCGACGTACGACATTGCCACCCAGCCGTTGCCCCTTCCCCAGAAAGCCCCGACCGACTGTTCCTTCGCATCATCATACATGTGCCAGAAAAGGCCGGTGCGGGAGTCTTGAGTGCACCTCGCATAGATGCTCAGTTGACGGGCAGCCTCGCCCACCAGGGCCGGATCCCCCGTCACCCTCGTCATGTGGGAGAACAGCGGGCAGACCATGTAGAGCGTATCCACCCAAAGCTGGTGATTGCCTTCCCAATGGCCCAGGCCTCCATCGCGGGTCCGGGTGGCCCTGGTCATGATGAAGTGCGCGATCTCGCGGCACATGGCGAGATAGGCGGGCTCGCGTGTTTCCTCGTACAGCAGGATCACGGGATAGCCGGGGCCCCAGTGACCGCAATAGCCACGGATCTTGTCGTCCGGCGCTCCGGCCAGGACGGCCGTCAATCCCCGGCCCCGCCAGTGGTCCGCCCATGTCCGGGCGAAGGTGATATAGCGAGGGTCGTTGAGAACCAGCCCGGCCCGCATCATGCCGGCCATCAGTACGCCTTCACCCCAGTCAAAGGGTGGAGGTTGCGGAAAGTCGTGCAGCACGCGATCGGCAACCTGGCGGATGACCGGCTCGGGGGCGGGCCGGACAGCGATCCGTCTCTCGGGCTTGCCGCAACCACCCACGGCCGCCAGGATGGAGACGGCCGAGGTGGTCCATACCAGCAGACTATGCAACCGGCTGTCTCGCCGCATCATCTCGTCTCGCCAGGAGTTACGCACGGCGATGATTCTAAAACAGTTTAATAAGGGAGTTCATCCCCATCGCCCCGACCAGCATACTCCAATCGAGCAAGCACTGTCAATGACGCAACTGCCCCTGCGCATGGGGAACACGCCTCTTAAAGGGTCTGGTTGACCGACCGCGCGGCGGGTGGTTAAGATTGCGATTCGGCCACTTCCGAACGTTCTTGGATGGCTTACGCGGAGGGAGCAGGCCGTCATCCTGGCTGACAGCCTCAGGGAGGTCATGATGGTCGCGCGGTGGCTGCCTCTACCGGTTCTGATGGTGTCGCTGCTCTGGAGTACAGCGGCCGGGCAGGACCAGCC
>CAZTQK010000456.1:0-4731 GCA_964615635.1 uncultured Planctomycetales bacterium
ATCATCTCGTTCGCCCCGAAAGTCTTGGCCATCGATGCGGCCGTCCGTCCCAGGAACATCGAACCCATGCTCAAAGCTGCGGCCGTCTTTGATGAGCCGGCCAGAAAATCACGGCGAGTCAACTTGCCGATGCGTCGCATAAGTGCCTCCATTTACCAGGTCGCCGTCCGACAACCCTGCGCCCAACCATCTCTTAACGGGTAGCCCAAGGGACAAGATTGTACCCGGAAACGGGAGAATGTCACGCAAACAGGAGATTCACCGTTCGCTTGCGATGTGCGGTGTACCAGTTGCGCATCGCCTGGTTTTCGGCGGTGCTGTTGGTGATGAGATCGAAGATCTCGGCCATTTTCGCCCGGTCAATCTTGGGATGGGTCTCAGTTCCCGGCGCGGCCACCTCCAGCGTCGCGATGGCCGGCAGCAGCGAGCCCAACAGGAACGTGCGAATGCCGCTCTCGGCCGCCGGAACGGCCAAGCTGTAGCGCAGGCCCGCATCCAGATGTCCGATGCAGCAGTTGAACAGCTCTGCCTTGCGTCGAGGGGCCAGACGATATGCCGACCCGGTCCAATCCACGAAATCGGCAGGTATGAAGCTGACCTTCCGTTCCGCGTCGACCCGGCAGTCCTTGATGATGTTGGTCATTTGCAGTCCGAGCCCCAAGCGGCGTCCATCCTCGCGCCATTCGGAGTCGGCCACGAAGCCCCGGTGACCAAGGCGAGTCTCGAACAGCGCCGTGGACATGACGCCGACAGTCCCCGCGACGTAGTGGCAGTAGCGTTCGAGGTCAGCGATGTCCCGGCAGACGAAGCCCACCTCATTGCGGTATTCGACCACCTCCATCGACCTCATGCCGTCGATCATGTCGTGGACGCACGCACGGATCGGTCCGCGCAGCTCCGCTGGAAGACTCGCGTAGGCCGCCAGCACATGAGGCGTTCCTTCGACCAGGCGGCCGTACTCATCGGCGGGGATCGCCGGCCACCTCCGGCCGAATTCCTCCGCCGCAGACCGGTTATCCGGATCGTCCACAGCGGCGAGCAAAGCGTCGTAGAGCGAGGCCCGCTGCTCGTCGGTCAATGAGACCTCATCCTCGACCGTGTCCGCCAGCCGGCAGATCAGGTAGGCAACGCACATCGCCCGGTCGAGCGGCTCCGGACACTGGGGAATGATCAGAGCGAACGAGCGGGAGACGTCGGGCAGTATGCCCGCACAGAAACCCCAACACGCGTCTTGTAGGCCATTGTCAGTCAATTGTGGACGCCGATCCCAGATCGTTCAGTTGAGCACAGTGGCGTGCCGGCCCACCCGCACCGCCGCCGGATGCCAACGAGGCCACGCACGCCAGACGCCGCGTTTCAGTTTAGCGTCATTTCAGGTGAGACGCCATAAACGGGAGAGGGGCTGTCACAAGGCCGTTTGAGGCGTTCTTCTGCAACCGGTGCGTCATTGAGCCCCATCGCCCATGGGTTGTTGTCTATGAGGATCCATAACCTGACGCTGTCCTGCAACGGAAACTGCTGATGGTTTGCTCCCACACCAATGAAACAGGGCCGTCCGATCGCTCGGACGGCCCTGAAACATGCTCAATCTGAACTACCTGGTCGATTAAGGCCAGTCAGTCTGGCCTCTTGCTAGACTTTGAACTGCCCGACCAGGCCCTGCAACTGCTCGGCCAGTCTGGAGAGATCCTGGCCGGCAGCCTGCGTCTGGGCCGCCCCTTGAGACGTCTGCTTTGCGGCCTGATCGACACCGGCAATGGTCTTGGTGATTTCCCTGCTCACCGTTGCCGACTGTGCCACGCCCTGCGATACGGTCTCGGCGGCGCTGGCCGTCTGACCGACGTTCTGAGCAATCTCCTTCGTGGTGATGCTCTGCTCTTCCACGGCCGAGGCGATCGTGCTCGACACCTCGTTGACCTTGGTGATCACGCCGCTGATTTCATTGATGGACTGCACCGCACTACCGGTCGACGACTGGATACCCTCGATCCGCTTGCGGATGTCCTCGGTCGCCTCGGCCGTCTGCTTGGCCAACTCCTTGACCTCGGTCGCGACGACCGCGAAGCCCTTGCCCGCTTCGCCGGCACGAGCCGCTTCGATGGTGGCGTTCAGAGCGAGCAGATTGGTTTGCTCGGCGATATCCTGGATGACGCCGATGACCTTGCCGATTTCGTCGGCGGCGGTCCCCAATTGGCTGATGTTCTCATTGCCCGTAGCGGCCAGTTGTGCGGCCTGCCCGGCCACTGTGGCCGCTTGCTCGGCATTCCTGGCTACCTCACCGATGCTGGCGGTCATTTCCTCGATCGCCGCCGCAACGGTCTTGATGTTGGTTGACATTTCCTCGGTCGACGCGGCCATGTTGTTCATATTGGTCGCCATCTCTTCGGCGGCAGCGGCCACCGTCGCCGACTGAGCGGTAGTCTCCTCTGCGCCACTGGCCAATTGTGTGGCCGTGGCGGACAGCTCTGTGGACGAACTGGCCAAGGTCTTGGAGCTGACGGCGATCTCCCCGATAATCCGCTGCAGCTTCTCCACAAAGGTATTGAACCACTTGGCGACGTCCCCGACCTCGTCCGTGGTGTTGGCCTCCAGGCGCCGAGTCAGATCGCCTTCACCCTGGGCAATGTCTTGGAGTGCTGCTGCTGCGCGCCGCAACGGAGTAGCAATCCGGTGAGCCGAGAAGCCCGACAGGAACCCGCACACGATGAGCGTGAACACCGCCCCACCGATCGTCCAGTACAGCATGTTCGCCAGGGCCTTGTCCATTCGCCCGATGGCGTCCAGGAAATCATCTTCATAAGCACCTGCGCCAATGACCCAGTCCCACGGCTCGAAATAGCTTACCGCCGCAATCTTGTACCGTGCCGTGTTCTCACCCTGGTTCTTCCAGGGATATCGCTCGAAATCGCACTTGCCGTCCTTCAACGGTAGCGCCTTGTTGACGATCGACTGGATGAACAAGTTGCCATCCGCATCCTTGGCCTCCCAGATGTTCTCACCGTCGCGTTTGCCGCCCAACGAGATAATGTAATTGCCCTTCTGATCACCCGTGCCGCCCAGAACGTAGACGTAGCCGGTCTTGCCGACCACGGTGCTCATGATACTGTCGCGGACCTCCTTCACGCTCTCCTGCTCGACGCCGACAAACAAGACGCCTACCACCTTCTTGTTCGCGTCGAAGATCGGCTCGTAGGCTGTGTGATACCATCCGTTGACCACAAACGCGCGGCCCACAAACCTCTTGCCCTCCAACACCGTCGCGATCACGGGGTTGGGCTTGCCGTCGGGGTTGACCGCCGGGATGTACGTGCCGATCGCCCGTTTGCCGTCGTTGCCGGTCACATTGGTGCAGGCTCGCAGCATGTCACCGGCGTCGTTCATCCGCTGGAAAACTGTACATGTACCGCCCACCAGCGACTTGACCTGATCCACCACCGGCGATGGCTGCGCGGGATCGCTGTTCTGTCCCAACCAATCTTTGCCAACCATCATCTTGGGCAGTTCAACCTTCGTCGCCTGCTTGGTCATCTGATTGACCGCATTCCAGGCGGCCTTCTCGGGCGCAAACGTGACTTCCCCTGTTTGGACGAGAGTGTTGGTCGCAACCTTCAGGTCGCTTTCAAGTTTCAGGTTGAGGCTCGCCTGCTGGGCCCGCAACATCTGGTACACGCCCTTGGCGACGGCCGCACACTCGTTCCGCGCCTGCTTGTCCATTTCCTCGTGTAACTGAGCTCTCACCCGGCTTCGCTGGACCATTACCAGAACCACCAGCACGGCAGCCGTGAGAAACACACCTGTGACACCCAACGATACGATCTTTGCTCTCAGTTTCATCGCTATCAGCCTCGTTAGAAGAGTCCCTCGCGAAACAGCGCGTCTTTCTGAAAAGGTCAGGACTGCGCCTGACGGTCAACACTCACCTAGCGTTCACCTCTCGCCGCCGTGACGGGATGTGTTCCAGTTGGTCAGCGAGTCGCTCGTCGACGGGAACCGGTGCCCCGTGTCAGCGCCTGGCGATCCCAGCAGGTCGGTCGCTGCCGGCACAGCCCGGAGACACTCCATGGTCTTGGTCGTCTGCCGTAGCGGCGCCCGATGCGTACATCGACTCGGCTGAATCAGGGCTTTACCTAAGCTTCAGGTGCAATGGGAAAACACAGTCAGTATGCGGCATGAGTCCGATAAAGATCATGCGCACGAGGCTGCGTCATCAACGTGGGCCGTCCATGACAATGGCCTGACCGGCTTGGGCTTGTTTGTCAGCGGACCCGGATATTCTTCTCCTTACATGGCAACAGGCTACCGGCCAAGAGTCCCCGATTTCGGTTCGCTCATGCACATGGCCACAAGCGATGCTGAGGTCCCTGCGGCCATGAACGAAAACGACGGCGGAGCACGCCCAGCTCACACCGTGAACTGGCCGACGAGACCCTGCAATTGGTCGGCCAGCTTGGACATCTCCTGGCTGGCGGACTGTGCCTGGGCGGCACCCTGAGCGGCCTCTTTGGCCGCCTGGTCCACGCCGGCGATGTTCCGCGTGATCTCATGGCTGGCCGTGGCCGACTGAGCCACGCTTTGCGACACCGTCTCGGCGGGTGCGGCGGTCTGGCTCACGTTCTGCGCAATCTCCTTGGTGGGGATGGGCTGCTCCTCGACCGCCGAGCCGATCGTCCGCGAGGATTCATTCACCTTTTCGATAACTTCGCTGATCTGGCCAATGGCACTGACCACGCT
>CAZTQK010000457.1:0-4731 GCA_964615635.1 uncultured Planctomycetales bacterium
TCAAAAAGTGGCTGGCGTCCTCGAAGGAGGGGTTGAGGATCTCGGCTACCGTCCCGACGCGGATGTAGTCGGTCTTCTCTAAGGAAAACGGGCCTGCGCTTCCAGTGACTGTGAGCCTGACGGTGAAACGACCGTCATAGACATACAGGTGTGAGGGGTTCTGTTCGGTGCTCGACTGGCCATCGCCAAACTCCCAGAACCAGTCGGCTGCCCCATTAACACATGAATGATCGTTGAAATGAACGAGCATTGGGGGCTGGCCAACCGTAGCATCAGCACTGAATTCGACCATATCATCAAAGTCTTTGTTGAAATCTCTGAAGGTGTAGAAGGCAGGTTTGGGGTTGAAGTACTCATCTGTCAGGCCATAACAGCAGAAATCGTCGTTGGGGTCGCCGTCGTGGTCGTTCCAATCATTCAAGACGAGATTCTTGGCAAAGAACAGGTAGTGGTATTCCGGCTTCTTGAACTCGGCCAGGAGCTCAGCCTGGTCTTCCGCGCGCTGTGTTTCGTTGGTCGTGTTCCAGCCGTACTCGGTGATCCAGATCGACTTGTCCGCGTCTCCACGGTCAACCATGACTTGGCGGACACTGGCCAAGTCGCTGTAATCAATGCCTTCCCCGCTGGTTCCGGGTCCCCCCGGACCGCCGGGGGCGTATGGATGAATAGAGATTGCATCGAAGGCTCGCTGGCCGGCGAGTTGTGTGTACATGCAGTTGACGTACCCGGCCGGATCGCCATCGAAACCGCCCGCCGACACCACGCAATCCGGGTTGCCGGCCTTCAAAGCGTCATAAGCTCTTTTCTGCCAAGTAGTAAAGAGGGAACAATCGCTCCCGTTGGCGCAGCCCTCGTTGATCCAGCCACAGCCGCTCGGTTCGTTCCAGAACTGGTAGTATCTCACGCGGCCCGCGTACCGACTGGCCACGGCCATGTGAAAGGCTTGAAAATCAGCCAAATGGTCCTCACTTGGCGGGGTCCTGTGACCCGGCAGGTCAGGGTACAGCTTGGCCCAGTCTGGCGTTGTTCCGACGAAAGCGAACATCTGGAGCCCGCGGGCCTCGGCGGTGGCGACCTGGTGGTCGGCATACGCCCAGTTGATGGTCCCCTGGACAGGCTCCATGCCGGCCCATGGGAAGTCCACCCAGACCGCGGTTGCCCCCATCTCGACCATCTTGTCCATGGCCTGGGCGTCATATGTCCAGGGCTGACCCGCCCAACTGGCCAAGAAATGGCCGGTGCCAAAGATATAAGGGCGGCACTGGGCGAGGCCTCCGCGCGGGCCAACCAAAGACCAAACCAGGGCTAAACCTATTGATAGACGAACCGTTCTCATCGTGTGCTCCGCGATTCCGAGGGATAGAAATCGGCGGCACCCGGGCTGCCGGTTTCCCCCGGGACCATTGTACGAAACCCCGCTGGCACTGTGGAAGCACAATCTCCGGCGGTGGCTGGGAGAGTGGGCAGGCCTCATCCGTGTGCCACTGCTCTCTGAGCAGTGCAGGGTGGGGGCACTGCTGACACAGCATTGGCACAAGACGGCTCTCACCCGCCTCGCCGGCCGCCACCGTTTGGCGGATACCCCCCCCCGGAAACCGGGTCCGTGACAGTCTAGGCGGGAGGCGCTATGGCTTTTTCAGAACCGCGACTCGCCACGGCGGAGCCGTTGGCGTAGCCGGGCCGTGAGGGAGCGGCCCCCTTGTGATCTGGCCGCTTTCCGGCTTGGCCCCTCGCTTACGCTCGGGGTTCTGAAAGAGCCGCCTAAACTGTCACGGACCCCCGGAAACCTGCTGGCGCCGTCTTGCGTTGACGGAGGTGGGGGTGACCCTGTAATCTTGTTCTGCTGCCAAGGAGGGTCGGCCCTGCCTGGGCTGCCGGCCGTGACCATGGCGTCACCGGACCGGGCTGAGTCCGGCAAGAGGACCGAACCCGGTCCTCCCGCACCGGATGCATGCCAGATGATTGCCTGCGTGGGATGCCCCAGAAGCTTCCTCAGCCGGAGGTTCATGATGAGCAATTGGTGGATGCACGGCCTGTGCCCGGTCCAAATGCGTCTGTTCGTGGTTCTTGTGACCTGTGCGATGGGAATCACCACAGCGACGTTCGCTCAGGATACGACTGCCGAAGCCGCGCCGGCGGCAGCGGCGGAACCTGAGGCGAAAGACGCAACGCTGGAATCGCTCTTCGCGAACTATCTTCACTTTGCGCTGATCGGTCGATTCGACGTCGCCGATCAGAGGTTCGCCCAACCTCTCCTGAGCCGTGCCGAACTGAATCCCATGACTCCGGAGGCGGCCGAGACGCTGATTCAGCTTTCCGAGAAATATGAGAACAGCATGGACACCCTGCTGCTGCTCATTAACAACAGTACGATCGGCGAGAACGCGCAGAAACTCATGACTCTGATCCGCGAGGCCCACACCCGCAAGCGGATGGATCCGTCGCGCATCAAGACCAACATTGACCTGCTCAAGGGCGACCCCATGCAGAGGACCGTCGCCGTTGAGCGGCTGATCGAATCGGGCGAATACGCGGTGCCGTGGATGCTCGGAATGCTGAGCGATACCAAGCGGGAGGATCTTCAGCCGTTCGTTGCCCGGGCATTGCCCCAACTAGGCCGCAACGCGATCAACCCCCTGCTGGCAGCCTTGGGCTGCACGCATGAACCGACCGTGCAAGCCGTTATCGACTCATTGGGCAAGATCGGCTACCCGCAGGCCCTGCCCTACTTGCAGGATCTGGCGACCTCGAAGAATACACCCGCGTCGATTCAGAAGACCGCCGCCGAAGCCGTTGATCGAATTCTCTCGAACAACCCGGGCATCAAGCTCAAAGCGGCGGACGAACTGTTCCGCGACCTAGCCGAGCAGTACTTCGCCGAGATTGACTCCCTGCGACCTGATCCCCGCGAGGACCGCGCGAACCTCTGGCATGTCCGGGCGGACGCGCAGCCCGGCGAAGACGTGGTCGCCCCCATCGCCGTCGATTCCAGGATCTACAGTCTGGTGCAGTGCATGGATTGCTGCCAGACGTCATTGTCGCTCTCGCTGAACACAGACCAATCGGCGATACCGCAACCGGCGGTGCTGGCTCTGTGGGTGGCGGCCAATTTCCGCAGGGAGGCCCGGTTAGGGTTGGACGTTGAATCCGAAGAGACAGTTGATGCCCGCAAACTGGATCCCTCGCGACCGGAGAACTTCCCGCGAAGCATCTACTTTGCGCGGATGGCAGGCCCGTCGTGCAACCAGATCGTCCTGGCCCGGGGGATCAAGAACCGCGACCGAGACATCGCCCTGGGCGCGGTGTCGGCGTTGAACGTGACCGCGGGCCGTCAGGCGATGACCGACGTTCAGGGCGAAGGCGGCACCAGTATGGGCGAAGCGCTGTACTTTCCCGATCTGCTGGTGCGAGTGCAGGCGGCCCTGGCCCTTGGCAAGGCGCTGCCGCCGGCACCGTTCCGAGGTTCGACCGAAGTGATACCTGTGTTGGCTTCCGTGCTGACGCCCTCGGAGAAGAAGAACTACATGCTGGTGGACCCGCAGGAAGAATCCTCGGGCGTGATCCAGACCGGCCTGATCAACAGCGGCGCGGTCCTGGTTCTAGCCGATCGGCTGGGGCCGGCGCTCAACCAGGCGCGTCGCGAGCTGACGCATCTCGACGGCATC
Source organism: uncultured Planctomycetales bacterium (assembly GCA_964615635.1). Taxonomy (GTDB): domain Bacteria; phylum Planctomycetota; class Phycisphaerae; order UBA1845; family PWPN01; genus JAUCQB01. The sequence goes on from CAZTQK010000457.1 coordinate 3,666, forward strand.
TTCCTGGCCAGCGACATGAAGCAGCCGACGGTGGCCGAGGCTGTCAGGGACCTGGCCAAGGACGAGCGATTCTGCCTGACTCCGGTCATCGTGCTCGTGAAGGAGAACCAGACCACGGTACTCGATCGAATCGACAAGTCCGACAGGCGAGTCGGCAGCATCTTTGTCCTGACGACGTCAGACAAGTCCACTGACCCGAAGATCGTCGAGCAGATGTTGGCCAAGCTCGAACAGGTGACCGTCCGCTGCGGCCTACACCCACTGTCACCCGAATCGAAGCTCTCACTGGCTTTGCAGGCTGCTCAGGCGGTCCAGGGCATGGCCCAGAGTCAATCCGCGGTTTTCAACGCCCAGTCAGCCCTGCCGGCGCTCGTCGAAACGCTTCGCACCGCTTCGGTAGAGGAACTACGGGCAGCCGCGGCGGCCGCTTTGGCTTGGATGCCGGCCCCGCAAGCTCAGCAGGCCATCGCAGGCGTCGCTCTGGCCGCTCAGGAGATCGAGTCTCTGCGAATAACGACCTTTGGTCTGCTGGCCGACTCGGCTCGCCGCTTCGGCGGCCAACTGGATGAGAGTCTGATGTCGCGGCTGATGGAGCAGGCGACGGGTGAGCCCAATCTGACTCTGCGCACCGCCGCCAGCAAGGCCATGGGGGCCATGAACCCGTCGGTCAAGCAGATACTGCCGATTATCCCGGCGAAGTGACCCGAGACCTATTCTGCAATCGGAGACCGGCCAACCGCAAATCGGCAATCCGGCAGCCCGCCGGAAGGTTACGGTCCCTCTTTCATCAATCGATCTGAGTACGCCCGCCAGGCCTTCATCGTCTCCTTCAGGTTCTTGTGCACATCGCCCTTGATGCCGTAACCCTGAAAGCCAATCGGGCCGTCATAGCCCGTTTTGTGCAGCATCTTGAGAAGCCCGTAGACGTCAAACTCACCACGGCCAAGCGGCTGGATCAGCCTGTCCCACTCGCCCTCGAAGTCGGCCCCGTTGACGGTCACCAGCATCAGATGCGGCCGGGCGAGCTTGAGCACCTTCTCCGGGTCCCTTTGACGGTCGGTCTTCA
>CAZTQK010000458.1:0-4715 GCA_964615635.1 uncultured Planctomycetales bacterium
TTTCGTGGCCGTCCCCTCTCATGTCTCACAGTTGCCGATCGAGCCTCCGGTACATGATCGCCTCGCTGACGTTCTCCGGCCTGATATACTGCTCGCCGGCCAGGTCGGCGATGGTGCGGGCCACTCTCAGGATCTTGTCATGGGCACGGGCCGAGAGGCCCAGTTCGGTCAGGGCCTGCTTGAGCAGTTGTTCACCGGCGTCGTCGAGCTTGCAGTGTTTGCGGAGCTGTTTGGGTGTCATGCGGGCGTTGAGGATGGTGCTCGTGTCGCCGAAGCGGTCTCGCTGGATCTGTCTGGCACGTTCGACCTGGGTGCGCATGTCGTCGCTGCTGCTGCCGTTGTGCTCGCCGCGCAGCTCGCGGTAGGGGACCGGCGGGACTTCGATGTGGATGTCGATGCGGTCGATGAGCGGGCCGCTGATTCGCGAGAGGTACTTGTCGATCTGCAGCGGGCTGCACTTGCACGGTTTGTTCGGGTCGGTGAAGTAGCCGCAGGGACAGGGGTTCATGGCCGCGACGAGCATGAACCGGGCGGGGAAGGTGATGGCCGAGTGCGAGCGGGCGATGGTGACCACGCCGTCTTCGAGAGGTTGGCGCAGCGTCTCCAGGATCGTTCGCGGGAATTCGGGGAACTCGTCGAGGAACAGCAGGCCGTGGTGCGCCAGCGAGACTTCTCCTGCCTGTGGAATAGTACCTCCTCCCACCAGAGCCGGTCCGCTGGCCGAGTGGTGGGGCGACCGCACCGGCCGTCGGGCGAGCAGGGCCTGTCCGGCGGGCATCTTGCCGGCCGCCGAGTAGATTCGCGTGGTCTCAAGCGACTCGGCCAGGCTCAGCGGCGGAAGGATGGTCGGAATCCGCTTGCTGAGCATGGTCTTGCCGGTTCCGGGCGGTCCGATGAGCAGGATGTTGTGTCCGCCGGCGGCGGCGATGGTGACCGCTCGCTTGACCGACTCCTGGCCTCGGACCTCGGAGAAGTCTTCCTCGTACCGCGAAGCATCAGCGAAGACGGCGTTGATGTCGATGCTGGTGGGTTCCAGGGGAAGCTGGCTGGTGAGAAAACCGACGGCCTCGGCCAGCGTGCCGATGCCGATGACCTCGATCTCCTCGACCACCGCCGCCTCGGGGGCATTCTCGCGGGGCAGGATCAGGCCATTAAAACCCTTGTCGCGGGCGAGGATGGCCATGGACAGGGCCCCTTTGACCGGGCGGACCCGGCCGTCGAGGGCCAGTTCGCCGGCGATCAGGTACTGGCCGGCCTGTTCGGGCGTGCCCTGGCCGTTGGCGAAGATGATTCCCAGGGCGATAGGCAGGTCAAAGGCCGGGCCTTCCTTCTTGATGTCCGCGGGGGCCAGATTGACGACCGTCTTGTAGCGAGGCCAGTCGTAACCGGAGTTGTTCAGGGCCGCCCGCACACGTTCGAGACTCTCCTTCACCGCCGCATCGGGCAGGCCGACGATGGCCGCCTTCTCGAACCCGTGCTCGGCGCAGTCCACCTCAATCTCGCACGGCAGAGCCTCGATCCCCATTAAAGCGACGCTGTGTAATCTGGAGAGCATGGGGGCATTGTATGTCCAAACGCGGGATCGTCAAGCAGGCAGAAGCACAGGGTGGGGCCTGCTCAGATATACGGAGCGCCAAGGTTGATGCCACAGCGGGTAGGCGGCACGCCGTTTTGGAAGCAGGTTCCTCAATTCGCACAGTTCGGGTCGGCCGGTATGTTCTCGCCGCTGTAGCAGCGCTGAACCACGCCGAAATCCGATTGGTCGATATCGCCGTCGGAGTCGAAGTCCCAGGGCTCACACCCAAGCTGTCGCGGCAAGCCCGGGCCCGAAGCGCAGTCATTGAACACTTCAAGGTCGTCCAGATCCACATCACCGTCAAAATCAGAATCTGCAAGCAAGGATTCAGCATATTTCAGGGAGTCTTTGTCATTATCGAAGTAGCTGATGGCCACCCGGCCACCCGGACCGATTGCCAAGCTGTCCCATCGGCCCACATCCCCGGCGGCATCCACCGTAACGCAATGCCAGCCGGTGGCGTAATCGTTGCCCTCGTGCCAACAAAACTTGAGATCGAGATGGTCGGGATTGTTGTCAAAGTAGCTGATCGCGGGTTGTCCCGAAGGAAGCACCGCGATACTCGCATAGGCCGCCATGCTCGCGGGATCCACGACATAGGTCTGCCAGTTGGTGCTCTCGCAGCAGTCACCGCTGGTGCACCGAGCATATTTGAGCGTACTACCGTCTGTGCTGGCATACGCGATGGCCGGCAGTCCGCCCACGACAGCTATACTTGTCCAAGCGCCCGTGTACGCATCCTCATCGACGAGTACCTTGCACCAGTGCTCCGGATTGGCGAGGTCACTACCAACGAACTGCGCGTACTTTAGATCACGATTCGAGTCGACGTAGTAGCTGACGGCTGGGCGGCCCGTTGGAAGGAAGACGAGGCTGGTGTACGTGCCGCCCTCTGTGTCCACGATTACGGACGGCCAGACTGAGCCGCCAACCGGGTCCTCCCATGAGAAGGAGAGCCACGACAACTCGCGAGTATAGCTGATGGCGGCCCTACCTGGAAGCGTCAGATGGTCGGTCGGAAAAAAGCCCAAACTCACATAGGTACCTGTAAAGGGTCTATCAGTAGCTCGCGTCGTCCTCCAATCGGCACCATCGGGTTGAAAGCCGCTCCCTTCATGCCACGACAACCAGTCGTCGCGTCCTCCGTAGTCATAGTAGGCTATCGCTGGTTGCCCGCGCCTCGGCTCCTCTGGATTGTCGAGCGAGAAGACCTCCATGCTGGTATAGCCACCGATGTTACCGCGCGCGTCGATGATGCAACTCTTCCACCCGCCGGTCTCGAGCCAGGCAAACTTACAGTCGTAGTCCGGATAACCGCTGTAATAGCTGATGACGGGATGACCCGACGGCAGGAAGGCGAGGCTCGTGCACTGACCGACTTCACGCGCCGTATCAACTCTCTCGATGAACCATCCGAATCCAGCGAATGCCGCATATTTAAGGTTTTTATAGGTAGTCGTCTCGTAGTAGAATACTGCCGGTTGACCAGTATCAGGCAGAATGACCATCGACGTGTACTCACCTGCGTCCTCCGGATCCACCGTGGTCTTGCTCCATGTCTGGCCGTCGAACCAGGCGAGCTTGAGGTCGCTGTTGGTGCCATCGCGGTAGCTGATTACCGGCTGCCCCGAAAGGTCAAGCGCATCGACGCCCATCTCGCTGATGGCCGTGGCGTCGAAACCCAGGGCAGCAGATCCACCTTCAGGCAGAATCGCGAGGCTCGTGAAGTTCCCAACGTTCGCATCGTTGTCCACGGTGACGCTACTCCAACCGGAACACGGATCGTCGCCGTCGTGCCAGGCGTATTTCAGGCTGTCATTGGTTTCATCGCGGTAGCTGATGGCAGGTTGACCCGAGGGCAGGAAAGCCAGGCTACACCAGTACCCAACACTGCCGACGGCGTCTACGGGACAGAGGTTCCAGGCGACACCATCAAAATATGCGAATTTGAGATCCGCTTGGCTGCTATCGAAGTAGGCGATGGCCGGCTGACCCGCATAGACTCCAAAAGGCTGAACCCGCAGGCTCGTGGAATGCGTTACACTCCCGGTGTCCGCAACGAGCCCAACTGTCCAAGTGCCGCTAATATCACGTTTGGCATATTTGACATCCCCGGCCGGGGCGTTCACTCGGTAGCTCATGCCTGGCTGGCCATCTGGAAGGATTGCGAGGCTGGTGTACTGTCCGACATTGCCGTCGTTATCCACCTCGTCCAGTGACCAGGTGAATGGATCGGACTGCAAATCATCTCCGACATACTCAGCGTATTTGACCCTGGTATTCAACGTATCGTAGTAGCTAATGGCAGGCTGGCCTGACGGGAGAAATGCCAAACTGCAGTAGCTGCCGACACCCTCTTGCTCGTCGACAACTACGGTGTGCCACTGCATGCCGTCGAACCAAGCGAATCGAAGGAGCTTGTTGAGAGAGTCATAATAGCTGACCGCCGGGCGATTAGGCAGAGTCGGATGGCTAGGCGGGAACACCCCGCCACTGGCATACATACCCACACTCTGCCCTCTTTCCACAAAAGTAGTCGACCAGCCATGGGCCACATCCGCAGGAGCCATCATCACGCCCAGGAATGCCAGTCCTGTCACTAGTCGCACCTGCTCAATTGGGCTTGCCGTTTTCATCTTAAGAGCTCCTTTTGTACCTCAAGACATGATTACGGATAGCGTTGACTGGCAGTATCTGTTTACCGCTACATCCCATATGCCCTTTTGCCGGGTCATTCCGCCAAGCCATCCTCAAAGTCTTTCTTACCTTTCGCACAGCACTGATCGCAGAAGGAGTGCTTTGAGGGGAAGAGACGAGATGCAGTCAACTGTTTCCCTCTGATCCGCTTCGCGTATCAGTCTACTCGGAAGTGTCCCTAACGCAAGACAAAACACTAGAAATGGTCCAGAAAAACTGTGATGCTCAGGGCTTACGCATACCCACGGGTAAGTGTTGGTCCGGTCCGTAAGCTAGCGGACTGCTCCTCCTTCGGAGCTTTCGCACTCTCAAAAAACCACTCCGATGCAACCGTAAGTCATTGTGCTCGTGCGAGTTAAACCTGCTACTGGCGCTTGTGCCTATCAGCAGGATGTTGTGCCCGCCGGCGGCGGCGATGGTGACCGCTCGCTTGACCGACTCC
>CAZTQK010000459.1:0-4693 GCA_964615635.1 uncultured Planctomycetales bacterium
CGTCAATGCGAGAAGGTCGCACTCGGGTTCGAGACAGGCATCGAGTTGATGCGGCAGGCCCAAACGAAGGCCGACACGGAGTCATTTATCCGTAACATCGCAGGGGACCTTCGTCTGGCCGAGGCTGCCTGGATACACTTCAAGTCGGTCGCCAACCAGACACGATTCACGATGAATCGACACGCGATCAGCAAGTGGCACCCGATGACTCACACGAGACCCGCCTCTGCGGAAATCGATGGATCGCTCGAACGGGTCGTCGAACAGATCTCAGTCACCAAAGAGGAGATCGAGCTGGCGTCGCGCATGTACGATTTGACCCGCGCCGATGCCCGCATCGGCTACGAGGCCTCCAACCACTACTACTACTACCCGCTCGACTTGGTCGAGAAGGTGGTCAACTGCCAGTACCTCTTGGATATCGATGAGATGCTGGAAAGGTCGATCCGCGAAATGAAATAACCAGAACCGGCTTGGCCCCACCTCAGACAACGGGGCGTCACGGCACAGCAATTCCGTCGGACGCACCCGGGGTCCCCGAGGTCAAATCTTGACGCTTGATTTCATCCCGTGACTCCTGCCTGAGAGGATCCAGCCGGGACATTCGTCCTGACACGTGTTCTTGTCCGGACGAGTGGGCCTGGAGCAGCTACCCGGAGTACCATCGCTCTTCTCGGACGCTGGCCTGGGTGAGGTACGAGCGGGTGCTGCGGGAGTTCGCGAGATTGTCGAGGCGTTGGGCTACGCCACTCACGGCGGTGTGGCAACCGCGGTGCGGCGGATGGAATGAAGCTCTCAGCATTCACCCATTAGCCCCCGCCTTGTCAAGCGAAAGAACTCCCCTGGCGAATCTTGCTTTGTCAGATTGACCGCCTGAAACCGCCGATGCCGCTGGTGTTAGCTCAGACTGAGTCCGAGGAGGGGGCGTTGACTGCGGCGCGGCGTTTCTCTGATTCTAATGCCGGTTTCGGCGTTTGCGTTGTGGCCGGGGGTTGGTCTGACCCTTGTGGAAGGAGCCAAGCCTGTCTGGCATTCAGGCTTTGCCCGGGTTGTTCGTTGCTGCTGTTTGTTGGGGAACCTGCGTCTCAGCCGTTGGCGGGTTGGGTGGTGGTTTCTGGTGGCAGGACGGTGACCGTTTCGCGATAGACCATGCGGCGGTCGTCGGAGAGGGTGACCCAGGCTTCGATTTGGTGACGGCCGGGGGTGCGGAGAACGGTGCGAGCCTGCGGGGCACTTGATGCGACCGGTTGCCCATCGGCCAACCAGAGAACGCTGGCCTCGGCGAGCAAGTCGGGAGGAAGATCGACTTTCATGTCGACCCACATCGGTGCTGAGCCGACGCTGCGCCCGCGAAGCTGGATCTGGCCGGGGATCGGCTCGACCGGCCGATCGAGCGATGGTTCGGGAGCTTGCAGATCAGTTGAATACGGCTGTTGACCCGGACGCCGGGGCGTTGGCGGAGGCGGCTGGCTGATGACCGGGCGCGCCGACCTGGCGGGCGCTTCCATCGGCGCGACCGTGGCTGGTTCGCGGCCGCGACCATCAGAACCGGCGTCCTGCAGTCTGTCTGCACCGGGGTTCGTGCGACCTGCATCGTCAGGGAACAGCGGCGCCGGCGAGAGCGAAGCCGGACGAGGCGCCCCGGCCGGCCGGGCGGGCTCAGCAGTGGTGACGTCGCTCATGACCAGACTGGCGAGGTCCGGAGGCGTCTTGGGCGAAACGCCGATAATCCGTGAGAAGAAGACGCTGGCCAGTTGTGGCCGTCGTTCGTGTCCCAGCCCCGACACCTGCCGGGCATCAACGTCGAATCGATAGCGGCGATACCAGCTCACCGCTCGCAGGCTCTCCTCGCGGCAGAGCTTAAAGTCGTTCTGGCCGAAGAAGACGGCGATCTTGGTGGCCCGGTACTTGGGCAACTGGCTGTAGTCGATCATCTCTTCGTTGAAGTTCGCTCCCATCGCCGCCAGTGCCAGGAATCGCTCCGGATGGCGATTCATCATGTAGTGGGCCAGGTAGCCGCCCGAGGAAAAGCAGGTCAGAAGCACGCGCGTCGGGTCGGCATTCGTGCGGCGACAGACTTCATCCATCACCGCCAGGATGGCCTTCTCGTCGGTTTTCACATACCACTTGGTCGGATCGCGGAGTGGAAGCGGCATCACCAACTGATCGCAGGTCCTCAATTCAGGCGCGACTACAATCAGTCCGTAGCGATCGGCCTCCTGCTGCCAGGAACGAATCTGCGGCTTGGCGTCGTCATAGGGCCGCAGGCCGTGAAGGGTCACCACCAGAGGCCACGGCGTGTTTCCCGGGCGCTGTCCGTTATTCTGGACGTAGTCTTCAGGCAGGTACAGCCAGTAGCCCGTCTTGGTTTCCGGCTCGACGAGACGACTGCACTTGCCCAGGCCGGGGCGCTGCGGTACCGGACAACCGCACTGAGTGACGAGGATCATGGCGAAGCCCAGCAGCAGGGCCGTACCCGTGCAGCGGCCTGCCGGTCGATATGCGGAGCAGCCTGGCAACCGGGGGCTCTGGGGCGTTCGACTTGGCTCCATCGTCATCATTCCGTTCCTACACCCTGTGCTCGTTCGCTTCAGTGTCCCGCGCATCACCATCATAGTCACTCTATCGGCCGAAAAACCGCGCGATCACCAGCGTTGCCGGACCTGTGCTGCCGGACCGGCCGATGACGATTCTGATTGCGGGAAAAACTCCGACCGTCGCCCCGTCCCTGGCGGCCCCCCAAGGCCTCCGCCCCCTGTCCCTTGCGGATCACAGCTCGAATTCCATGTTCTCCTTATAGGTCCTGGCGAAGAGCCCGAGAATCCGTCCGATCATGTAGGAGAAGTAGAACCCCATCCCAATGAGCACCGACCAGCCGAGGATGCCGCCGATCAGGCTCTTGTAGCCGACGCCGAGCCCCTGCGCCGCGGCCTCTTTCATGGCTGGTCCGGCCCAGCTCATGATGGCGTACAACACACCCACATAGAACCCGACATAGATCAGCACGATCAGGAACATGAAGATGTAGTGGCCCAGCACGTGGACAACCGAGATGGCGACTTTTGCCGGATTGAGGCCATCGATGACTTCCGTACTGGCCAAACCGATGATGTTCATCGGGATGCTGAAGGTCATGATTGCCAGAACGGCCAAGCTGAGCGGCCGTCCCAGCACCGCGAAATCGTCGAGGCTCGTCGGTATGCCGCCGCCGTAGCCAACCACCAGCACCAGAATGACCACGAGGTAGAAACCGATCAAGGCGGCGTACCCGCCCAGAGCAGCGCCGAGCTTCGTAATGTTCCAGGTCAGCGCTGGCGGGTGTTCGTTTCCGCCGATCGTGCTTCGGATGGTGTCGATGAGGCAGTAGTAGGCAACCGAGCCGAAGTAGGCTCCTTCGAGGACGAACATGATTGTCAGAAACATGCCCACCCAGGCGAGGCTACCCTCCTCTTGTTTAACGGCTGTGTTGAGGGCGGAGGCTTGGAGCAGACCGACCAAGCCGAAAAGCGGGAGCATGATCACCGCCAAGGCGATGGCCATAGCCGTCAGAATACCAGCGATTGCCGGAATGGGATACAGGGCCGCCCCTGTGAAGCCGGCATAAAAGCTGACCCGCCCGACCAAGCCTTCTGTCGTGGCCTTGTAGCCGACGAGTTTGTCGGTGTCTTGCTTTTCCACCGCCGGAATGCCCGCCCCGCAATGGCGGCAGAGAACTTCGCTGTAAAGGTCGAGAATGCGAACCTTTCGACCACATTGTGGACAGGCCCTGATGGTGCGGTCGGTGTGATCAGGCTTCGCCTCGGCGGTGGCGGCCGCCGCGGCTGCCGCGGCGGCGGCCTGGGCTTCCCTGAGCGTCATGGGCTTGCCCCTGCGCTCGACCACGAGGGCTTGGCCGGCCGTCTCGATCGCCCCCAATGAGCCAAGGTCAAAGCCGAGCTCGTCATTCCCTTTGGATAGAGACACCGGTTGCTTACACTGCGGGCATTTGACCTTGCGTCCCGACCACTCGTCCGGGGCGTGGAAGGTCTTCTGACAATTCGAGCATTTGACCTTCATGGTAGATCCATGCGTCCGTGCAGAATCAGCGCATTATGCGCTTTGGCAATCTGCGGTCAAGCAGGGCCAGCCCAGACTCGCTGTCGCCCCAATTGCTGCACGTTTCACAAAACGGTACTGCCCAAAAAGTCTGAGACACCCTGTTGGTCCGTTCTTCAGTGGCGCCACAGCCGGTTGCCAGATGAAGAAGGGCAACCGGCACATTCGTCGGCCGCCCCTCATAATACGTGCTTCCCAGATCCGCGCCATCCGTCCGGCGAGGGGCCGTCACTTAGGCCATCGGACCGCCGGTCGGAAGAGTTGAGCAAGTCATGCTTCTACAAATTCCTCCTGCCCCTCGCCCAGAGCCTGCCGGAGCTTAGCGATGGCCTTTCGCTCGATCTGGCGGACCCGCTCCTTCGTCACGCCGAACAACCCGCCGATCTGATCCAAGGTCATCGGTTCGTTTTGGTCATCGAGGCCGTAGTGACGCACAACGATGTCCCGTTCCCGGGCAGTCAGCAGTTGAAGCCCTTTCTGAACCAGATGACGAGCGCCCTCAAGAATCGTGTCCCGGCTCACGGTGTCCGGTGCCGAGGCAACCGCCAAAGCCTCATCCGATCCGGTTACCAGCTTGGTTGCCTGGTACATCTGCTCC
>CAZTQK010000460.1:0-4669 GCA_964615635.1 uncultured Planctomycetales bacterium
CGGGGTGTCCCATAGCTGGCGCAGGTGGAACTGAAGACAAGTCTGCGGATGCCGGTCCGGGCCATCAGTTCCAGCAAGATGAGCGTGTTGGCCGTATTGTTGCGGTAATACATGAGCGGTTGATCAACCGATTCGCCCACCAGGGCGAAAGCGGCAAAGTGCATCACCGCATCGAACGTCTGCGAGGACAGCGCCGATTCCAGGGTGGCTGCGTCGCCCAGATTGCTGGTGATCAGCCGGGCCTTCGGATGAACCGCGCCGCGATGACCGCGAGACAGATCGTCATACACCACCACTTCGTGGCCGTGCTCACACAAATCCTTGACGCAATGGCTGCCGACGTAACCGGCGCCGCCCGTGACAAATACACGCATGCTGCAGAACCCCACGGTTTGTTGATCAATCTATCGTGACATCGGCGAGGGCCGAAACGCCGACCACGGCGCGTCGGAAGATGAAGACCCTCTCCCGGTTCACGCGTATCCCGTCTCTCGCCGACTCGGCGATGTACTGTTCGCGCTTGGCGTGGCCGTCATTACAGTTGTGGACGTCTGCCTGCTCAAGCCAGAAGCCGTCGATTTCGCAGGACGCCAGACGGCCGATTAAGACCATCGGGCCTTCAGTATCCAGCACCACTTCCTTTCCAATCAGGTTGTCCAGCGAGTCAGTCAATACCGCGCTCCATCCGTGGTGCACCACCCTATCAGCGACCGACCTTTGGTCTGGGTATACTACGTTTGCAGGCGAGACACGGTCAAGAGAAAGAGCGGCAGCCCGCCCGGGTCCGCATCTGCAACCAGGCGCACTGCTCGTGGGGACCACCTTTGCCCCAACGGTCGGTATTCCGGTACAATTCGCGAGGTGTGCCCGATCCGGCGCGGACCGAATCGTCTGGGAGTGAGAGTTGTTGGAGGGCCTCAGTTATGCATCGCGGGTATTTGAGTGCTCCACGGGCTGGATCGTCTTGCTTGTGGGTTCTGGTGACGGTTCTGCATGCTTTCCTCGTCGTTCCGGCACTGTCGGCCCAGGCCGCCGAGGAGCCGAAGGCCCTTTCCCCTGTGATCGAGGAGTACCAGCGGCGACTGAGCGAGCTGAGGCCGAGGGACGTCGCCGGGCACTATGCGCTGGCCCAGTGGTGCAGCGAGCAGGGGCAGTATCAACTGGTCGTCGAACGGACTCAGCATATCCTGGAATTAGACCCGCGGAACGTCGATGCCCGCCTTCTAAACACGGCCGCGCTGCACAAGCTGGGTCAGCAGCCGTTGGATGCATCGACCGACGGCCGACCGCCGGGCGAGGCCGCGCTTGGTTTGATCGCCAAGCAGGACGTCGGGCGGTTGCGGTTCATTGAGATGCTGGATTTTCAACCGGACGACGTGCCTTCTGCCCAACGGGAGTCGGTATCCGTTCGTTTTGACCGGGGTCTCCTTACCGCTTTTCTCGACGTCATGAGTGACGTCCCAGAGTTCGCAGGGAAAGCCAATCGCCGGCGGTTCCTCGCGCTCAAACCGACACAACAGGTGCAGGTGATGCGTCAGTATGGCGACTTGACCTACCTGCCGAGGGTCAAGATCCTGAACGATCCTTTGGTCTTCCGCAAATTCAAGCCGGTCGCCGCTCTCATCGAACGGGGCTGCGCGACCCGTGAATGCCACGGCGGCGAGACTCCGGCCAAACCTTTCGGCTGGCGCAGGCATCTACTCTACCCCGACCAGAGCCTTTATACGCAGTTTCTGATTCTCGACCGGGTCGCACTCGGGCGGGACCGCCTGATCGATCGAGACCAGCCTGCGGATAGCCTCATCCTGCAGTACGGATTGCCGCCTGGAGCCACTCGACAGATCCACTCAGGCCAGATCAAACCGCTCTATCCGCTGGGCACGCGGGACCCCAACTACAAGATGGTTCTCGATTGGATCGATCTGCTGCGAGTTCCTCGACCGATCAACGGGATCAGGCTTGAAGGGTATCCGGAGCCTTTGCCTCCGGGGTCACAGTTGTCTGCGACCAAGGGACCGTCCAGCCGTCCTTCCCGGTGAACAGCCCGGCGAGTGCGATTGTAGTAGCGTCTGGGTTTGATCTCAAGGTACGGGAGCGCATCATGAAGTACCGTTGGCCGACAGAAATGTACATTGGCGGCAAGTGGGTCTCCGGTTCAAGCGGCCGGACCATGCCGGTAATCAACCCTGCCACCGGCGACAAACTGACCGACGTCGTGGTGGCCGATGCCGCCGACGTCGACCGTGCGGTCTCCGCGGCCCGCAAGGCCTTCGATGAAGGCCCCTGGCCCTGGTTGGACCCGCTGGACCGAGGCCGTTACCTGTGGCGAATCGCCGAGGCGCTCCGGAAGCGGGCGGAAGAGTTCTCGATGACCGACACTCTCAACATCGGCAAGCCGATTCGCGATACGCGCGGCTGGGACACGCCGGTGTCCGTCCAGTTGTTCGAGAGCTATGCCGGTCTGGCCGACAAGATCGCGGGCAAGTGCTTCGGCACCCTGCCTGAGAGCTTCACCTTTCTGTCCCGCGAGCCGATCGGGGTGGTGGCTTCGATCGTTCCCTGGAACTACCCGCTCACCAACGCGGCGATCAAGCTCGCCCCAGCCCTGGCGTGCGGCAACTGCGTGGTGCTCAAGCCGTCGGAGGTGGCTCCGCTGACGGCCCTCATGCTTGCCGAAATCGCCGAAGAGGTCGACCTGCCGCCGGGCGTACTCAACGTCATCAACGGCCTCGGCGGCGAGACCGGCACGGCTCTCGTTGGACATCCTGGCGTGGACAAAATCAGCTTCACCGGCCGCCTGGCCACAGGTCGGCAGATCATGAAGCTCGCGGCCGACGGGATCAAAGGTGTTGCCCTGGAACTCGGCGGCAAGACGCCCAACATCGTCTTTCCCGACGCCCGACTGGACGATGCGGCCAGCGCCGCGCTCCTGGGCATTTACTGTCACCTTGGCCAGGTCTGCGTCGCCGCCTCGCGGCTGCTGGTTCACAGGAGCATCCACGACGAGTTCGTCGACCGGTTGCTGACAAAAGCCAAAGCATTTCGCCAGGGAGACCCGACTGACGAGCGAAACCACCTCGGCTGCATCGCCACGCCGATCCATCTGAAGACCATTGAGCAGTACGTCGAGAAGGCCAAAAGCGAGAAAGCTTCGCTGCTCATGGGCGGTTGCCGGCTGGATGATCCCGCTCTATCCAGGGGCTGCTACTATAGGCCGACGCTGTTCGACTGCGTGACCCCCGACATGACCATTGCCCGCGAGGAGATCTTCGGGCCGGTTCTGGCGGTGATGACCTTCAACGACGAGGATGAGGCGGTCCGCATCGCCAACGACAGCGACTTCGGCCTGATGGCCAATGTGTGGACCAGTGACGGCGGACGGGCACTGCGGGTCGCGCGCCGCTTGCGAGTTGGCAAGGTAGCCATCAACGGCGGCGGGGTATTCCGATCCGGATCGCCCATGTCCGGGTACAAACAGAGCGGGATCGGCTCTGACCTGGGTCACGAAGAGGCGATTCAGGAGTACACCGCGGCTAAGGTCATTCTGTATTCACTCGCTACGGAGATGCCCGCATGGCCGGACTGATCAGCAGACCGATTGAAGACCTTGATACACCCGCGCTGCTGCTCGAATGGCCCGCAGCCCAGCGGAACCTGCGGAAAATGGCCGACTTCTTCCGCGGCCGTCCCGCCCAACTGCGGCCGCATTTCAAGAACCACAAGTGCAGCCGGTTGGCCCGACACCAGCTTGATGCCGGCTCGGCGGTGGGGATTACCTGTGCCAAGCTGGGAGAGGCCGAGGTGCTTGGTGCAGCCGGGGTAGAGGACATCCTGATCGCCAACCAGATCGTTGGGTCGGCCAAGATCGATCGGCTTGTTGCCCTGGCCGAGCGGTTGCCCAGGCTTCGCATCGCGGTCGATGATCTGGAGCAGACTCGCCTCCTGGCCCGTGCGGCCCAAGCGGCCGGCGTGACCATCGGCGTGCTGATCGAGGTCGATATCGGCATGGGGCGTTGCGGTTTGCCGCCGGGACAACAGGCGGTCGACCTGGCCACTGAGCTGATGAACCTCAAGGGCGTCCGTTTCGACGGCTTGCAGGCCTACGAAGGCCACCTGGTGGCCGTTGCCGATCCTCAGGAGCGGCAGACCACGACGCGACAGGCCTTCGAGTTGGCCCTGCGAACGCGGAAAATGCTCGCGTATGCGGGCCTTCCGCCGGGCATCATCAGCGGCGGTTCCACTTCGACCTATGCCATCACCGGACGCATTGAAGGCATCGACGAGATTCAGGCCGGTACCTACGTGACCATGGACAACATGTATCGGAAGCTGACCCCTGAATTCGAGGTCGCGCTCTCGGTATTGTCCACGGTGATCAGCCGGCCCAAGCCCAATACGACCGTTCTCGACGTCGGCCTCAAGGGTCTGGGGCAGGAATTCGGCCCGGCATTGCCGAAGGAGTCGCTCGACGGCGAGTGTCAGTCATCTCTGGCCGAAGAACACTGCATTGTGCGCAACGGCCCCGACTGGAAGGTCGGCCGCAAAGTCGAGTTGGTCCCCATTCACGCCTGCACGACCTGCAATCTCTACCTGCACTTGCACATGTGCGAGCAGGTTCGTGTTGTCGATGGATGGCCCATCCATTCATCCGGCTGCCTGACCTGTTACG
>CAZTQK010000461.1:0-4648 GCA_964615635.1 uncultured Planctomycetales bacterium
CGCCGAGCCCCCGCCTGACTGAGCCAACCACTCCAGCTTGCACGGCGAACCGCATTTGGGCAAAAAGAGCCAGACCCCAGCACTCTAAACACGTACGGGATGAAAATCCGGGGCCAGCGGGCTGATCGCTGCACGCTGACCGCTCGCCGATCGCTGGCGGCCGGCCGCTGACAGCTACTGCTGAAACTGAAACGCATAGAGATCTGCATCACGAATGGCGACGCGCAAGCGAATCGGCTTGCCTGCCAGCGAACTCACGTCGCTGTTGCGTTTCCAGGTGACCACCCGGTCGATCTCATTGCAGGTGTGGATCAGGTCGCAATCGTCAAGCGCAAATTCCTTGATGGGCCGGCCGTCGGCGTCCAGAATCTCGACCTGGACGATTCCGGCGGCGGACGTATCGACGTTCACGCTCAGCGTCCTGCCCTTGAACACAAGCGGCGGCGTGGTGAACTCGCCTCCGCGGTAGGCCCCTCGCACGGAGACAAAGCCGTCGCGACGTGAGACCAGCCGGCTGAGCACTGCGATATTCCGGCTCGCGTGCAAGCCGGCCTCGGTGAGCAGGCGCTTGTTGCGCTCGTCGCGATCCCAGCCGTGGAGCCAGTCGCTGGCCCGGTAGTAGAGATACATTTCGCGACCCGACACGTCCGGCACGAGGCCCCAGATCACCCGCGTGGAAGCCCAGTCGAACTCTCCTTTCATGCCCAGCGGCACGAATGACCGGCGGTCACATCGCTCCCAGTTGATGCCGTCGCGGCTGGCCGCAAATCGCGTGTCGAGCGGCCCGGCGTTGGTCGGGACTTCCTTGGGGAACTCGGCCAGGCCCCCGATGTAGTGATAGTAAGCGGTCGGGAACATGAAGTAGGCATCCTGGGCCCACGGGTACTTGATGGCCGCGCTCATGTAGAAATCAACCACCGGCGTATCGCCGTGGTGGAGGTCGTCACGATCGCCGCCGAAGACGATCGGCAGATCCTGCACGGGCGCGAAGCCGCCGAGTCGCTCGGACTCGCCGCGGGCGATGCAGCGTCCCTGCGAACCGGGGTCGCTGCGGTTCTTGCGAACGTAGCAGACATACTTGTTGATGCGGTCGTCCCAGAAGATCACGTTCTGGGAGTCGAGGTGATGCCCTCGCTCCTGCGGCCGGGCGGTACACACCGCTTCGTGGGTCTTCTTCCAGTGGATGCCGTCGCCCGAGGAGAAGATATGGATCGCCTGGCCCGCCTCGACAGGCACGTCGAACTTGCCGAGCATGCGAAAGCGCTCATCCGCCGGGGCGTTGGGATCGAGAAAGACCATGACGCCGTCCTGACCGATCGCCGCCCCGGCTGCTCCATGGCCGATGATGATGTTGTTCTTGCGGTTTCCCTTGTATTCGATCAGACCCAGCTCGGGCTTTTCCCAATGGATGCCATCTGCGGATCGGGCATAGCAGATGCTGCCGTTCTTCTCGCCGGTGTGCCACTGCACCGTATCCATGACGTGGTACCACATGTGGTACGTGTCGCCGACTTTCATGACGCTGCTATACGGGCCGACGCCGCCCACTTCCCATTCGTGGTCGGGCTTTATAGTCATCTCGCCGGTCTTGCGGGGCTGATGAACGAGTAGATCGACGCCCCTCGCCTTGGCCAGAAACCGGCCATCAATGAAGACTTGCCTGTGGCCGCCGATATCAATGGCCTTCTCTTCAGCGACCGCCCAGGCTGTCGACAGGCTCACAACCACCGCCATCGTAAGGAGCAAGCCGTTCAGGATGCCGGTCTTCCCGTGCTTCATCATCGCTCATACCCCTTTCTTCTGTAGGCTCATTCGCCCGGCCCGCCCAGAGCATACCGGGCCACTGCAACAACCTGCAAGCGTGGGCCAGTCACCCATTCTTCGCGATCAGATTTCGTCTGAGCCCGCCCAGGGGCCTACAATGACATGAATGACTCGACTGTCCCTGCACTGGAGGACGCCGACATGGCACTGACACCATCGACGATGCTCTCGTTGGGCACTCCTGCTCCGGCTTTTGAGTTGCCGGACACTTCCGGGAAAACCGTGTCCCTTTCCGACTTCACCGACGCCCCGGTCCTGTTGGTCATCTTCATGTGCAACCACTGTCCCTACGTCAAGCATGTGAGGGCGGAGCTGGCCCGGATGACCGCCGAATTCAAAGACAAGGGTGTCGCCGTCGTCGGCATCAACTCCAATGACGTGGCCAACTACCCCGACGACAGCCCCGTGAAGATGCGAGAAGAGGTCGCAACCGCCGGCTACACGTTTCCTTACCTCTACGACGCTACCCAAGAGGTGGCGAAGGCATACCGTGCCGCATGCACACCCGACTTCTTCCTCTTCGACGGCCGGCGCACGCTTGTCTATCGCGGCCAGATGGACGACAGTCGGCCCGGCAACGGCAAACCCGTGACCGGTGCGGATCTTCGAGCGGCGGTCGACACCGTTCTGGCCGGGCAACCGGTTGGTGCCGATCAGAAGCCAAGCATCGGATGCAATATCAAGTGGAAACCCGGAAACGAACCGAAGCACTGACGACGTGCCGGCTCGCTCACGGTTTCTTCGGTCGCGGCAGGTCGTATTTGCGCAGCTTGTGGTACAACGTCCGCCTGCTCAGGCCCAGTTGCTGGGCCAGCTCGCAGTGGGTCACCGTCGATCGCGACATCGCCTCGTTCAGAATCATCGCTTCGAACTGCTCGACCATTTCGGCCAAGGTCAGCCGGCCGCGGCGAAGCATGGCATCGACGGCAGAGCTGAGCACGCTGACGATTTCACCCTCGGAGTCGGGCACGGCCTGCTTTTCGAGCAAGCCCGGAGGAATGTCGCTCAGCTCGATTCGCGTGCCGGCCACCTTGAACGCCAGAATCTGCCGAATGGCGTTCTCCAACTCGCGCACATTCCCCGAACCGATCGTTCGTGAAAGGACTTCATAGACCCGCTCGTCGACCCCGTCGATCGGATGACGGTAGTAAGCGGCGTACTGCCGAAGGAAGAACTGCACCAGCGGAGGAATATCGTCGGGGCGATCGCGCAAAGGCGGTAACGTCAGCGAGATGACATTCAGACGCTGATACAGGTCCAGGCGGAACTCTCCGGTTTGGACCAAGATCGGCAGCGGCCGGTTGCACGCCCCGATGACCCGCACGTTGACCGGGCGCTCAATATCGTCGCCGACCGGCAGAACCTTGCCCTCCTGAAGGACGCGTAGAAGCTTGGGCTGAAGCGGTTTTTCCAGCTCACTGATTTCGTCGAGCAGCAATGTCCCTTTGTCCGCGGCCTGGAAGTATCCAGGGCGGTCTTGGGTGGCTCCCGTGAACGAGCCTTTCCGGTGTCCGAACAGGGCACTTTCTGCCAGGGTGCCCGTAATGGCGGCGCAGTTGACCGTGAGAAATGGATGGCTTCGCCGCTTGGGGTCCATCCGATGAATAGCCTCGGCCAGGAGTTGCTTGCCGGTACCGGACTCTCCGCAAACAAGCACCGGGGCGTCGGACACCAGAGCGGCCCGTTTAGCCTGAAACAGAAGCTTGGCCATGATCTGGCTCTTGCCGGCGATACCAGCTTCGTCAAAGATGGCCCGGGACCGCAGATCCTCCCCTTCACGGATGGAGACCTCGTATCGCTCCGACGCCTGCCTGAGACTGTCGGCGACCCGGTCGACCGGCATGCGCGGCGTCCATTCCACAAAACAGGCCGCACCCGAAACCACGGCCTGACAACAGGTTGTAACATCTACTCCCTGGGCAACGAGAACCACGATTTGAGAATGGGGTGACTGCTGTCTGATCTGTTTGAAGACCTGCAGCCCCTTGCTCAGTAGAGCACCGGTTTGTCCCGCTTCACAGCGATAGCTGCCCATCAGGCCAGGAGTTACGGCCACATTCGCCGCGTCGGCAAGATCATAGAGCACCAGAGGGCAAAGCTCACTCGCGACCCGTGCAAGAGCCTCCAGCGAGGACTGCACCCACACCACATCGAAGCCGCGGGATTCAAGGCCCCGAATCAGCCCCTCAGTGCCTTCTGTGCTGCAGCGGACGAGCAGAACTGCGTGTCGAGACGTACGATTAAAACGCACGATCTCCTCTCTCCTCCCTTTCCCCTCTCTCCCATCGTCGGCCAAGTGAAATGCCGTGCCGACGACTCTCCCTAGCTCCTCACCGCGAACGCGGTGACTTATCCCATACTTAGCAGTATAATGGCCCATATCCCCATCACGCAAGACCCCAACAGCCAGTTTCCAGTAAAATAGCTAAGCCTGTGAGTTTTGCGAAACTCACAGTCCGATATGGCTACATCTTGTCCCGCATGCAGAACACAGTCACATGCAGCCAGCGTGAATATCTGAGTTTCTCAGTTCAGGACCGGTTAGCTGCCATTTGAGATCATAAATGCTGTTGTCTGAGGAGAGGAAACCGTTGTGATCTCCGATGCAGGGTTTCTCAAGGTCGTAGGTCTCGGTATGCCTGCGATTCCACGACCGGGCGCGGCAGTCGGTGCCGGCCACAGGATGGCACAAAGCTCGTGTTCGAAGGTGAGTCGTCAGAAGCCGTACATCTCGGGTCCGCCCCCCGGGCCGGTGACGTTGCCGGCGGGCCCTCCCTCGACAGGGCCGCCGTACGCCGCACCGGTCAGCCGCAGACAGTCAACA
>CAZTQK010000462.1:0-4644 GCA_964615635.1 uncultured Planctomycetales bacterium
TCGATTTCAACACCGACGGCGACGTCGATCAGGACGATCTGGACATCTTCGAGGCCTGCGCCACCGGACCGGGCATTCCGTTCACCGACGGGAATTGCGCGAAAGCGGACCTGGACGGCGACAATGATGTCGACCAGACTGACTTCGGCGGCTTCCAACGGTGCTACAGCGGCGAAGGCATGCCGGTCAACGCCGATTGCGCAGACTGAACGAGGCCGGCAGACAACCTGTTGGAACCACGAACATACGAATGTCACGGCCAGATCGCCGCAGGGCTCAGGTGGTCGAGTCGTTCGTCGTCGGCAGACGGCGGGATTCGAGCAGGAGAGCGCGGAGCCGCGACGGTTCGCGCCGCCACGCGGTCAGGCGGGACGCTTCGCCGAGAGCGTTGCCGATTCCGGCCGTTTTCCGCGACAGCGCCGCGAGAATGATCATTTCGTTCAGTTGTCGCCCCCGTGGCGCAGGGCTATATTCCCCCGTCGATCAATCGGCGCCGAATGACGTAGAACAAGTGCCCTGGTTCGCGTAAACCATGTGATAATAGTGCTTTACACGACTGCGGTGCGTGAGAACCGGGTCCTGCTTGAAACGGAGAGACTCTATGCCAGACTTCGCCAATGCCGGTATCGGAACCCGATGCCTTCATGCCGGACAAGATCCTGACCCGACCACCCTGTCTCGGGCAGTGCCCATTTACGCCACGACCAGTTATGTCTTCAAGGACACGGATCACGCGGCCAATCTCTTTGCGCTCAAGGAATTCGGCAACATCTACAGCCGTCTGATGAACCCGACGAACGACGTGCTGGAGAAGCGCATGGCCGCGTTGGACGGCGGGGTCGGTGGCCTGGCGGTTTCCAGCGGGCAGTCGGCGATCTACATCGCGATCTTCAACATCTGCCACGCCGGCCAGAACTTCATCTCGGCGACCAGCCTCTACGGAGGGACCTGGACACTGTTTACGCAGACCTTCCCCAAGCTGGGGATCACACCCAAGTTCTTCGACCCATCGCGGCCGGAAGAGATCCGCAAGCTGGCCGATGCCAACACCCGCTGCGTGTACATCGAATCGATCGGCAACCCGAAGAACGACGTGCCCGACTATGCCGAAATCGCCAAGGTGGCACACAACCTCGGCCTGCCGGTCATTTGCGACAACACGGTGACGACGCCGGTCTTGCTGCGACCCTTCGACCACGGCGCGGACATCGATATCTACAGTTGCACGAAGTTCATCGGCGGCCACGGCACGCACGTCGGCGGCTGCATCGTCGATTCGGGCAAGTTCGACTGGACGGCCGACCGCAAGAGGTGGCCCGAGTTCTGTGAGCCCGACCCGTCGTACCACGGCGTGGTCTTCGCCGATGCCCTCAAGCCGATCGGCAACATCGCGTACATCATCAAGTGCCGGACGCACTTCCTGCGCGACATGGGCAGTTGCATGAGCCCGTTTGCGGCGTTCTTGTTCATCCAGGGACTGGAGACGCTGCACCTGCGGATGGCGAGGCACTGCGAGAATGCCATGAAGGTCGCCCAGCACCTCAAGAGCCACCCGGCGGTGCAGTGGGTCAACTACCCGGGTCTGCCGGATCATCGCGACCACGCGAACGCCAGGAAGTACCTGCCGAAGGGCTGCGGCGCGATCCTCGGTTTCGGCATCAAGGGCGGACTGGAGGCCGGCAGGAAGTTCATCAACTCGGTCAAGCTGCTGTCGCATCTGGCTAATATCGGCGACGCCAAGTCCCTCTGCATTCACCCGGCCAGCACGACTCACTCGCAACTGACCGCTCAGGAGCAGGCCGAGGCCGGCGTGACGCCCGAATACGTCCGCCTGTCGATCGGGATCGAGGACGTCGAGGATATCATCGCCGACATCGACCAGGCCCTGGCGGCGTCGCAGTAAAACGAGCCGGTGGCTTTACGCCACCGGTCTTCAGAAACCCGCGATGGCCTGAGGCCTCGCTGGGCTCTGCTGGCCCCAAAATCCATTCTGGGGCCTTGGGCGTCGAGGATTCCCATGCTCATTTTCACCGAATACGGAAGTGATTCCGCGGAGAGAAGCGGCCCGGAAAGGATTCCGGGCTGAGCGAATTCCGGGCCGAGCGAAGAAGATGCCGGGCCGAGCGGGGCTGCTTTACGCCACGTTAATGCAGGTCATCGGCAGTAACTGATTCTTCGTCTTTCTGCGCGATGACCATGATTTCGATCTCGTCGAGATCGATCGGTCGTCTCCCCCAGTTGCCGGCCGTTCCGCCCCATATGTTGAGCACGCGCAGGCCGGCAAGACCGAAGAGAAGAGCAAGTTCTGTCGGGACGAACGCGCGCTCGCGCAGCGGGATATCGGGAAGCGCTTCTTGCGGCGAGAATTCCGACGCTTCGACCAATCCCAGAGGATCGAAACGGCCTGCTTCGACGTCCTGGGCACTGTATCTGCGAGCCATGGCATATCCGTTGAGGACAGTGAACACGGCCTTGGCGTGCAGCTTCAGAGCCCGGCAGACGTTGCGCAAAACGGCCGACGGATGCGCGATCGGATCGTCGCCGCTGCCCAGAAGGCCGAAAGCCCCCTCGCATAGGCAGATCGCGGCGTCAAACTGCTTGGAGCTGACAAAGCGGGTGGCGTCGGAGTGAACCCATTCCACCTGCACCCCGGCCTTCTGTGCCGCCTCGGCCGCTTGGGCGAGCATGCCTGCTGACAGGTCAACGCCCGTCACAGCATAGCCTCGCCGGGCCAATTCGACGGAGTGCCGCCCCGTCCCGCATCCCACATCGAGGATCGACGCGCCGGAAGCGAGTTTCAACTCGTCGAGCAGAAAGTCGACTTCTTTGATGGTGTTCTTGGTAAATATGTTCTGTTCGTAGATGGGTGCGTGATTGTCGAAGAACGCTTCCCAGGTGCTCTTCTCGTGCATGAGGGGGACATCTCCCTTCCTGTTCTCGGGAAGACAGCCAGTGCTGCCCAGCCGTTCCCGAAGGACTCCTACGTGGGTCGAACCAGAGCACGCGGCTGCCAGCCCTGCTCGATCTCGTAACGAACCAGTTCCTCGACAAGCTGGTTCTCATAGACACGAAGCGACCGTAACGAGGCAGAGCGGGCCGCTGGCGAGCCGGCCAGGGGGGCTTTCTCGATCCGGGCGATCGCCTCACGTACCCCGGCGAGTTTGTTCTGCGTTATCTGGTATTCTCGGTCGTCGGCGATACTCATGGACTCCCTTCCGAGAGCAAACCGGGAATCACGGCAGATTCTCCAGATCGGCCAAGTCCTTATTGCGGCCGGCGGCGCGTTTGTTCTGTTTCAGATGATCAAGATCGATGAGGTTGACGGGCTCGCCGTCGAAGTCACCGACAATCCGATGCTGATAGCACTCCTCGAACGTAACGCCCGAGATGCGGGTCTGGAGTTCGATTCGCACCGGCGGCACGCCCATCCGTATAATCACGCCCGGCTCTGCAAATAGGTCTTTGGACGTATCATCTCCTCCGAAGCCAAACTCGCGGAGAACCTCCACAACTCCGTCGATGTTGTTCGGGTGGACTGCGATCCAAATGTCGAGATCGCCCGTCGGCCTGGGATAGCCGTGGAAAGCGACGGCGTAGCCACCGACCACAAGGTATTCAACCTTCTTCTCGTTGAGCAACCTCAAGAACTCTTTGAAGTCGCGTGGTAGCGGGGTCGTAGCCATAGGCAACCTGGCGAAGGTACTCAAGGGCCCGGAGGCGCTCCGCCGCAGTCTGGCTTAGCCAGAACGCCTTTTCGTCGCTGGGCTCATCAAGTGACCCGACGGAGAACTTGGTTCGATCCAGACGATACTCGTCTATCAGGCTCATTGTCATCGTCCAGCTTATCCCGGCGGGCCTGAGGGGTCAACCAGACCCGGATTGGTTGCGCCAACTGGAACCCGTGTCTATAATGCTTTGGATAGCATGAACGCTGACACCTCGCCAGACAAGCTTGCCGGCTCGGTCGGCATTGTCCGGACGCAGATGGTGAGGCTCTTCGAGCCCCCTGACGTCCTGCACCTGGAGTGCGGTCGGACCCTGGGGCCGGTTGACGTGGCTTACGAGACCTACGGCCGGCTCAACGAGTCGCGGAGCAACGCGGTTCTGATCTGTCACGCCCTCTCGGGCGACGCTCACGTGGCCGGGTATCACAGCCCCGACGACCGCAAGCCCGGCTGGTGGGACATCATGATCGGACCGGGCAAGGGGATCGATACCGACAAGCACTTCGTCATCTGCTCGAACATTCTGGGTGGATGCAGGGGCACGACCGGCCCGTCGAGCATCAACCCGGAGACGGGCAAACCCTGGGGCATGGACTTTCCGGTGATCACCATCGAGGACATGGTCAAAGTCCAGAAGCGGTTGATCGACCACCTGGCGATCACGAGGCTGCTGGCGGTCATTGGCGGCTCGATGGGCGGGATGCAGGTGCTGGAGTGGGCCGTGCGGTACCCGGATGCCGTGGCCGGCGTGGTTCCTGCCGCGACCACCGCCCGGCTCAGCGCCCAGTCGATCGCGTTCCACGCCGTCGGCCGGCAGGCGATTCTGGCCGATCCGAACTTCGCCGATGGCCAATACCACACCGGCCCTGGGCCGGACAGTGGGCTGGCGATCGCCCGCATGGTCGGTCACATTACGTAT
>CAZTQK010000463.1:0-4625 GCA_964615635.1 uncultured Planctomycetales bacterium
AGTTAGCTCGTATGAGGTACTGGAGTTGCAGGAGTCGACCCAATAGAGACCTCTTAGCTCCTTTCACACACGGCAGGTCTTCGCCGCTGTGTTCGGCTGCGACCTGCACTACCTGCTGATCTGTGCGAAGGCGTTTCGGATGAAGGGTCATGTGCTTTCACTGTAGTATCGGTGGTGCCCGTCTCCGACGTAGAGACTGCATTGGTCCTCGGTTCCGGCCACGCGATAGATGTTCCTGACGCGATCAAAGGCCTCGCGGACCGCGGCGATAGGGAAGATGGCGTCATCCTTGCCGGCAATGGCTCGGAACCACCGTGGTGCGATCAGGCCGGCCACGTCGTACATCTCACCTTCGCGCAGGAGTCCGGGCACATAGTTGCACTCGCAGTGGTGAATCGAGCCGATGGAGGCCTCGAAGGTGCAGAAGTAGCAACTGGGCACCGCGACGCTGATCCGCTCGTCACAGGCGGGGGCGAACAGGCTCGTGGTCCCGCCGCCGCTGTTGCCGGTGATGGCGATTCGGCGAGAATCGATTTCAAACCGCCGCGTCGCCCAGTCGATGATCCGCGAGATGTCCCACACGCGATAGCCGATCATCGTTCGACCGAACAGGATGGCGTGCATCAGGCCGGTCCGGCAGGAGTGGACCTTGCGGTTCTTGCGGTCCTCCAGCCGCATGGTTTCGCCAAAGCCCCGCGCGGTCGGGTGAATACAGAGGTACCCCTCGCGCGCGGCCTGAACGGCGATGTCCCTCTGGCCCTCCGAGATGGACTTGCGTTCAGCGTCGCTGGTGGCAACGCCGAGGTAGATCTCGGGCACATTGTGGCCGTGGGGTGTCAGGACCAGAGGCTGCGGCCCGGCCGCGGGCTTGTCCGGAATCAGCACCCAGACCGGCAGCGGGACGCCGGGCTCGGTCCACAGGTACCATTTCTCCTGGGTGTAGCCGTCTTTCGCGACGCTCTCAACCTGCTCAGCACGGTACTCAAAGGGCACTTCGCGTTCCATGACCGCGATACCGAGCAGTTCACGGAGTCGCTGTCTGAACGAAGACTGCCATTGCCGAAGCTCGTCCATCGTGCGGGCCTGGAAGGCGTGTCGGCGGGGTATGTTCTTGAAGAGGTCGTTGGTGTGCTGCTGGGGGTCGTAAGCAGGGCCTGTGGCAGGGGCGACAGCGGGCCGCGTTTCGGCAGCTTGGGCCGCCTGCGACAGCTTGGCTGGTAGATACGCCGTTGTGCCGGCGGCCAGGGTTGTCCCAATGAAGCTGCGTCGGCTGCATCTGTCTTGTGGCATCATCAGCTCCTTTCGGAGAAAAGGGACGAGTTCCTTACCGTCTGTGACCGCGAACAACTCCATTCCCAATCATCAACGCCGTCTGCCGCGCGCTGCATCGGCAAAGCAAGGTCCTGCCGCTACGCCAGGGGATTGATGACCAACCCGGTGGCCAGTTTGGGATAGAAGAACGTACTCTTCTGGGGCATCAGGTCGCCGGCGTGGCTGACGGCCCGGAGTTCATCCATCGTGCAGGCCTTGGTAATGAAGGCGATTCCGCCGGTCTGGCGAGCGTCGTCAAGAGCCGCCTGTGTGACCTTGAAATAGTGGACCGTCGGCTCCGAGCCGCCCATGGCCCGAGCGGTGATCAGTTCCTCGATCAGGCAGCGGTGCAGATAAGCGAGATCCAGTTTGCGCCAGGGATCGCTTCGATCAGGGGCCAATTGTGCCAGCAGTTCGCGGCGGAGGAATGTTCCGAGAAAGACTCGCTCACTGCTTGGGACGTACAGGGCAACGTCATGAGGGGAATCGGGCGTGAGCAGGCGCTCGGCATCGGCCGCCTCCGCGTCCACTCTGCACAGTTCCATGCCGTCTCCCAGGACGGTCAGGATGTCGTCGACCTTCAGATAGCCGAAACCGCTGACGGTGCGGTGCGTCGGCAGGATGATGCAGCCGGGGTCTTCCATGGCGCACAGACCCACAAGCACGAACCGGGCGGGGTGGTCGTTGGGCAAGTCGCCCTTTTCCTTGAGCAGTGTATCGCGGTAGTTGAGGGCGGTGCCGTAGCGGTGATGGCCGTCGGCGATGTAGACCGCACGGGCGGAGAACGCCTTGCAGACCGCGTCGATCGACGCGGGGTCCTGCAGCACCCAAAGACGATTGTCGACTCCCTGCATATCGGCGGTCATGTCCGGGGGACGGCTGCCGGGGTCCAGCAGCTTGCTGATCGCGTTCTCCGGGTCGTTGTAGAGACCGAAGATGGGCGACATCTGGCACTGCGTCGCCCGCATGAGTTTGAAACGGTCCTCCTTGGGACCGCCGAAAGTCTGCTCGTGCGGGAAGACGGTGCCTTCACCGAAAGCCTCGATTCGCATGCGGGCAAAGAACTTCTTGCGAGTGTAAGAGCATCCGCCGTGCTCGTAGACCTGATGGTAGATGTACAGCGCAGGCTTTTCATCCATGACCAGCGTGCCTTCGCTTTTCCAGCGGTTGAACAGATCGGCTGCCTGGACGTAAAGCGCGTCGGGGCCGGCTTTCTTGGGCGGCATGTGCGGCAGATCGACTGCTACGATGTTCTTGTCCGACTTGGCGAGCAGGTCGGCTTTGTCCGCGGCCTCAAGTACGTCGTACGGTGGGGCGATGAGCTTCGAGACATCGGTCGAAAAACGCTTGGTGTCGTATCGCAACGCGCGGAATGGGGCTATCTCTGGCACGGGCTGATCCTTTCTTCTGTTACACCACGGGCATGACTTCGATAATCTCAGTCCACAGAAACCCGCGGTTGGCTTTGCTCCTCAGTTGTGCGGAGAGCTTATGGGCTGAAAGGTGGTTCATCAAGCCCCGCACTTCATGACCTCGGTCTTCGCGGCTATCATGCTGATCATGGAGCCGAATGAACCGACCGACTCGAGATCTGAGCGACAGGCTTTTGACGAGGCGCTGGTGATGGCGTGTTCGGCGATCGGTGTACCGTTGACCGCAACGCACCGTGAGCAGATGCTTGAGCATTTCCAGCGAGTGGTCGAGGCGAACCGGCATTTCAACCTGACGCGAATCATTTCGCCGTCCGATGCGGCGGTGAAGCACTATGCTGATTCGCTGGTTCTGCTGGCGGCACCATGGATAGAGGTGCCCCGGCCTCTGCGAGTGTTGGATGTGGGCACGGGCGCGGGATTCCCGGCCGTGCCGTTGGCAATCGCGTGCCCGCAATGGCAGATCGTGGCGGTTGACGGGACGGGTAAAAAGGCTCGCTTTGTGGCCGAGACGGCCGCGGCGCTCGGGTTGGCCAATTTGCAGGTGCGGCACAGTCGGGGCGAAGAACTGGCAGGTGAGAGCGCTGGGCCGTTCGACCTGATCGTCGTCAGGGCGGTCGGGAAGATTGCCGAGGTGCTTCACGGATTGCGGCAGGTCATCAGTGCCGACACGTCGGTTGTCCTCTATAAGACCGACAAGACTGAGTCGGCCGAGATGGCCGCGGGTATTCATGAGGCCAGGCGACTGGGCCTGTCGCCCGCCGAGCCGTTCGAGATCGAGTTACCCTGGCCCCAGGGTCCGATGCGACGGCGGTTGATACGGTTTGGGAGATGTGCGCGCGGACCCACGAGATGACGGGTGCTCCCGTCCGGTTGCCCCAGGCACCATCTCATGTCATCGGCTGGTCCGCATCCGTTTTCGCCACAACGGCGGCATAGACGGCCTTGGCGCCGGCTTTTTTGAGCACGCGGGCAATCTCGTTGAGCGTGGCGCCGGTAGTGCAAACGTCGTCAATGATGCAGATGCGTGTGCCGGCCGGCCTGGCTTGCGGGTGGAGCTTGAACACCCCGCGGACGTTTCCGGTCCGCAGCGAGGCGGGCAAGTCCATCTGGTTGTACTTCTTGCCGGCCACGCGAATGAGGGGAAGTGCCGGGATGTGCAGTTCGCGAGCAGCCGCCTGCGCCAGTTGCGCTGCCGGGCGAAACCGATAACGGAGCCGATTCCACCAAGTGGTCGGGACCGGCACGAGGGCATCAATCTCACGGGCCCATCGCTGGCCCTCGATGGCCGACTTGACCAACGTGGCCAGCGGACGATCAAGGCGCTGAGTGCGGCCGAACTTGTACTTCATCACCATTGCACTGAGAATGCCGTGGTAGGGTCCCGCACGAGCCATGCCGTCCAGGCTGAGCCGCGCGTCGCGGCAGGCCGCGCAGCCGGAGTCGCTCTGGAGATAAGGCCCGACCGATTGCCCGCAGCGCGGGCAGTAGCGGTCCGGCGGGGTGACGGTCTCGAGCAGGTTCATGGAACAGGCCGGGCACCAGATGTCGTCCGAGGCGGACAAGGTGCGATCGCAGGCCGGGCAGGCCCGGGGCATGACCAGGTCGAGCAGCGACGAACAGACTCTCTTGGACGGCGACATAGTCGCGGTATTTTCCTGTTGTTGGCCGTTTGTTGCAAGATGCTGGGGCATCATCCTTGCAGAGCTCGCGGCAGATTCGGCCGGTAAACGCGAGGCTCTTTCAGAACCGCGACCGTGAGGGAGCGGCCCCCGTGTGGTGTTGGCCGCTTTGCGGTCTGGCCTGTCCTCGACTGACCTGTGAAGGTCGGTCAAGGGCCCCTCGCTTACGCTCGGGGTTCTGAAAGAGCCGCCTGAACTGTCA
>CAZTQK010000464.1:0-4587 GCA_964615635.1 uncultured Planctomycetales bacterium
ACGGACATGGCAGGCAAGGTTTCAATGAATATAAACATATTTTCGACAAATACTTACGGATTGTCGCTTATCGAGACTACCCAAGCGATCCTCAGTAACCGCTCTCGGCGTCGTTCTCGCCGTTAACCTCCGAGCGAAGCTTGGCCACCGGCAACCCCGCCAGTGCCCGGCGTCTGGCCTGACTGTAGATCAGCATGAGGTTGCGAAGATAAATCGCGCAAGCCAGCAACTGGCCGAGCATGATGACCAGGTCGCGTTGATGAAAAGCATAGACGAACAGCGCCCCCCCGCCGGCCAGCGACAGGTACCAGAACGCAATGGGAATGGTGCTGTGCCCTCGTCGCTCACTGACGATCCACTGCCAGAGGAACCGTCCAAAGAACAGCGCCTGAGCACCAAGCCCGAACCAGACCCAAGGGTCCCGAAGCTTGTCCCAGACCTCAAAGTCCTGCCAAAGAGCCTCAAACCAATGAGTGAGCGTCGCCATTACTTACCACAGCATTTCTTGTACTTCTTCCCCGATCCACAGGGGCAGGGGTCGTTGCGACCGACCTCCTTCTTGTCAGAATGAATCGGCTGAATTGGCGGCGGCAACGGTTGTTCATCCTCGCCGGGCAGCCCGGCCTTGCGCCGGTCTTCGCTCTCCCGACGACGATCGAATCGTGCTCCCTCGCGACTATCCTTCAGAGACATCGACACAGCTCCTTTGTAGACGCTACTTCCTTCCACAGCATTGTTTGTATTTCTTGCCCGATCCGCAAGGGCAGGGATCGTTTCGGCCGACTTTGGGGGCTTCTCGCCGGATGGTCACCGGCTTGGCCCCTTCACCCTGGGCCCGCATGGCCGCCTGTTGATCCTCGGAAGCCCCGGCAAAGCCGGCCCCCGTGGCCGAGTCGTGCCGGGCCTGCAACTGGGTAGTCGATCGGGATTCCTCCGTCCCGCCGCCCCCTTGTCCGTGCGAGACCTTGAAGATCATGTCAGTCACCCGTTCCCGGATGCTCTTCCACATCTGCTGGAACTGCTCGCGGCCTTCGATGGCATATTGGCTTTGTGGGTGGGTCTGATCGCCACCCAGCGGACGCTGCATGATCGCATACTTGAGATGATCCATCTCCAGCAGGTGGTCCTTCCAGCCCTGATCGTAAATCCGCAGCAGCACCCACCGCTCCAGTTGGGTCAACTCCCAGCGAGCCAACTGGCGGCCGGCGTTGAGCAACACCTCCCGAGGCTCCTCCTCGCCGGAACGCAGGGCCTTGTCATTCAGCGCCTTGCCGAATCGCTTTCGAGCCCACTCGGTCAGTTCGCCATTGCCCTGGGCGCCGAATTTCAAGAGGGCTTGGTCGATCTCGCGTTCGAGCCGGCCGCCCTCAAGAAAATCTCGCCCGGCCTGGACGAGCTCGTTGCCGATGGCGTCGATCGGTCGGCCGATGAATCGCTCGTTGTCCCAGCCGACCTGGTACTTGGCGTTCGCCCAGCCAACCACCGCCTGGCAGGCATAGGCGTTGTCGGTTCCGCTCGAGCCGAACGCCTGGTTCAACACCGTCTCGACAGGGTAGTACTTCTCACGCTGGGTGTAGGCCTCACGAACTTTCGAGTAGATCACTTCCTTGACCTGCTCCTGTGAGCCCTCGGCGATCTCGTCGGCCTTGCTCGCGATGCCGAACTTGTTGCGGGCCCAGTCGGCCAGGGCCCGGCGGGCGTACTGCGGGTCCAGGTACGCCTCGATGGGCGTCAGATCCACCTTTTCATAGTGGGCGTCAGCAGCCTGGGCCAGCATGTCCTCGATGTCGGATGGCGTCATCTTCCGAAGCTGGTTCTGGGTCACCGAGACCGCGAACGTCCGCTGGGCCCACTTCAGCAACCCGCCGACATCCCACGCGCTGGGCTCGTCGTCCTGGTCAATGTACTCGCCGAGCGACGTGCGAATCGCGTCGCGGATCTCGTCCTTGGCCTTCTCACGGATGACTCGCTGGAGGTGTGCCGCGTCGTCATCTTCAAGGACCTCAGCATCAATGGCCACGTCAAGGTTGTTCTTGCACCAGTCGCTGACCCGACGGGCCATGTAGTCCTCGGCCAGGTAATCGGCGACCACCTCCTCGACGGCCTCCTCGATCATGCGCCAGATCAGATCGCTGAGTTGTCGACCCTCGAGGATCTGCTGCCGCTCCTTGTAGAACGCCCGACGCTGGTAGTCCATCGGCTCGTCCCACTCGAGCAGATGCTTGCGAATCGAAAAGTTGCGCTCCTCGACCTTTCTTTGGGCCCGTTCGATGCCCTTGGAGATGCGTTTGTCCTCCAGGGACACGCCCTCGGTGAACCCGAGCTTCTCCATCATCTTGAGCATCCACTCAGGCATGAACAGCTTGAGCAGATCGTCTTCGAGCGACAGGAAAAAGCGGCTGGACCCGGGGTCGCCCTGGCGGCCCGCACGGCCGCGAAGCTGATTGTCGATCCGCCGGGCCTCGTGTCGCTCGCTGCCGACGATGTGCAAACCACAGGGGGCGTTCAGGGAACAGATGCGGCGCCCCATCGCCGGGAAGCGGGGATCGAGCTTCGGCTTGAAACAATGGCTGCAGGCAGTCGCGGCGTTGTATTCGGGGCAATTGATGCAGCACTTGGTCGAGCCCGGGGGGAACAGGTGCAGCGACGTCTCGGGGTAATCCGGTATCGTGGAACGAACATCCTGAGGCACCTTGCACTTGGGGTAGACCACGCCTTCTTCGAGCTTGATGTCCGTTCCTCGACCGGCCATGTTCGTCGCAATGGTGACGTTGCCGAGCGGGAGCTTCTCCGACCCGCGGGTCGGCTCGTGCCGATGCCCGGCCTTCGTCACGATCTCCGCTTCGCGAGCGTGGTTCTTGGCGTTCAGAACTTCGTGTTCGATGCCGTAACTCTTGGTCAGCAGTTGCGACAGCTTCTCGGAGTTCTCGACGCTGGTGGTGCCGACCAGGATCGGCCGGCCGGTTGCCAGGTTGCCCATCACCCGGTCGTAGGCCTCCATCATGGTCCGAACGGTCTGGGTGTCGCCGTTTTCGGCATCCTGGAATCGCTCCAGCGCTTGATCGAGCACCTCGATCTGCTCTCGCCGCTCATCTTCGGAAACGCTGGGGGCCGCCTGAACAATCGGCTTGAGCCGGTTGAATACTTCGGCCAGCATGAACGGGTCGTTCGGCCTGCCGCGGCGGTGTACCTCGTGAATTTCCTCCACGATCATCTCGTACTTGTTCTTGAACGTGCGGTAGATGCGGTCGTTGTGGTCGAGCCGGTTGACCGGGCGGTTGGTCGGAATCGCCACCACCTCGAGCTTGTAGATCTTCATGAACTCTTCCGACTCGGTCATGGCCGTGCCGGTCATGCCGGCGAGGTGCTCGTAGAGCTTGCAGAAATTCTGGATGGTGATGGTGGCCATCGTCTGCGTCTCTTCCTTGACCGGCACACCCTCCTTGGCCTCGACCGCCTGGTGCAGGCCGTCGGACCACTGCCGTCCGTGCATCAGCCGGCCGGTGAACTCGTCGACGATGATCACCTGCCGCTCCTGCACCACGTATTCCTTGTCCCGCTCGTAAACGGCATGGGCCCGCAGCGCGTTCTCGATCAGGTGGGGACACTCCATGTTCGCCCCGACATAGAAGCTTCCGATGCCCGCTTCATCCTGGGCCCGCTGGACGCCCTCGTGGGTGATCTGAACCTGCTTGCGGTCCTGCTGGACCACGTACAACTGCCGGTGCCCGATCGCCTCAGCCTCATCCTCCGTGAGCATGTAAGGGTCGACGCGGAATCGCTTGATCGCGTCTTCAAACTTGGGGTTGACCGTCAGCGCCTCGGGCGGGTTGTCGCCCCACTCGCTGATGCGGCGGGCGGTCTCATTGTTGAGACTCTGCTGCTGGCGAACGAGCGAACGGGCGAGGCTGTCCGACCACTTGTAGCGGCTGACGTCGCCGTGGGCCGGGCCGCTGATGATCAGCGGCGTGCGGGCCTCGTCGATCAGGATCGAATCCACCTCGTCGACGATGGCGTAGTCGAGCCGGCCCTGCACCTGCTCCTCGTAGCGGATCTTCATGTTGTCGCGCAGGTAGTCGAAGCCGAACTCGCTGTTGGTGCCGTAGGTGAGATCACAGGCGTATGCCGCTTGTCGGATGCCCTCGTGGCCGCCGGGGTCAACCTGCGACTGAATGAACCCGACGGTCGCCCCGAGCAGCTCGAAGATCGGCTTGGCGAACTCGGCATCGCGGCGAACGAGGTAGTCGTTGACGGTGACGATGTGGGCCTTCTTGCCCTGCAAGAACTTCATGTACGCGGCCAGGTGGCAGACGATGGTCTTGCCTTCGCCCGTCCGCATCTCGGCCACGTTGCCCTGGTACAGGACCTGCCCGCCGATGACCTGGCAATGAAAATGGCGGTGCTTCTGCGCCCGGTCGGACGCCTCACGCAGCACGGCGAACGCCTCCGGCAGAACGGACGTCGCCGGTTCGCCATCGGCCAATCGCTTCTTCAGCTCGTCGCTCTTGGCCTGCAACTGCTCGGGGCTTAGTTGGCGAAGCTCCTCGTCAAACACCAGAACCTGGTCGGCGAGAATGCCCAGCCGTT
>CAZTQK010000465.1:0-4578 GCA_964615635.1 uncultured Planctomycetales bacterium
CCGAGCCGCCTCCGTTTTCCTGTAACCGTATGTTTAAAAAGCCTTTGTGATGCCACGATCCGAGGCCGCCTGAATCAGATGATTCGCTTCAGTTGACAATGATTATTTGTTGGTGGCAATCGCCTGTTGTGGGTAGACATCCGGCTTTGGACCGGATAATATCAGTTAAGGCAGGCTTTTTTCGGGCCAGTCCCCATCCGTCATCCGTGGCAAGAGTCAGGACATGTCAGAGAGGAGGCAGGGATCATGCGGAGATTAGCAATAGTCTTGGCGTGCGTGGCGTCGTTGCCGGCTTCCGTGGTTCACGGGCAGACGCCGTACACGATCGCCTACACGCTGGAGATCGGCGGGGACAATCATGAGCAGGAGTACAAGAACGAGATGAACATGGCGTTTACGCCGGGGTTGCCGAACCCGACGATCACCTTTGTGGGTCTCATTACTTGGGACGTTGTCGTTGCAGTTACGGGCAGCGATGTCGAGGGTCACCCTGTTCAGGGTGCCGCGAACCTGGTCTTCAATCTTGAGTTGCAGGATGAGGCCGGCAATCCGGTGGTCCCGGCCAAGTTCCTCAGCACGATCAATGACGGGAGCTGCGACAGCCTGCGGGCGATCAACAACGGCGAGTGCGAGCCCTTCGAGCGGGCGGCGTTCTGCCTGGGCTGGGATGTGGACATGGACCACGACGGCGACCTCGACGGCAACGGCCCGCCGTTCGGCCCCGGCCGTCTGTACGACCCGGTGGGCGTCGGCGGTCCCTATCTGGACCGCGTCCAGTTCCCCAGCACGTCCTACCACGGCGGCGGCCGTATAACCAGCGGCGGCTACACGGGCGATTGCAACGGCAACCTGATCCAGGACTCAACGGAACTGGACGGCACGACTGACGCCAACTCCAATGGCATCCTGGATATCTGCGAGAACGGTCTTGTTTACCTTCCGGGCACAGCCGGAGAGCCTTTGTACCCCTACAGACTGACCGGCATGGGCGCGGGCTACAGCCAGTTCTCGGCCACCGCGAACTGCCTCGGCGTCGGCCTTGCCCTCGGCAGCGTCACCCCGGCCTGGGCCGCGCCGGGTCAGGTCATCGGTATCGGGATCAAGCCGGTCGCTGAAGGTCAGATTGACATGACGGGTTTACCCCCAGGCACCTACAAGCTGGTGCTGACGGTTCCGGAGAACGCCAACAACGTGGTGCCGCCGTTGTTTGTTCCTGGCGACCCGGGCGGTTTCGCCGTGGAGGCCGAGCAAGTCATCGGTGATGAAGTCCTGTTCTACTACGATTTCCACCCTGATCCTCTGCCAGTTACCCCTGTCGCATGGAAGAGCATCGGGGTCCACGGCCCGTGCGGAGAACTGGCGATCGATTTGGATCCCACGGACACGGCAGCGACAACGGAGCCGAGAATGTGCGGTCTTGAGAAGCTTGCGGTGGTCTTCGATGGCGACCTGTACGAGGCCCTGTATCAACCCGACGGCGTGGCCATCACGGGCCCGGGCCTGACGGTGGTTGCCGAGTCGATCGCCACCACCAATAGCTTGAACGACACACTGGTTCTCACGCTGGCGGGCAAGATAGACAGGACCTGCTACACCATCGACGTCAACAACGTGTGCGTGTTGTCGCCGTACGCAGACCCGACGTGCAACGTGGCGACGCTGATCGGCGATGCGAACAACAACCAGTGTGTTAACACGATCGACATGGCCATGATCAAGGCCTCGATCGGCATGCCGCCGTGCACTCGTCCCCGGGCGGACCTGAACTGCAGCGGAACCGTCAACACGATCGACATGGCCCTGGGCAAGAGCAAGATCATTCTACCGTCATGCATTACCTGTCCGTGAGGCGAACGAAACGCGGGATTGGCGAGGGACCGCCGAACGGGCGGTTGTGACCGAACTCAGGCTGAAACAAAGAGGAGGCGAGGATCATGTGGAGATTAGCAGTAGTCTTGGCGTGCCTAGTGTTGTTGCCGGCTTCTGTCGTCTACGGGCAGACGCCGTACACGATCGCCTACACCCTGGAGCTCGGCGGTGACAATCATGAACAGCAGTACAAGGACGAGATGAACGTGCCGTTCACGCCGGGCACGGCCCCCCAGCCCCAAACAGGCTTCATCACCTGGGACGTAGTCGCGGCTGCGTCGGGCTCCGACGGCGTCAACTCGATCCAGGGTATCGCCAACCTGGTCTTCAACGTCGAGTTGCAGACTGAAGCCGGCGTCCCGGTGGCCCCGGCCAAGTTCTTCAGCACGATCAACGACGGCAACACCGATAGCCCACGGGCGGCGAACGCCGGCGTGGCCGAGCCCTTCGAGCGAGCGGCCTTCTGCCTGGGCTGGGACGTCGCCATGGACTACAAATGGGACGACACTCCCCCAAACGGGAACGGGGACGGCTGGCCCGATCCAGGTGAGGATCCGGCACTCTGCTATTTCGATGGCACCGGCCCGGCGTTTGGTCCCGGCCGTCTGTATGACCCGGTGACCGTGGGCGGCCCGTATATGGACCGCGTCCAGTATCCCAGCACGCTCTATCATGGCGGCGGCCGTATGAAGGGCGGGGCCTACTTCGCCGACTGCAACGGCAACCTGGTTGAGGATGATACCGAAGAGGACGGCACGACTGACACCAATGGCAACGGAATTCTGGACGTTTGTGAGAATCTCGGAGTCGCACTGAGTGGCGCCGAGACGCTGTCCGCCAGCAAGCTCAGCGGCATGGGTGCGGGCTACAGCCAGTTCTCGGCCAGCGCCAACAACCTGGGTATCGGTCTGGAAGTCGCCAGCGTGGTCCCGACTTGGTATACCTATGACGAATACGTGGGCCTGGGTATCAAACCAGTCTGCGAAGGCCAGATCGATGTGTCCAACCTGCCCGGCGGCACCTACAAGCTGGTACTGACCGTTCCAGAGAACAGCAACAACGTGGTGCCCATTTCCTACGTTCCGGGTGCCGCCAGCGGTTTCGCCGTCCCGGCCGAGCAGGTCATCTGCAGTGAGGTGATGTTCCACTGGTTTACCTTTAATCGGACAGCCCCGATTGCTTGGCAGAGTATCCGGACTCACAGCGGTTGCGGGGAACTGGCAATCGACCTGGATCCGCTGGACACGGCCAACCCAGTTACTGAGTGTCGCAATAACGGCATCCAGAAGATCAAGATCATTTTTGACGGCGATCTGCTGCTAGCCGGTTACTCTCCCAACGGAGTTGAGATCGCCGGCGGGGACCTGACGGTTGTCAATGAACAGGTGGTTACGACAGATACCACTAATGACACACTGGTCCTGATCTTGTCCGGCTACGTCGATATGACTTGCTACAAGATCGATGTCAGCAACGTCTGTGATCTCAAGCCGACTGCTGATCCGACCTGCCTGGTCGGCGGCCTGATCGGCGATGTGAACAACAGCCGCTGCGTCAACACGATTGACATGGCGAAGGTAAAGGCGCAGATCGTCCTGCCGCCCTGCAGTGATCCCCGCTCAGACGTCAATTGCAGTGGAACGATCAACACGGTGGACATGGCCCTGATCAAATCGAGGATCCCGAATTGCCTGGGAGCGTGTCCGTAAAGCGAAGGGGATGTGTGATTGGCGAGGAATCGCCGAACGGGCAGTTGTGACCGGACTGAAGCACAGGCAGAACGGAGGTACGGATCATGAGAAAGCTCGAAGCGATTGCGTTGGTGGTGTTGCTGTGGGCGTTTGCGGCTCACGGGCAGACGCCGTACACGATCGCCTACACCCTGGAACTCGGCGGCGACAATCATGAGGCCCAATACAAGAACGAGCAGAATGTCGCGTTCACGCCGGGGACTGCGGACCCAGGAGGAGTGACTGAGATCACAGGTATTATCACCTGGGATGTAGTCGCGGCGGCGTCGGGCTCCGACGGCGTCAACTCGATCCAGGGTATCGCCAACCTGGTCTTCAACGTCGAGTTGCAGACTGAAGCCGGCGTCCCGGTGGCCCCGGCCAAGTTCTTCAGCACGATCAACGACGGCAACACCGATAGCCCACGGGCGGCGAACGCCGGCGTGGCCGAGCCCTTCGAGCGAGCGGCCTTCTGCCTGGGCTGGGACGTCGCCATGGACTACAAATGGGACGACACTCCCCCAAACGGGAACGGGGACGGCTGGCCCGATCCAGGTGAGGATCCGGCACTCTGCTATTTCGATGGCACCGGCCCGGCGTTTGGTCCCGGCCGTCTGTATGACCCGGTGACCGTGGGCGGCCCGTATATGGACCGCGTCCAGTACCCCAGCACGGCCTACCATGGCGGCGGTCGTATGAAGGGCGGGGCCTACTTCGCCGACTGCAACGGCAACTTGATTAATGATGACCTCGAAGAAGATCCCGTGAATGACGCCAATGGTAACGGCATTCTCGATGTTTGCGAGACTATGAGCCAGACAGTTGGTGGCGGGCTCGCCACCGAGGTGCTCTCGGCTGCCAAGCTCAGCGGCATGGGCGCGGGCTACAGCCAGTTCTCGGCCAGCGCCAACTGCCTGGGCGTCGGTCTGGAAGTCGCCAGCGTGGTCCCGACTTGGTACACCTTTGACGAATACGTCGG
>CAZTQK010000466.1:0-4567 GCA_964615635.1 uncultured Planctomycetales bacterium
GCAAGCTGCTGGAGCGGAAGGATATTGACGCGGTCCTCATCGCCACACCCGACCATTGGCACGCATTGCAGTTCATCGAGGCGTGCCAGGCCGGCAAGGACGTCTACGTCGAGAAACCACTGTCACTCACCATTCTTGAGGGTCGCAAGATGGTGGAAGCCGCCGCGAAGTACCAGCGAGTGGCCCAGATGGGAAATCAAAGGCGGTCCTCGGCGGCCCACCGCCAGATGATTGAGATGATTCACGCCGGCAAAATCGGAAAAGTCACCGCCGCCCGCTGTTTCCACATCCGCAACGAAGCTCCGCTCGGGCTCGGCAACCCTGCCAACAGTCAACCACCGGCGGAACTGGATTGGGACATGTGGCTGGGCCCGGCCCCGAAGGTTCCGTACAACGAGAACTACTGCTTCTACAAATTCCGCTGGTTCCGCCCGTATTCGGGTGGTCAGATGACCAACTTCGGCACCCACTACATCGACGTCATCCAATGGGCTCTGGGTGACCTATGTCCGGCCGGGGTGTTTGCGGTTGGCAGCCGTACGGCCGTGGAAGACAACCGCGGCGTACCCGTGACCATGGAGGCGGTCTGGGATTACCCCGACGGGGCAATCGTGACCTTCTCGCAGTACAACGGCAACAGCGCGCCAGGTACGGCGAAGGGGTCAGCGGTCGAGATCCGCGGCACGAAGGCGACGGTTTACATGAGCGGCGGCAGCGTACAGGTGGTACCGGAAAACCTGTCGACCAAGCCCTTGCCGGCCCTGAATCCCCTGGATCGGGGGGTCAGTAAACGATTGGCGGACGCGATCGAGAAGGGCGCGGAGCCGCTGACGATCAAGGACAGCGACAGCACCAGTGACCACGCCCGCAACTTCCTTGATTGCGTGAAGAGCCGTCAGGCGCCCAACAGCCCGGTGACCATCGGCCACAAATCGACGT
Organism: uncultured Planctomycetales bacterium; assembly: GCA_964615635.1. GTDB lineage: Bacteria > Planctomycetota > Phycisphaerae > UBA1845 > PWPN01 > JAUCQB01. The sequence continues at coordinate 940 of CAZTQK010000466.1, forward strand.
CGTCGACGTTGCTGGCCAATGTCGCGATGGACCTCAAGAAGTACCTGGCCTGGGATGGGGACAACGATCGCATCACGAACGACCCGGACGCCAATCGGCATCTCGGCTACACATACCGGTCGCCGTGGAAGCTGCCGGCTTAACCGATCCTGCCTGATACGACCACAGGAAACGTGCGCGCCTGACCGGTCGCGTCGGCCCCGATGCGCTGCTACTCCAAACCGCTCTCCTCGCAGAAGACGAACGGCCGAATGCCGCCGAGACACGTGGCCGTTCGCGAAGCGGGCCGATTTCGGAAGCGGATGCCCTGATCCGCCTCATTCTTCGGGACTCTAACAGAACGTGTGGGACCGGCAAGATGCCAGTCCCACGCAGGGTTCTCAGACAATCCATTAATCAGTCATCGCAAGTCGGGTCGGCGGCAACGCCGGGCCCGCTAGCGCAGACTTCGAATGCGAAGGCATCGATCTGATCAATGTAGTTGTCGTTGTTGCTGTCGAAGCAACGGCACTCATTCGCCACGATTGGCTGAGTCGGTCCGGTGTAGCAGAGCTGGAACCGGGCGAAATCAGCCTGATCGACGTCCGCGTCGGCGTCATAGTCGGCAAACGGGTTCGGACACCCCGGCGGCGTTAGCGGAGACCATCGCCAGTAGTCGGCTTCACAGGAATCCTTGAACACCCATTCATTCTCGCAGGAATACACCTGAGTACCACTTTCAAAGTCGCCGTTGGCTATCAGGTTTGAGCCGCCGCCCTGGCGAACTTCAATCTTGTCAATAAGGAATTCCAGCCGCCCCGAGGGTACGCGGCCGGCCTTGAACACCACCGTCACAACGTCATTGACCGGCGTAATCGTCTGAGGACGTGGACCATAGGTGCCCTGATCAGCGGGAGTCTGGTCGGTGATCTGCTCCCAAGCGAACGGATTGCCGTCTGTCCCTATCTTCTTGCGGACCATGTACGGGTTGTTCTGTTGTCGCGTTTGCTCCTGATAGCCGTCGGCGTAGTAGAGATTGAATGGCCCGTCCAGCAGCAGCAATTCGTACCAGACATTGTCGTTGGTCTGGTATGTCGCCTGCCCCTTCCACCAGAACGAGTACTCGATCGGCACACCCGGTGTGACCGAGATCTCTTGGTAGATGCCGCCGCTCCCGGCCCGAGTACCCGTTTCCGGTGGTTGTGAGTCCCAGAAGAAATGGAAGGCTGTCGAACTGCTGTCCGGCGTATCCTTGACCAGTCCCAGGTTCGTATCCTGGCTGAAGGAGTAGTCCCAGTTCGTGGGATTGTACGCCTCACCGACGGGATCCGGATCAAGATCGGGCCCTCTGTTGAGTTCACTCCACGGGGCTGCCCAAGGCTGCCAGACGCAGGCAAAACCTGTTGGTGGTTTGACCACCCAAAGTGCGTTGCTCAGCCTAGCCGGGTTGGAGCAGTCGGGATTGCGAGTACCCTCCAGGTGATAGGGTCCGGCCGGTCCGCCTTCGACACTGAAGCATGACAGGTCAAAGGTCGCGATAAGATCGTTGCCACTCGGGACAAGGTTGGTTCCGACAATGTGCGGGTTGTTGGGATCATCCTCATTTGCATAAACGAGCGCGACACTGGTCAAGAGGGTCACGTTGGCGCCCTTGACAGTGAACTGCAACGGATACTGCGGGTTGGAGACCGTGCCCGGCTCGATGCTGCTGAAGACGGTCGCCGTGGCGCAGGTAAGCTGGAAGGCGCCGGGCAAAGTCTTCGTCGCGCAATTGGGCTGCAAGGTCACCACGTCATAAGTACCCCACTGGGCGTCTTGGGTCGGGAACTCGGCCGTTAACGTGGTGTTTCCGGCACCCGCGACCAAATTAATGCCCACGAGTTCAGTGCCGCCACCGGGTGGTACCAGCTTGACGCTGTTCACCAGGTGAAGGTCCGTCCCAGTGATGGTAATCGTCGTGTTGCTTGCGTTGTCGTGCGAGGCCGGGTCACTGCTGACACTCGTATGCTGCGCCGTGCACTGCCCCAGGATCAGAGCTTGGTTGAAGTCCTGGTCTGGGGGGATGTATGATTCGATCGTCGACCAGCAGATGACGTCGATGCACCCATTCCAGGGGGATGCCGCGGCTTCGTAGATGCGGAACGTGATTCTGTCGTTGATGAGTTTGAAATTCTTGTTCAGTCGGTAATTGCCAGTGTGCAGGACGTTACCCAGCCAAACCCAGTTGGGCCGCCGGCCGTCTTGCTTCGGGCTTCCAGGTGGCCATTCGACGTGCTGGATATCGTTGCATATTCGATCATACTCTCGTTGCGGCTCATTGACCGCACCCTTGGTGACGGCCGTATACCATTCCGCGTCGGTGGGCACGTGGTCGGTGATATCAATGTCACCCTTGTCGCTGGTTCCGCTGAAACCGGGCGGGTTGCCATTGACCACCAGCCAGTCGGAGTCCTGGTTGTACTCCACGTCGCTGTCGCTGTAGAGTTGCTGCGTTCGCGTCCAGAAGTACCACTTGCCACTGAGACTGATGTCTCCCGGCAGATCGGCGGGAAGGATCTCGTACTGCACCCACGCATCGGCCTGTGCCTGGTCTTCGGTGCACGTGACGGGCGGGTCCGGGCAGAAGACACGCCAAGCGTCCGCGGGCAGCCCCGTCGGCGGGAAGTAGTAGGCATGTCCACTGATTGGATCGTTGGCTGCCGAATCTTCGACGAAGTTGGCGGCTTGGCCGTAGTTCGCGCTGACCGCTGCAGTTCTGGCAGCGGGTATCCAAATCTGCTGGCCGCCTCCGTAGTACGAATACCTGATGTCGTTGACGCCGTATGCCGTTTGGATCAACAGGCCGAGGGCGACCACGGCAGTGAGTGTCACAAGGCCTCTTCGCTTCTTCTGAGACATCATCGAATCCTCCTCATGTGACGGTCTGGACAACTAACCTCATTCCACATTCTCCGGTTTTCGCAGGGCGAGCACCCCTCTCCTACGACGTTTCAGGACGAGCAGAGTCTGGTTGCCTATCGATCGGTCAGCATTCGAGCGGATGTTGGCGCCATCCTCCGCCGTCTACCCCCCACTGGGATCAATGCAGATTGGTCGTATGGCAACCCGCCGAGCACGCACATGAACAGCAACGCCCGGACGCTTCGCCGCCCAACCTTGTCGGCCAGAACCCGCCCACCTTCAAGAGTAGAACCAAACACCGCCCGAAAAGGCCCAGGGATCATAACCAGACACATACGCGAGCTGCCATAGCAGGCTGAGCCTGCTGATACTCTATGGTACCATCGGCGGTTCTTGTCGAGAAACCCTAAACTCCTAATTTTTTGCGTTTTGGCGCGGGTACAGGACGTACCTCCTTGACATATCAGCCATGTCTCCAAGACCGCCGCCGGTAAACCCGAGACCGGGCCGGGACCGACGGCAATAGGGACCGGGGAACCGGGGAAAACGGACTTCTCGGGGATGCGGTGGCCGGTTTTGACGCCGCCGGCAAACAGGGTTAGCGTGCGGACATGAAACCGTATAGTGAGCAGCGTGGCCGGATCATGAGGGCGGGAATGGTTCTGCTGAGTATCCTGGCAGTCGTGTCGGTAATGCCAGCCTTTGGCGAGTCCCCGCAGAGTGGAAACTCATCGAACCCGACCGCTCA
>CAZTQK010000467.1:0-4561 GCA_964615635.1 uncultured Planctomycetales bacterium
AGCCATGAGAGGAGCACCATGCCGCGTTCATTCGAGGTCTGGGCACCGTACCAGAAGGCGGCGAATCCCAGTCCAAGTTGAAGCAATCCCAGCGAGAACTTGACCGGCGTGCTCGGCTCCCGGCCCCGTTTACCCAGGAAACCCCAGAGTGCGGTGAACACAAGGCCGAACAGCAGGATGTAGATCGGGTTGACCGATTGGAACGTGCTGGCGGGGATTTCCTCGATCCGTTTGCCCACGCCCATCCCCACGTTGTTCTCCGTCACCTGCCATGAAATGGTGAAGTCGGGCTGTTTCTTGTTCTTGTCGCGCAGTTCGTCGAGCATGTTCAGGGTGAAGAGCTCTCCGCCGTTGTAATGGCCAAGCTGTTCCTGGGTAGGCTGGATATCGATCGTTTGGCCGATCTGTTCCTGCGTGATGTGGTCTCGCTCGAAAACACGGTCCACATTGCGGTCGGTGAAGTTGTTCACCGAACTGCCGGCCTGCTCGAAGAATGCCCAGAAGAGCATCGAGAAGAAAGTGAGAATCAACACGACGTACAGCCGTTCCCGCGGTACCTTGTCGAGGCGCAGAATCTCGAAGGTCAGATAGACGATTGCCGTCAAGCCTGCAAGCAAGAGGGCCAGTCCGGCCGGCCGGCTCATCTCCGACACGAAGACGGCCAGAATCCTGGCGGCGGCATTCTCGCTGGCCGCAAGTCCGTGAGTGTATTCGTCGGAGACAAGCGTCACGGGGCGGTGATCGTGGGTGAAGAAGGCGAACCCGGAAACCAGAAGCACGAAGATCACCAGAGCCGCCAGGGTGCCCAGGTACACCGCTGATTCGGTGCTGATGATGCCCAGCACCGGGCGGCAAAGGCGTTCGCGATCGGGCGGCGCGCCGGCCTCCTTGGGCAACCCGCCGCGGCCCAGCGCCACCCAGGCCACGACAGCGGCGATCAGGAGAGAGACGCCGACGAACACGTTAACCGCCCTTGAGAACGGATTGTCCGGGTGCTGCCAGAAGAGCACGACCGCCGCGGTGATGGCCCCCGTCATGATGACGACTCGTGCCAGATAGGTGCTCAACAGCGACTCCCGGATCTTGCCTTGCCCGAGTTCCTGGAACGTGATCCATCCGGCCAGCGCGAGGGCGGCGAGCAGAACGTAGTTCAGGTACATTCGAGTCGCGTCGGTCTGAAGGGTCATCTCCGGCACCACGAAGATGTTGAATGCTGCGGCCAGCGCCAGGAAGAACATCGAAACCTGCGACACGAGCGACGGGGCCACAAAGACCGCGATCCCGACCAGCATCCCGATGGTCGCCAAACCGAAACCATAGTGCCAGCCGAGAGTCTCGCCGATGTAGCCGCACAGGAGCGGAGACATCGCCGCTCCGAGATTGACACCCATGTAGAAGATGGTGAACCCGCCGTCGCGGCGGGGGCTGCCCTGCGGGTAGAGCGAGCCGACGATCGTGGAGATGTTCGGCTTGAAGAAGCCGTTGCCGCAGATCAGCAAGGCCAGTGCGGCGAAGAAGCCCAGGCTGGTTTCAACCGTCATCATCAAGTGGCCGGCGGCCATCAAGAGCCCCCCCAGGACCACCGCCCGCCGTGCCCCCAGCAGCCTGTCGGCCAGCATCCCACCGAAGAAGGGGGTCATGTAGACCAGGGCGGTGTAGGAGCCGTACACAGCGTACGCATCGCTGTCGCCGTAGCCGAGGAAGCCCTTGAGCATGTAGAAGACCAGCAGGGCCCGCATACCGTAGAAGGAGAACCGTTCCCACATCTCGGCGAAGAACAACGTGAACAGTCCGGTCGGGTGACCGAACATGGTGCGGGACTGGGGCATGCTCGCACTCGCGTAGGAGACGGTCATTTGCAGGGCTCCTCGGGAGAAAAGCGATCCGACCCCGGCCGTTTGGCGTGGGATCGATACCGGCCGGTCGGATTCTACCGGATGCACCGGGACCGGGCAAAACGGGTTGCCCGCGGGTGAAACCGGCCTCGTTGCTCAGTAAGATGCAGGTGCGGGGCCGGTGCCTCTTGTGCCTTGGCGGTCGATCGCAGGTGCTGCCCCGACGAGAGGGGATATACCTGCAAACCGGCAAGTGATCGCCGCGGCAACCATTGCATGCCGGGTATTGATGCCCATGGAGACCTTCTCGGTGCCAGTTCGCTCGGAAAACCGCGGTTTCGTCCGCCGCGACGGAACCCACTTCGTCCTCAACGGGCGGCGGATCTACGTGGCGGGCACGAACAGCTACTACCAGATGATCCATCGCCGCACAGGCCATCCCGGCGCGGATGAGGTGCTCGATGAGATGCAGGCCCGCTCGTTGACCGTGCTGCGGACGTGGGCCTTCCAGGACCAGGTTGAGAAGGAGGGCTGCCTGCAATGTGCCCCTGCCCGCCGACTCGGCCCGAGCGAACGGCCCATCGATTTCATCGATCCGGAGACGCTGGTCGCTCTCGATCAGACGCTGGCCGAGGCCGACTCTCGCGGCATCCGTGTGGTGCTGACTCTGGTCAACAACTGGGACGACTACGGCGGCATGAATCGATACACGCTCTGGCGGTTCGGATCGGTCAGACATGATGCCTTCTACACCGACGCGACCATTCGCACGTGGTTCAGGGAGTTGATCGCCCTGCTGGTCAACCGCGTGAACACGGTCAACGGCCGGACCTATCGCAACGACCCGACGATCTTCGCGTGGCAACTGGCCAACGAGGCCCGGGCCGGCTTCATCGCGGCGGCCACTCTGAACGCCTGGATCGGCGAGATGAGCGCCTACATCAAGAGCCTTGATCCTAACCACATGGTGAGCACGGGTATCGAGGGTTTTTATGGGCCGAGGCACCTGAACCGCAATACCGACTGGTGGATGCCGTTCCACGGGCAGGACTTCATCGACAACCACCGGCATCCGACCATCGACTACGCGAGCTGCCACATCTGGCCTCAGAACTGGGGCTGGGACCCGATCGGCAAGACGTCCAGGGCCATGAGCAAGGCCAGGCACTACCTGCAGCAGCGCATCGACGACGCCTGCGATGTCTTGGGCAAACCATTGATGGTGGAGGAATTCGGGATTCCTCGTGACGACTTGAGCGCCGCAAGCAGCGTCGGAACGACGAGGGTGCGAGAGCTGTTCTTCCGCGATCTCTACTACGAGACCTGTGCCGCCTCAGCGGCCGGGGGCGGAGCCTTCGCGGGAACCGCTGTGTGGATGATCCTCGACGACCCGACCGCCTCGTGGGATGACGGCAACGGGGTGTTCCTGCCTCAGGATGAGGCGCTGGACGAGGTCATCACCACGCACGCGCGATATCTGGCCAGGCTGGCGCACCACGATCTCAATCACGGCAGCAATGTGGCCCGGTCCGAACCCCGCACCCTCGAGCGACGTCCTGGTCCTCAGGAACCCCCGCCGGCTCAGGCGCGAAACGTATGGTCCGATAAAAACTGATCTCAGGCGAATCAAATGGGTATTATGAACAAGATCTGACATCGGGCGTTGGGTTGCGGTGGCCGTGGTGTTGGGCGGGATGGTCAGAGAGTCCAGCCTTTGCGATAGTCGCGGCGGAGATAGTCGTTGGCTTTGCCCATCCGCATGGCCGTCATGGCCGCGACTGCATGCTGGTGGTCGGGGATCGAGACGGTCACGGCGTCGATCTGCCGGTCCATCTCCTCCAGCATCTTACGGAAGTCTTTGTACTGACGGGCTTTAGGAAACGCCTTAAACGCCTTGTAGGCCATTCCGAAGTCGACGTCGGCAATGGCCACGATGTCGTCCCGCTTGCCGACTGCCGAGATGTCCCAGTACCCCTGCCCCCCGCCCCCGATGCAGGCGATGCCCATCCTCTCGTTGGGTGAAATCCGCCGTGGTCGTGCCCGCCCCGCTGGCGCAGAACCGGTTTCCCCCAGCGCCGCGCCCCTGAACACCCACAGCCCGGCGCTGGCATGAACGGTCCGCGACAGAAATTGACGGCGGCTGGTTGGCATAGCTCCGTATCAGACACCCGGACCGTCAGGACGTCAAACGGACGGCTGGCACAAGCATTTGCGCGGATACTTGGCCCATCGATGTCAAGAGTCGTTGACCCGATCCCCTTACCGACTCGGCCAGACCAAAGTGCAGCCAGAAAAAGCACAAAAAGAAGACCGATGCTCAGCCTTCGCCTCTGCGACCCTCCGCGTCCACTGCGGCGGAACAACGCCTTTCCGTTCGCTGAAAGCTGACCGCTGATCGTTGAATGCTGACCGTTTCATTCCAACCACTGAGTACGCCGAAAACGCGGAAACACATGCCCTTCTTTTACCACCTTTATTGAAAATGGCTTCTGACCCCTTTTCCGTTCCTTCCACAAGGCGTTGTTCTGGCGGTGCCTGTCCCCATTTCGCTGGTCTGCTCGCCCGCGATCGGCGAGTTACGCCCGAGTCGATTGGAAACGGGCCGCGAATGACCGGCGGTGCGGGTGGGGAGCAACCGCGAATGGACGCTAATGAACGCGAATGAAGCCCGTGAACGAATGTTCAATTCGCGTCCATTCGCGTTGATTGGCGGTTCAAATGGGATC
>CAZTQK010000468.1:0-4545 GCA_964615635.1 uncultured Planctomycetales bacterium
AGCACGGCACGGCCGCGTGAGTTTGTACCACCCGCGCGGATCTGGCCGCAGGCTTCCCTTGACTCGCGACCGTCGCGAAGCGACAAAGAGCGACGTACGTCGCGTCGCGTTTCAAGGGCTTGCGCCGCCTGGGAAGTACAGGCGATTCCGGATGGAGAGTTGGCGTTCATCTTTCTGTCATTTCTCGATCGTCGTCAACAGGCATCGGCCGCTCCAGCCTTGACAGAAAGATTGATGACAGAAAAAACCATGACCAGCAGGACCGGCGGTTCGTTGCGGGAATCCCCGCTGATGCGGCGCGTGCGCATGGCTCAGAAAACTCGCGCGCCGCCTTGAGTCTTCGCCCTTCGGGCTACGCCCTCACAAGTCGGCGGCGAAGAGAAAAGGGTAAGAGGGCCAAAGGGCAGAGGGTAATATCGTTACACTCTCTTCCTTCGTAAGATTCCCACGCCGGCCAGAGACAACATCACGATCGTAGCGGGCTCAGGAAGCTCGGAGACGCGGAACCCGATGAAGTAGTCCCCGTACGGCGGGTCGTAGTCGAGGCTGCGATCCGACGCGCGCAGGTAGTAGCCGCTGTTGCCGAACGACCCGCCCCGCAAGCCGCGACACGCATAGTCGGATCCCTCGTACACCACTGACTCGTTCCACTCCCAGACGTTCCCGCCCTGATCGAACGTACCGTACGGGCTGTCGGAATTCTCGTGAGCCCCGACTTCCGTACGGTAGTAGGGACTGCCGATCGTGTAGCCGTTGTCGTAGAACGTCGCGTTGTTGCCAGGGTCAGGATCGACTAGGTCGTTGCTCGGAACGGCGTCGTTACTCGTCGGGTAATCGAAATAGTTCCCGGTCAGCCCATCGTTCTTGTGGTACGCTGCCTTGTACCACTCGTCCTCGCTCGTGACCGCCCAATTCCAGCCCGGATTGCGCTGGATCGTCCGGCCGTCTTGACCGTTGTAGCCGTTGAGCGTGTACGCGCCCGTCTCCGTAGTGCCGGCTCCCTGCGCCCCCGTCGGCTGGTTATTGTGCAGCCAGTTGGTGAACCGGCAGGCGTCCCAGTAGCTCACGTAGTCCACCGGCCGATTGGCGTAGTCGCCAGCCACGCTGTACGTGTAGCTGCCCGAGGTGCCGGTCCGCTCGATCCTGCAACCGTAGCTGCTCGACCACATGTTGGTGTTGTACAGCCCGTACGTGTCCGTGGCCGCCACGGCGTTCAGAAACGCCGTGTACTGACCCGCCGTCACCTCGTACTTGCCGATGTTGTACGTGTAATTCACCGCACCGCAGATGCGATCCGGGCCAAAGCCGCCCGCACTTGCCCCCGAGAGCTCACCGGCATTCCCCGGATTGCCCACCGGCACGGTCTCGATATTCACCGCGAACACCGTGCCGGCAGGAAAGCCGACTGCCATGACACATGCCAATACGCGCAAAATGAAACCTGTCATGAATCTCTCTCCCTTCGACGTGTCCTGTGTCCCGCGGAGCTGTCTCTCTCCCCGACAAGACGTTGCCGTGAAACCATCGCCTGGCAAGAGCTGCCGAACCAAATCGGAGTATACCAGCCCCCCCCTTGCGCCTACCCCGATTCCGAGAATCTTCGTTTTTTCTCCGGCGGTGCACGTTCCGAGCCGAAATCCGCCGGCTACGGCAGGACCGACCAAGCCCTTGCCGAAAGGGCAACCATTGCCCCCGGCCGGCGATGATCCGGCCCCAGAGCACTCTCATGACGCACCAGATCCGTTCCCAAGTGCACGCAGTATAGGACCTTGTGATAGTACGCTTGGCGAGTCACACCCAATCCTGATTCTGAATCCCGTCGATGTATCCGGTCATGCCGGTGCGGATGTTCGCGGCATTACCTTCGTCCGTGTCGAGATGCATGGCCAGTCGGAAGCTGGGATTCACGCGGACGCGCACGTCACCAAAGATGAGCTCCCGATCACCGGGTACGCGCACCCTCACGGTGAACTTGTCGCGCACCCCATAGCGAAGTGCATCTTCGGGCGTCATGTGGATGTGACGCATGGCGCAGATCACGCCCTGGTCGATGGCGACGCTCCCGGCGGGACCTTCGAGGGTAATGCCGGGCGTGTCTTTCAGATCGCCGGACTCCCTGATCGGCGGATGGACGCCAAGCTTGAACTGCTCGGTCATGGCAATTTCGACCTGTGTGAACTTGCGCACCGGCCCGAGCACCCGAACCCGTTCGATGCGTCCGCGCGGGCCGACGAGGGTCACCTGTTCCTGGCAGGCATACTGGCCGGGTTGCGAGAGGTCGCTCTGCCGGGTCAACTGATGACCGGCGCCGAACAGGGCCTCGACGTGTTCCTGAGTGAGATGCACGTGGTGGGCCGAGATCTCGATGGGGATCGGCTCCTGGCGTTGTGTTTCGAGGGCCCGCTCGATGTACGAGCGGCTGAGGGCTCGTAGTGACTCGCGGGCGATCATGCGCTCCTCGTCCGTGGGCACCACCAGCACGGTGACCTGCGAGTCGTCGGTTGAGATACGGCGGACTTCGTCGCAGGCGCGGGCTTCGCGGTTGCGCTGTTCGTCGAGGCTGATCCCCATGCAACGCAGGCCCTGCAAGGCCAAAGCGCGGACCCGGGCGCTGCCTTCCCCGATGCCGGCGGTGAAAATGATCACGTCCAGGCCGCCCATGGCGGCGACGTACGCCCCGATGTACTTTCGCAGCCGATAGCAGAATGCCTTGAGCGCCAGAAGGGCCCGGTGGTTGCCCTCGTGTGCGGCCCGTTCGACCTCGCGCATGTCGGAGGAGACTCCCGAAATCCCCAGCAGGCCGCTCTTGCGGTTCAGCAGGTTGTCGATCTGGTCGGCGGTCAGTTCCTCTTCCCGTTGAAGATAGACCAGGACGCCGGGGTCGATGTCTCCGCCGCGCGTGCCCATGATCAGACCCTCGGCAGGGGTCAGTCCCATGGAGGTGTCCACGGAACGGCCGTGGTCCACCGCACAGACCGAGGCGCCGTTTCCCAGGTGGCAACTGATGATCTCCAACTCGTTGACCCGGCGACCAAGGTACTGAGCAGCGGCGAGACAGACGTATGCGTGCGAGGTGCCGTGGAAGCCGTAGCGCCGGACCTTGTTTTTCTCGTAGTACTCGTACGGCAGGCCGTAAAGGTAGGCGAAGGACGGCAGCGTATTGTGAAACGCCGTGTCGAACACCGCGAAATGAGGCACCGAAGGAAACACGCGTTGGGCTTCGCGGATGCCGAGGAGATTGATCGGGTTGTGCAGGGGTGCCAACGGACTGAGGGCATCGAGTTCACGCAGCACCTCGTCGGTGATGATCGTCGTCTCGGCGAACCGTTCGCCGCCGTGGACCACACGGTGGCCGACCATGCTGATCTCCGCAGCGCTGGAGACGGCCCCCGTTTCCTTGTCAGTCAGTTCGGCGAACATGGCCTCGAAGGCCTCCCGGTGGGTCCCTTTGGGAAGACTGCGGTCGATTTCCCCGCGCGGCCCGTGGCAGGTGTGGCGTGTGATGTCGGTGCCGATGCGGTCGACAAGACCGCGCATGTTGTTCAACTCGTTCTGGGTGTCGAAGAGACAGTACTTGAGGGACGATGAACCGCAATTGACGACCAGGATCTTCTCGGGCCTTTCTCCCTTGAGACGCATGGCACACGGTTCTTCGCTCTTGCGAAAAGCGGCCATCTTGGCAGGGTCCTGCATGACTGTTCTGAACCGCTCCGAGATGGTCCGCGAGATGTGCTGCACAGCGCGGGGCTCGGTCATGATGACCGACGAGAACAGACTGACCGGCACCAGGAGCACGCTGCAGCGCGTTTCGGCGATGATGTCGACCGGGGTCTTGTCGCCGGTCATCAGGGCCATCTCGCCGAAGGTGTCGCCGGTCTTGAGGTGCCCGACAACCTGCCGGTCGCCGCTTTCGGTGATGATCGAAGCCGATGCTTCGCCTTCCAGCATGACGCCGAGATGTGTCGCATCCTCGCCGAACTCGACAATGGCCTCGTTGAGCTCGTAGGATGCCACCGTCGATCCGCCGACCAGTTCGCCCAGTCGGTTGTCGGGGAAATGCTGGAAGAGCTCGACGTTCTGTTTTAGGAAGTCTGCAATCGCGGTGCTGTCCATTGCTGGCTCCTACATTGACGACCAGGGGCTGATGCGCCACATCATTGTTATCCGGCGAGCCGGTAAGGACAAGTGCGGCCGACGAGGGACTGTCGGTCCCTTGGTCTATTGGTCTGTTAGTCTATTAATCCTTTAGGCCTCTAGACATCTAGGAGGACACACAAGAAATCCCGATCATCGGTCAACGGAGTCTGCTGGGCCATTGAACTATTCGACTACCAGACCACTAGTCTTCCAGACCTTTCGACTTCCAGGCTGCCAGATCACTGAGCCGCTGGACTATTCGACCTTTAGGCTGTTAGGAGAAGCCCGCCGTCGGCCTTTCAGAACCCCGACCGCAAGAGAGGGGGCAGCTAGGCAGGGCGGGCTTTGCCCGCCACTGGAGTTTGGCACTTTCCCGGCGTGCCGATACTCGCCCTTGAGGCCTCCGTC
>CAZTQK010000469.1:0-4539 GCA_964615635.1 uncultured Planctomycetales bacterium
GACAAGGCGAACCAAGCTTTTCTCGATCAGGGGCCCGCCGGACATCCCATGCAGATTATAGCACCTGAGCCGCCCGACGGACAACCGCCAACAGCCCTCTGCCTTGACCCCTGAGCCTGTCGTGATACTATCTAGCGGGCAGGAACCTCGATCAGCGTGGAGCACTTGGCAGCGCCACATCCAGGGACGCGGCGGAGCACTCGCTTGGGCGACCCGCCGTGCGGCCCCGGACGCCAAACAGAGCCCGGCACCATGAACGCCCCTGCCGTGCGAAGCAGGATCGAGCCGGAAGCCCCCGAAGAACACAGGACTTATGGCTAAGAGCTCCAACAACACAACAAGACCGACGTTCGGCCCCGACGAGATCGCCAAGGCCACGGAGTGCTTCCGAAGGGCACAGGAACTAGTTGGCAAAAAGAACTATGACTACGCGATCGAGCTGTACATCCTCGGGCTCGGCCATTGGCCGGAGGCCGTCCAGGAGGGACACAACCCCTGCCGGGCGGCGGCCTTGTTCCGCGGCGCCAAGAAGGTCGGCTTCGTCGACCAGATGAAATACAAGACCTCGGGCAAGGACTACAAGACGTGCATGCTCAACGCCGAGCGGCTCCTGTCCATGGATCCGCGAAACATCGGCTACATGGAAGCGCTGTTCAAGAACGCGGCCCTGGGCCGCTTCGATAAGACGGCCATGTGGATCGGCGAGATCCTGGCCGATGCACTCATTCGCGAAACCAAGCCCAACCCAGCCCGCTTCATCACGCTGCGTCAGAACTACGAAATGCTCGGCGACCTGAATGCCGAAGATGACCCGCCACTGGCCATCGCGGCAATGGACCGGGCCGTGGACGCCCTTTCGAAGCTGCGGGCCCTCAAACCGCAGGACGGCGAGCTGGCCGTGGCCCTCCGCGACGTGGCCGGAAAACTGACCATCCTCAAGGGGCGATACTCGTCCGCGGAATCTTTCACCGACTCCATCATGGACAAGGACTCGCAACGCGATATCCATGACAAAGATCGACTCGTCCAGTCCGACGACCGCCTCGACAGTCTCATTGCCCAGGCCCGAGAACGGTACGAGGCCGACCCGACAAACAGCACACGCATCAACGAGCTTGCGGACCTCCTCTGCCGCCGCGAACAGGATGATGAGGAGACCAAGGCCATCAGGATCCTGCTGAAAGCTCATGAACAGAGCGGCGAATACCGCTACAAGCTGCGGGCCCACGACATTTACATGAAACAGCTCCGTCGCAAGGCTCGCCTGCTCGAGGAAACAAGGGACCCGCAGGCACATGCGGCCAAGGCCAAGCAGCTCAAGGTCGAGCTGGCCGTCTTCAAAGAGCGAGTCGAGCAGTACCCAACCGATTTGGGCTACCGTTTTGAGTACGGCCGGCGGCTGTTTGAAGCGGGTCGCTTCGACGATGCCATCCCCGTCCTGCAGGAAGCTCGAAACGAACCGAAAAACCGGTTCCGCTGCAGCCTGTACATAGGTCGTTGTTTTTACGAAAAGGGCTTTCACAAACAGGCCGCCAACATCTTCCGGGAGGTCATCGGGAGCTACGAAATCCCAAATGACGAGCTGGGTAAGAGACTCCACTACTGGCTGGGCCGCTCCCTCCAGGACGACGGCAACATCCCGGAAGCCTTGAAAATCTACGGTCAGCTCATAGAATGGGACTACAACTACCGTAAGGGAGATGTTAGGAAACGCATAGAGGACCTCCACGAGAAGAGTTAAGGCAACGAGGCAGGAGATTTGACTAGTGGCTCATTCACTTTCCGCCAAGAAGCGGATTCGACAAAACGCCAAACGACGGGCTAAAAACCGGGGTCGTAAGCGGGTCGTCAAGGAAGACATTCGGGAGTTCGAGGCGGCGGTGGCCGGCGGTGATAAGACCAAGGCAGCCGAGGCCCTGAAGGTCGCCATGAAGCAGCTCAGCAAGACGGCGGCCAAGGGCACGCTGCACAAGAATGCCGCCAGTCGGCGGATCTCACGGCTCCAGAAGAAGTATAACGCTCTGGCAGCCAAGGGGTGAGGCCCCACCGCAGACCGGACCACTCAGGATAATCCGCGGGCGATCGACCGGTCGCCCGCGTTTGTTTTGCCTGTGACGAGCCGAGGAGTATGACCCGTGGGTCTGGACGGCAAGGATCGCGGGGACGAAACCTCCGAGCCACTGGTCCGTCTCAGCGCCACTTCGTCGCAGTCGATCGAGTTGAATCATGCCTCGGCCCAGCGATAGACCCTATGTCAGCCGCGGCGGAGAGAAGCTGGCCGCCGCACTGGATGCATTCGGGATCGAGCCTCACGGCTGGGTCTGCGCGGACCTGGGAAGCACCGTCGGGGGCTTCGTTGATTGCCTTCTCTGTCGAGGTGCCGGTCGAGTCTACGCCGTCGATACAGGCTATGGGGTCCTGGCCTACGCGTTGAGGACCGATCCTCATGTTGTGGTCATGGAGCGGACCAACGCCATGCATGTCGTGCTACCCGAACCGGTCGACCTGGTGACCATCGACGTGGCCTGGACACCCCAGAATCACATTCTGCCGGCGGCCGTGCGCATGCTCAAACCCGATGGTAAAATCATCTCCTTGGTCAAACCGCATTACGAAACCGATCGTAGAAACCTCTGTCGCGGCGTGCTAAGCCCTGAGGGCGCGAAGGCCGCATTCGATGCGGTTTGCACGAAGATCGCGTCCATCGGCTTAACCGCGACCCGCTGGATTGAGAGCCCGATCAGAGGACAGAAGGGAAACGTCGAATTCCTGGTCCTGCTCAAAGTGGTAGAATGATAGCCATGCAGGCCAGCCAGGCACACCCGCCGGTTCCGGATCTTCATCAGCGGGTCACGCTGTGGACTGCGGTCTGCGGCATCAGTTCGATCCCGAGTTTCACTTGGGCCAAGATGTCCGGTCCAGCGGACTTCGATACCGTGGCAATGCTCACGGGAATCGTGGTCGTGATCATCATCTACGTGTGGGCGACCGGGACGCAGGTCGTGGTCCGCCTGCAGGCCCGCCCCCGAGCAGCTCGGGCTTTTCGGATCGGCTATCTGGTGCGGCTGTTTCTGTCGTCCCTTTTCCCTCTTGGGATGGGCGTGGATATGATCCCGGGATTGCTGAGCGTGCTGACCGTTGAAACGCTCTCTAGAGGAGTACTGCAACAGAGCGGCGGGATAGCATCGTTCCCGATCACGCTGTGCATCACGCTGCTCCAGGGTCTTTTCCTCAACCTGATCGGTTTCGTCTTCATGGGGCTCGTCTACCTGGTGTTGCCGAGGAGCTTGGACAACCAGATGAAGGGCCTTTGCGAGAGGTGCGGGTACGATCTGCGGGCCTCCTACGAGTTCGGCCGCTGCCCGGAGTGCGGCACGCCCTGCGTCCCGCCCCCGGACTGGGACAGTTCCCAGGCCGATCTGAACGGTCGAAGGGCTTGATGACCCATATGCACTCAGTGGCTCCCGCAATCAGACTGACTGCGTCAGCAGTGATCACGGCGACCTGCCTAGCCGACGAGCCCGACAAACCAATTGACCAACAGACTAACAGACCAACAGACCGCCAGACCCCTCTCACCATCCGCTTCGCACGGCGCGCCGGCGAGGCTTGAGTCGTCGGGAGGTACGATGCGCCACTGAGACCGGTCTGGCCTGCGGCTGATCGCTCGCAGCGGACGCCGTTTGCAGGTACTGCTCTCTCACGGCCGGCGGCGTCCCTCTCATGGCATGCTGAGCAGGTGCAACCCGCCCGCGCCGCTGTTGCGGGTTTGAATGCGTCGCCCGCTGGGGATGCGGCTGACTCACCGCCGGATGCGTCTCGGGCACGGCGAGCTTCGGTTTGTCCGGACTCACCGGGATCGGCCTGCGGATCAGCCGCTCGATGTCTTTGAGGTACGGTCGTTCCTCGCTGCCGCAGAACGAGACCGCCAAACCCGATGCCCCCGCCCGGCCGGTCCGGCCGATACGGTGCACGTAGGTTTCCGGCTCGTTGGGCAGGTCGTAGTTGATCACGTGCGAGATTTCATCAATGTCCAGGCCGCGAGCGGCGATATCGGTCGCAACCAGTACCGGCGGCGAGCTGGACTTGAACCGGGCCATCGCCCGTGTGCGGGCGTTCTGACTCTTGTTGCCATGAATGGCCTCGGCGCAGATGCCGGCTCGTGACAGATGCCGGGCCACGCGATCCGCACCGTGCTTGGTCCGGGTAAACACCAGCGCCCGCGTGATGGCGTTGTTGTTGAGGAAATGCTTGAGCATCTCCGGCTTGCCCGTCTTTTCAACAAAGTAGACGGACTGCGTGACGGTATCGGCGGCGATCGACGCCGCTGCAACTTGAACACTGACCGGCTTTCGCAGGATTTCGTTTGCCAGTTCGCGAATCTCGGCCGGCATGGTCGCAGAGAACAGCAGCGTCTGCCGCTTCGTCGGGACCTTCGCGACAATCCTGCGGATGTCGCGGATGAACCCCATGTCCAGCATGCGGTCCGCCTCGTCGAGGACGAGTACTTCCACATGCCGCAGGTCAACCAGCCCCTGC
>CAZTQK010000470.1:0-4530 GCA_964615635.1 uncultured Planctomycetales bacterium
CGAACCGGACCCGCTCCTGCATGCCGACCTGATGGGCCTTGCCTGACGCCACCTGACACATGGGCGCTGAGTAGTCCAGCCCCACGATCTCGGCCGGCAGCGACGTCGCCGCCAGCATTCCGGCGAAGGTCCCCGTCCCGCATCCCACATCCAGCAGGGAGAACGGCCCGGGCGAATCTTTGCGGCAAACGTAGAGTTCTTCGAGAAAAGCCAAATACGACGGCCGGAACATGAACCGGTTGAGCAGAGAACGGTCGTAGCTGCCGGCCCAGGTGTCGAACTCCTGCCTGGCCTGCGAGCGCATTGTCTGGGCTTTGCTCATCACCAAGAGCTTAATCCGCACGGAAACCTCTGGCAATCCGACCCTTGCGCCTAATACCGGCATTGATCGGCGAGCCGAATGCTGCATGTGCCAACATTGACACTTTCCGCCTCCTGGACGACAATCCCGACCAGTTCCGTCCATGGGAGCCTGCACGCAAGATGCCCAAACGCAACCTCGTCTGGATCGCGGTCGGTGCCGTTCTCGCCGTTCTCCTGTGGAAAGTGCCTGAGGCCCTGATCCGCCGCGATGCGCTCTACGACCAGTTCGGCCCGCTCACCGACATCAGCCTGCAGATTCACAAAAACTACGTGAAGCAGGTCGAGAAGGAGGACCTTCTGCGGGGGGCGATCGACGGGATGATGCAGCGGCTCGATCCGTACAGTCGCTATTTCGACACCAGCGAGTATGAGCAGTTCAGCAAACGGATTGAAGGACAGTTTTACGGCATTGGCGTGGAAGTCGACCAACTTCACAGCGGCGAGCTGGTCATCGTCAGCCCGATCGAGGGCAGCCCCGCCTTTCTGGCGGACCTGCGGGCCGACGACCGCATCATCATGATTGACGATACGAGAACAGTGGACATTCCGGCCGAGAAGGCCGTCGCGATGATCAAGGGCGAGCCCAACACCTCGGTCCGACTCACACTCTTCCGGCCCTCAACGGGTCAACAATTCGAGAGAACCATTGAGCGGGAGCTGATCACCGTGCCGACGGTCCGCGGATGGGCCCACACCGAGGACTGGGAATGGGATTACCTGATCGACCCCGAGTACCGCATCGGCTATGTGCGCATCCTCAATTTCGAGCTGAACACAGCCAGACAGCTTGACGTCGTCGTTCGCAAGCTGCTGGTCTATGACAAGATGCAGGGGCTGGTGATCGACGTCCGCGACAATCCGGGCGGCCTGCTGGACGTCGTGGTGCCGGTCGCCGACCGATTCCTGGACGAGGGAATCATCGTCAGTACACGCGGCCGCAACACCCCCGAGCAACCCCGGCAGGCCTCTCGTGAAGATACCTATCCCGCCTACCTCAAGGTGGCCCTGCTGGTCAACGGCGGCTCGGCCAGCGCTTCCGAGATTCTCGCCGGAGCCCTCAAGGACCATAAGCGGGCCGTCGTCGTCGGCGAGAAGACCTTCGGCAAGGGCAGCGTTCAAACCCTGTTCGAGGTCGAAAACGGCCACGGCATGGTGAAGTTGACCACTGGGTACTGGTATTTGCCGAGTGGGGAGCGGATTCATGACAAGGGCATCGTGCCCGACAAAGTCGTCGATCTCACGCCCGCCGAAAGGGCTGCGATGATCGAATCGCGCGTGAAGGTCTACTCGACAAGACGTCCGGCCACTCGGGTGACGACCGCCACGGCGCCGGCCACGGCTTCGGCCCCGGCATCGAGCCCTTCTGCCACGGCACCGGCAAAAATCACTGTCGCGATCGACCGCCAGCTCCAGACGGCGCTGGACGTGCTTCGCGAACAGATCGGTCCGGCAGCGACGGCCCCGGCAAGATGAGGGGAGCCGCTACGAATGGAAAAAAGCCCGCAACAGGTTGCACGGCTTGCCGAGAAACGCCGCGATGAGAACTGGCGGTTCCGCACCTTTCTGAAGATGCTCAACCCGCGCCGTCAGCGGGAGGCCAACCGCATCGCCGAGCAGTATGGACACGAGGCCGAGTCGCAGATTGACTGCCGAGAATGCGGAGCCTGCTGCCGCGACAATGCCGTGCCCGTCAATGAAGAGGAAGTTGAGCGGCTGGCCCAGTGCCTGAAGCTCTCCGCCTCCGAAGTCCGCGAGAAATGGATCTCGCACGACGAGGCAGACGGCGACCACATCGACGCCCGGCCGTGCCCGTTTCTGAACGGCAACTCGTGTTCGGTGTACGATGGCCGGCCGGAGGGCTGCCGCGGTTACCCCTATATCGACGGCGACATCGCCACCCGCACGATCGGTATCATCGAGCGAGCCGGAACCTGTCCGATTATCTACGACATGCTGGAACGACTCAAAGACGCCGTCGGATTCCGGCGTTACCGGTAAGCCAGGTCAGTGCTCGATATCCTGTTGCACATCCGACACCCAATAGCGGTCGTTGAGTTCAGGCATGCCGACTTGGCGACGGCGCCTGCATCAGGTGGCTCAAATCCTCCTGCCTTGGGTCCCGATGTCACAGGAGCCCCTAACTCTTTTGCTCGCTTGGATTTAGCGGTCCTTGCGGCGGCGATTCTCAGGGGTTTGCCCGGCGAGAACGCCGCTGACTGCGCCGATGCCGGCGAAGGCCGCGTTTTTGTTACACAGGCGACGGTCTGCGGCATTATATAGTGTGTTCATACCTGCAATCATCTTGCGGAACGCCGCAGGCAAGCGGCAGGACAGAGAAATGGACCACGGCACCCGGCTGAAGCTGTTCGACGCTGTCAGAGCTGGCCAGGGATTGTTTCTCGAAACGATTCTCTGGCGGCTGACGGCCGATCGGGAGTTGTTCGTCGATGCCCTCCAGGAATCGCTTCTGCAGATATGGCGGCACGTGGAGAAGCTTGAGGGGTGCGGGGCCCGGGCGTACATCTACAGAATCGCGCACAGTGCGGTGGCCTATGCTTGGCGGAAGCGGGGAAGACCGATGGCCGAGCACGCCAACGATCGCGAAG
This sequence comes from uncultured Planctomycetales bacterium, assembly GCA_964615635.1. GTDB lineage: Bacteria > Planctomycetota > Phycisphaerae > UBA1845 > PWPN01 > JAUCQB01. The sequence continues at coordinate 2,970 of CAZTQK010000470.1, forward strand.
ATCCGGGCGTGCGGCCGGACGAACAGGCAAGCACGAGGGAATTGGCCGCCATGGTGCGGCGGGCGATCAGCAGACTGCCGGAGCAACAGAGTCGGGCGATCACGATGAGATATCTGGAGCAGAAAGATTACGACGTCATGGCCCGTGAGATGGATTGTTCGGAGGCGACATTGAGGTCTCACGTCTCCAAGGGCTTGGCAACACTGCGAAGAAGCGCCCTGGCGCCCGCCGATCGCGATGCTCGAAAGGTCCAGCCATGAGCGAGAACCACAAGCTTGAGACGATCCTCGCCGGAATGGGGAACGAACCCGTTCCGCAGGACGTCCATCAACTGGCGGAAAGCGCCATGGACGAGTTTCGACGGAGGCTGGCTGCCGGGTTTGATGCGGCTCCAGCCGAGTCTCACGATACAGAAGCAGCTTCGCAGCGTGGCGAAGATTTGACGACCTCCGAGAGTCTTGTTCAGCCGGCCGTTCAGCGCGATGCGCATGTGCCGACCCACTTGGCTGATAGAGCCTCGCGTGGCACCCATCCGATCGTGCAACCTCCCGGCCGGTCGTTCGACCCGGATGCTCACGACAGGCGGCACGTGGCACGGAGGTTCGTCGCCCTGTTTCAGTCGAGAGAGGTTCGCTGGTCCGTCATTGCCGCGGCCGCGGCCATTGTACTGGTTGTGCTGGGCTTGTGGCCCCAGGGGAATGGCCGTAACGGCATCGGCATCGTCTTTGCCGATGTGGTGCAGCACTTCGCGAAGGCCGGTTCCGCGAAGTACACGGTCGTTATCGAGTTGGAGGGACATCGGCCGGTCTCCATCTCACGGATGCAGGACTTCGAGAACAGGGACTGGCCGCTCGGCGACAGCGGCCCGATGGGCATACAGATGCTGCCGAGAGACTGGAGTAGTTCGCGCGGGGCCTCCGACCCGACGTCGGAGGGCTTCGAAGGAGCAACTCTATACTTCTTCGGACGCGCGGACGATGAGGGGATGCAGGACTTCTTCGAGGTGATGGGGCAAGCCCACAAGCAGGCGAAGGCCGACCTCGGGAAGCGGGAAATCGACGGCCAGCCGGCCGCAGGTTTCCACTTCGAGCAGGAGGGCACCGCCTATTCCATCTGGGCCAATGCCACAACAGGGCTGCCCCTGCAGATCGAGATCAGCAACCAGCGGCTTCTCGGCCAGGGGAAGATCACGGTGAAGGATTTCGAGTTCGACGTGGTAATCCCCATGCGACAGTACGGGATGGCAGGATATTTGCCCGGCCGTTGGAAGTGGGAGTTCAATGAGGATGAGTTGATCAAGGCCCTGCGACGTTGGGCCAAGCGTCACGACGGGCAGTTTCCGGCGTATCTGGTCCATCAGGCGTGGTTTTTCAACAAGCCGGACGATTTCCGCGACCCGAACCTCAGCATCACGGACAAGCAGTTTGCTTTTGACGGGCATACGCAGCCTGTTGTGAAGGGCGTCGCGTTCGCCAACCAGTTGCCGCCAGGAGACCACTGGAGGTACCTGGTCAAGGGGATGACTCTGGACCCGCAGGACAGCGAGACGCCGATCTGCTGG
>CAZTQK010000471.1:0-4525 GCA_964615635.1 uncultured Planctomycetales bacterium
CAAAGCCTGTCGGGCACTTGTGGTCCTCTCGCAAGACCAGGTGCTCGAGAACGGCAGCTCGCAACTCTTTCTCGGCATCACGCCACTGCTGGATGGTCGTGGCATCCGCCAGTCGCTCGCCCGTCAAGGCCGCCTTTCGCAGACCGACGGCCGCTCCGAGGGTGGTCGAAAGGGCATAGCACGGCCCTTTCTCGAGATTACCGGCGTTCTCCCAATTGGTCCCGCGAATCAGGCCGTAGGGGTTGTCTTTGGCCTTGGTCATGACCTCAGAGCCATAGGCGATGATCGTCTTCCAGATCGCCTCCACCGTTGCGGTGTCGTAATCGGACCGCCGGATGATCTCGCACAACTGCGTGGCCAGGATGTTGCCGGCGGTGTTGTCCACGCCCCCGGAACGGTTCGACGGGTGGCCGTGCCAGCCGTACTCGGCCATGAAACGGCCGATCTTCACGCTTTCGTCGTGGCGGCCCCAGCCGATCCACTCGCGAAGGGCAAAGGCGATGTCCACCGGCCAGAACTGGCCGAACCACTTGCCCTTGGGGACCGAAGCATCGACGAAGCCGTTCGGTTCGTAGTGCAACTCGCGGAGCCAGAACCAGGTGTTGTCGGCCACGCGGGTCAGTCGTTCGGCGAGTTCATCGCCTTCGAAGACCAGTTGCAGGCGGGATACATCGGTTGAACCGGGGCAGACTTCGAGCATGGCGGCGAAGTCATATTGGCCGGTGGCCTCGATGATTACCGTATTCATCCCCGGAACAAGCAGATCCGTCGCGTCAAACTCGACGATCTCCTGGCCCTTGTTCTGGGATTTCCAGTCAACAATGCCGTCGCCGCCGACATCGAGAGACGAAGTCCCTCCGATAAGGCCGTGTACCAGATAGTAGCGATGGCCGCGAACCGGCTTGTGCATGAACTGCAGCTCCCACCGGCCGGACGGTGTCGGCGCGGACTTCATCATCGGCCGACTTGATACCGGCAGCGGACTGAGATGGTTGGCTGAGCCCGACGGCGCGATCTCCCAGACGGCCTTTTCAGTGAACTCGGCTGACGACGCGTCCCAGCCCCCAATCACCCAGGGGACCGCCACGGCGTCCACTTCGACATGGAGTAGGCGGTGAACGGTTCTGGCCGTTGTACCAAGCTCGATTTCATAGAGACGCACCGGCTCCTGCCCTCGCGGCTCGAATGTGACTTTTGTCCCCTCTCCACCGACGAGGGGTCCGGGCAGCATCCACTCGCAGATGACCGGGCGCTTCGGTTCACTGCCGCCGGCATTGAACGCCAACTCGAAAACAGAGTTGCTGACTCGCATCCTGGCCGGGCCGGAGGCCAAGACGAGTATGGCAAGCGGTCCGGCCATCTGTTGAGTCGGAAACTTGTAGGTGACACGAGTGCCCGGCTTGAGTTCGCGAGCCTTGCGGAACAACCTGATCTCAGGCGCGTCGACAATCTCGGACCCGCCCGCGTCAATAAGATAGGTGTCCTGGTCGCCAGCGAACACCTGCATTCGCAGCGGCGTCGCCGGAGCCTGGCACTTGTCTCGCTTGCTCACGAGTTGCTGCTGCTCCGTCCGCACGCGCTCCACCATCACGTCGTCGACCTGCCAGCGCGTCAGAAACTGGTTTTCGTTCACGTAGTTGAAGCGGATCCACAGCGTGACCGGTCCGGCACGATGGACGATGAATGGCTCGGTTTCGTATCGGCACCACTCCCCTCTCTCGCGGACGCCGCGCAGAGTATCTCTTGCCATCGCCAGGTCGTGGCGCGACCACGTGATGCCTGTGCTTTCGTCATTCGCGTAGGCCGCGGGCATTCCGATGTTGACGCCGAGCGAAAACGCGGCGGAGTAGAGATGACCGTCGGCGGTTCGGAGCATCGCGCTGAACCGGTAACGGCCGGGAAGCGTGTCGATGGTCTGGCAGGCCGCCGCCTTGCCCAGGACTTTCCCGTTGATGCCCTTGCCGTCACCGTTGCTCTGCGTGAAGACAGGACACTTCCATGCTCTCTCGGGCGGGAATGCCAGGCAATGATCGGATCTGTAGCCGTTTCGTCCTTGCGCCGGAATCACGGCGTCGAATCGCTGATCGAACTTCGGGGGCCCGTAACCGTGCGGATCGAGACGTGTCAGGATCGTCCATCCGACAGGTGTCCCATCCGCGGCCGCCTGCTCGAAGCCAGGATTGACCAGGATGGGGGTGCCGGCACAACCGCAGATGGCCATGATCACGCCGGCATTGGCCAATATCGCGACGCCTGTCCTGGATGATCCGCTGACGGTGGTTCGCAACAACATCGAATTCCTTCCTAATTCTCGAATGGCGGTTCTACATTCCGGCACGAGGGTCGACGGCGAGCGAATCGGTTCGGCCCGCCTTGAGGTAGTAGCAGGCCAATGAGGCGACCATGACCCCATTGTCGGTGCAGTATTTCACGGGGGCCAGGTGCAGGGTGATCCCCCTTTCATGGCAGGCGGTCGAGATAGCAGCACGCAATTCGCTGTTGGCTGCGACCCCCCCACCGACGAGCACGGTGTGAACGCCTGTTTTCTGGACGGCGAGCATCGTCTTGGCCACCAGCACATCCACGACCGCCGACTGAAAGCTGGCGGCGATATCCGCGATGTCTTTCTGGCTCAGACGCTCGAGGCCGCCGGTGGTCTTGCCGGGGCCGTGAACGCGATACAAGACGGCCGTCTTGAGGCCGCTGAAACTGAAATCCAGCGAATCGCGGCCGAGCATGGTGCGAGGAAACTGGTATGCCTTGGGGTTGCCGTCGCGTGCGATGCGATCGATGACCGGTCCGCCCGGAAAGCCGAGGTTCAGGACCATGGCCACCTTGTCGAAGGCTTCTCCGGAAGCATCATCGATGGTCGCCCCAAGCAACTCGATGTTCAGTGGATCTCGGACCAGGAAGAGGCTGGTGTGACCGCCGCTGACGACCAAGGCGACGGCTGGCCAGGGTTCGGGGCCGTCGGGGCCGAGGTCGATGGCCGCACTGCAGGCATGGGCATGAACGTGATTGACGGCCACGAGCGGTTTGCCCCACGCCAGGGACAGGGTCTTGGCGGCCGTGACACCGATCAGCAGGCAGCCAACCAGCCCCGGCCGGTTCGTAACCGCGATGGCGTCGATGTCCTGGCGGGTGACATTGGCCCTCGCCATAGCCTCCTGGATCACTCCATCGAGGTTTTCGATGTGCGATCTGGAGGCCAGCTCAGGGACGATGCCCCCGTACTTGGCGTGGACGTCGAATTGGGTGGCTACGATGCTGGACAGCACCTGCCGGGCGCCGACGACCACGGCCGCGCTGGTCTCGTCGCAGGAAGTCTCGATGCCCAGGATGGTCGGCACGTTGCCGGATCCGTTCATACCAGTCAGACCCTGTAAACCGCATCTCCGCTTGGTGGAGCATGGTCGCAGCCGCCGAGGGCGGTGGAGACCTGCCGGTGTTGGCGGAATAGGATGGCAGGTCTCGGTCGCTGAAGCGACCTCGACACTGCCCTACCGCTCGGCCCCCCCAGGTTACCGCAGACAATCTCGGACAAGTGGCCATTGTCGCCTGAAGCATGCGATGAATCCAGTCCGCTCGGCCCGGAATCCTTTCCGGGCTCATCTTGCGAAACGCTGGCCGCGAAGCAGGCTTGTCTCGCCTGGCGCAATTCATTCCGCATTCGGTGAGAATGAGGATGGGAATGCTCTACGCCCAAGGCCCCAGAAGGGATTCTGGGGCCAGCGAACATGGCACTGCTCACAGAGCAGTGGCACACAGCGAGGCACTGCTCACAGAGCAGTGGCACACGGCCGGTCGTTGCCGTACACTCGTGGTCGGGCCGAGGATGGAGACACGAATCCATGGAATTGCCAGAGCTTATCCAGACAGAGGATGAGTTGGAGGAACTGATGAGCCGGCCGTCGCCGGGGCTGGTTGCGGACATGGCCGCGATCGACGGCGACATTATCCTGCTCGGCGTGGCCGGCAAGATGGGGCCGACCTTGGCCCGTCTGGCTCGCCGCGCCTGGGATGAGGCGGGGAAATCGGGGCGGATCATCGGCGTGGCGCGGTTCAGCGACCCGGCCGTTCGCGATCGCTTGAAGGGCGTTGGCGTGGAGACGATCACGGCGGACCTGCTCGACGAGAAGGCCCTGCCCGTACTTCCTGATGCACCGAACATCATCTATCTGGCCGCCCGGAAGTTCGGGGCCACCGGCAACGAGCCCCTTCTTTGGGCGATGAACGCCTGGCTGCCGGCCTTAGTGGCCAGCCGGTATCGCAATGCCCGAATTGTCGCCCTATCCACCGGCAACGTGTACCCGTTCACTCCGACCGCCGGTCCCGGACCGGACGAATCGACGCCTGTGGGCCCGGTCGGCGAATACGCCCAGTCGTGCCTCGGTCGCGAGCGAGTGTTCCAGTATTTCAGCGAGCGGCACGGCACGCCGGTCTCGCTGATCCGCCTCAACTACGTCATTGACCTGCGATACGGCGTGCTGATGGATGTGGCAACCAAGGTGTTTACCGGCCAGCC
>CAZTQK010000472.1:0-4508 GCA_964615635.1 uncultured Planctomycetales bacterium
ACAACAAGTCACAAAAAGAGGATAGAGGCGTCTGCTCCCCAAAATCAGCGATCGGCGGCGCAGTACACTGTCGTGCCGCCGACAATCGTGCGGTCGACTGCAACGGAATAGGAACCCTCGTTGCCGCCGATCGAAAGCACCGCAAGATCCGCCGGTGCTCCGGCGGCCAGCGACCCGTAGCCTTCACGACTCAAGCCGGTGAGGTTGCAGGGGTTTGTCGAGCAGATTCTTGCGGCGGCCATCATAGCCTCGTCAAAGGGCAGCGCGTCGTGCTCGCGGGTCCATATGCCCGGCAGGGGGCGGCTCAGCCAGTTCAGGATATTGGCGAAAACGCGGTCCATGGTGATGTTCGCCGAGAAGAGCGCATTCTTCTTGCCGACCACGGCGAAATACTCGCCGTTTTCGCTGACCTTTCCGCGGACCCCGCCAAGACTGAATTCGCCCGTTGTGCCCGAGCCTGACAGGTACATGGCATCGGTGATGCCGATGATCCTGTGCAGGCCCTTGCGCCGGATGATGTCGCGCACGTAAGCGGGGTTGACGTGATAGCCGTCGAGTATCAGTTCAGCGTAGATCTCGTCGAAGGAGAGAACCGCCTCAATGGAACCGCCGCCGTCGAACACCTTGGTCGATCCGCCGGTCGGGCCGTTGGTGAAATGAACGGCATACTTGAGGCCGGCCTTGATGGCGTCGGCCCATTGCGCGCGGGTGGCGTCGACGTGGCCGGCTCCCACGACGATGCCCTTGCCGGTCAGATACTTGATCAGGTCACAGCTTCGGCGGCCGTAATCGGGAACGACGTTGGCCAGCCTGATGGTGCCCCTGCTCTGGATGCGGTCGAAGGACTCCCGCGAGTGCTCAAGCACGTATTCAGGATTCATTGCACCGCACAGCCGCGGGTTCAGGAACGAACCCTCGAGAAACGCGCCTCGCAGCCTCGCCCCGCTGATGGTGCCGGACGACCGGGCCAGGTGATCGCCGAGGAACGCGAAACACCGGTCCAGCGTCTCGAAGGGGGCGGCCCAGCTTCCGACGTAGAAGCCGGTCACGCCGTACTGGCAGAGCCGCTGCTGCAGCATGTCGAAGCCTTGCCGATACGCGGCCTCGCTGGCGTCGAAAGTCTCGGTTGCCGGGTCATACCTGCCCAGGGTGAACTCGAAAAGGTTGAAGCCGTGAAAATGGTTGTCCACGAACCCGGGAACAACGTACTTGCCGGCAAGGTCGATCTCCCGATCGCAGGCTGCCGAATCATCAGGCAGGACGATCCGGCCGTCTCTCAAAACCATGTCGGCCCGCACCACGCCCTCGGGCGTGACCAGGGACGCATTCTTCAATCTTGTGGCAGGCATTTGATCGTGTCCCTCCCGTGATCTCGCACCACCCATGATACCACAGCCCATGTCCGTCCGTCTTCCCTTGTCCGGCTGAGCGACCGGCCGCTCCGGAGAGAGGCTAGCTTGCGCTGGAGTCTTAGCACTCAGCTCCGCAACCCGAGGTCCTGATGGGCCCGACGAATTCGTTGACGCCGGAAACAGCCGACATACAAGACCCAAGGGCCATTTTGTGCGATAATACCCAAGGCCTCGTTGAACAATCGGGGCAAGGTGTCTTTGCATGGCAGATCAGCAAGCCGATTCCCGAGACGAGCGGATTGGCCGCATCCTGAACGAGTACCTGGACCGCGCGCAGCGAGGCGATCCGGTCGATGAACAGCAGTTGCTGAACGCCAACCCCGATATCGCCGACGAGCTGCGGGAGCAGTTTGGCCTGGTCCGCCACGTGAGCCCGCTGTCATCTCGCGGCGCTGAGGGCGAGGGGGCGACCATCGCTGTGCCGCCCGACTTGTTACCCGGCTACGAGATCCTGGGCGAGATCCACCGTGGTGGACAGGGAGTCGTCTATCGGGCCCTGCAGAAAGCGACCCGGCGCAAGGTCGCGATCAAGGTCATGCGCGAGGGGCCGTTCGCCGGCTGGCGCGACCGCACCCGCTTCGAGCGCGAGGTGCAAATCCTGGGAGCACTGAATCACCCCAGCATCGTGACCATCCACGAGAGCGGCACGGCGTCAGGATGCCACTTCTTCGTGATGGACTACATCGAGGGCCCACCGCCGGACGTGTGGCTCAGCAGCCGCCCGCGATCGATCGAGGAAATCCTCCGGCTGTTCGCCACGATCTGCGCCGCCGTCAACGAGGCCCACATCAAGGGTATCATTCATCGCGACCTCAAGCCCGGCAACATCCGCATCGATGAGGAAGGCAGGCCGCACATTCTGGACTTCGGCCTGGCGAAAGTCACCGCCCAGGAAGGGGACAAAGCGGATGCGGCAGACATGACCGTGATCGGTCAATTCGTGGGCAGCCTGCCCTGGACCAGCCCGGAGCAGGCCCAGGGAACCCTCGACCACGTCGACATGCGCACCGACGTCTATGCCCTCGGTGTGATCCTCTACCAGATGCTGACCGGCGCGTTTCCCTATGACGTCGTCGGCCCTATGCGCGACGTGCTGAACCGAATCGTCAACGACGAGCCGGTCCGGCCAAGCACCGTCAGAAAAGGGATCGACCGCGATCTGGAGGCGATCGTTCTACGCTGTTTGCGGAAAGAACCGCATCGTCGCTACCAGACGGCCGGGGAATTGGGACGAGATGTCGAACGTTACCTGAGCGGCGAAGCCGTGGCCGCCAGAAGCGACAGCGGGCTCTATGTCCTCGGCAAAACACTACGTCGGCATCGTGTGCCGGTGGCGGTGGCGGCGGCGTTTGCCATTCTGGTCGGCGTATCACTGCTGGCATCGCTTTCCCTGTGGCGGCAAGCGGCAGCGGAGCGCGACCGGGCCGTCGCTGCCCAGCGCGAGCAGGATCGGCTTCGCACCCTCGCGGATGCAAAGGCCTCCGAGGCCGAACAGGCACGTGAAATCGCCGAACGCGAGCGGATCCGCGCGGAGAACCAGGCTGAACAACTTCGCCGGACAACCTATCTCAACCGGATTGCGCTCGCCCGGACCGCCTATGAACAAAGATACCTGACTCAGGCTTACCAGTTGCTCGAAGCCTGTCCGACGGACCTGCGAGGCTGGGAATGGCACTACCTCGCACGACTGTCCAGGGATCCGACTCTGTTGGACATCCGCGCGGACGAAGGGTGCGTTGTCTCGCTGGCCATGAGTCCGGACGGGCGTCGCCTCGCCACCGGCGGGTGCGACGGCGTGATCAAAGTCTGGGACAGCGCCACAGGAACGGTGATCAAACAACTAAACGGTCACGCCGACCAGGTCAACGCCCTCGCGTTCAGCCTCGACGGCCGATGGCTCGCATCCGGCAGTCGCGATAAGACATTGCGGTTGTGGGATCCGAGCACCGGGTCGCACAGAATCCTGCAGGAGGGCAAGGAGTACCTGAACGCCGTGCGATTCAGCCCCGATGGGAACTGTCTTGCCGCCGGCGGGCAAAGCAGAGTATTGGCGTTCTGGGACGTCCGGAACGGACAAATCAGCCGGACAACACCCGCTCATGACAAGGAAATCGCGTGCGTTGCGTACAGTCCCGACGGAAAGCAGGTGGCTACTGGGGAACTCCTGAATCCATCGGTCGGCAACTGCACAATCAGAATCTGGGATGCCGCCACCGGCCAAAGTGTTCGGAACCTCTTGGGTCCTCCTGGTGCGGTGTTGTCCATCGCGTTCTCGCCCGACGGCACGCGGATGGCAGTGGGCGGCGGCGTGTCTCTCACCACGAGGGATGCTCAGGGCACGCTGAAGGTCTTCGACAGCGGAACCGGAGAAGAACTGCTGTCACTCCGCGGCCACGAGGGTTTTGTCGATGCGGTGGCCTTCAGCCCCGACGGAACGCTGCTGGCCTCAGCGGGCGTTCCTCGCACGCCGAAGTTCGGCCTCGAATCGGACCGCACCCTGAGAATCTGGAACGCCGCTACGGGCGAGGAATTGTACACTCATTCGGCCCACAACCGTGGGGGCAGGGCCGTGGTTTGGAGCCTCGACGGGACTCGCGTTTTCTCAGCAGGCATGGATGGCAGACTGAAATCCTGGCCGAGCACGCTGCCGTCGGAAGCCCGCGTCCTGCAGGGGCATTCAGGATCGGTACTCCGTATCGTGTTCAGCCCGGATGGGAAAAGCATCGCCTCCTGTGGAGCAGAGACCGAAGGTGAGTTGACGACAGAACAGGCGTCGGATGACGCCATCCGGATCTGGGATACCGAGACGGGTGCGCAACTGATGACCCTGGCCGAACACACGAACAGCGTTTTGGCTTTGGCCTGGAGTCCTAATGGCAGATACATCGCCTCGGGCAGTGCGGATCGGACCATTCGTGTCTGGAACAGCAGCGACGGTTCGCGACAACTCTTGCTCTCGAACCAAGATGGAATCGTTCGGAGCGTTTCTTTTTCCCCTGACAGCACCTCCGTGGCCGTGTTTGCCGGTTACACCGCCACTGGTTGGAGCCTCGCGGACGGAAATGAACAAGGGCGCCTGCGGCACAACGACACGCC
>CAZTQK010000473.1:0-4504 GCA_964615635.1 uncultured Planctomycetales bacterium
TCCTGCCTTCATGGACTAGGAAGACCATGATAGCGCTAGGTCTTGGTGGATGGCTACTGTTGGCCGGGTGCCATCACAGTGCGGTTAGTTCCGGCGCAGACAGATCAGCGCGAACTGAGCCGGTGCGGGGTGCCGACGTTCCAGGGCGGCACGAGGCGGAACCGCCCGATAGCGGGCAGAAGACGCGGGAGCAAGAGTTCAAGGAGCGAGAGAGAGCCTTGCTGGCCGAGGTTCAAGCGGAAACACCGGAAGAGTCGGTACGCAATCTGCTCTACAAGACTATGTTCGTGGTCTCGGAGATCAGATCGATTCCTCCAGGGCCAGAGGACCTGGTCGCGGACGCCAACCGGAACCCACGCGTCCAGAAACTGCTTCAGATCATGCGGGAAGGAACCGATCCACAACGGCACGCCATCCGCGACGCCATCCTGAAGATGCTCCACGTGTACCTGACCGAGTTGCCGGAGTCTTCGCCCGCGAGGGTGGCATGGCAACCATCAGTGGGGCATCCTGGAGGAGGGGTCGCGTATTTCTATCTTCTGAGTCACCTCAACGTCGACCCGATCAGCACGCTCAAGCTGCTCGTGGACGTACATCTTCGGGAGCAGGCGGCCTACAGGCACTATTCAGAGAGCAGCCGGCCGCCCGGCCACCAGGAGCGGCCTCGTCAGATCGTGATGACCGAGCAAGGCCAGTTCCTCGCGATGGCCGCCGATCAACTGCTGGCAACCATCCGTTCCCGAGAAGATCTGCAGAAAGGCCTGACGCAACCGCAACTCGATCTCCTGCACAGGTTCGAGCGGCAGCGCCAAACGGTCGCGAGCGAGGGGGATGACGAGCTACGGATTCTGAAGGACGCGACCGAGTTCGTGTATCCGGGAGGCGTTCCAGACTCGGCCCGCCCGGCCACCAGATCCGCTAGCCCACCGGCCACGCAGCCCCAGGCCGACACCGCCTTGTCGGCTTTAGATCTGGCCCGTAAGGAGGAATGGCGCGAGGAACGGCCGTGGGTGGTCGAGGGGCGGGTCACGGACGAGAAGAATCAGCCGCTGGCCGGCGTCAAGGTCGTGGTGCGATGTGGGCTTGGGGCCCTCCGGATCACCGGAGAAACCACGAGCGGGCCGGACGGCCGATACACGCTGCGGTTCCAGCCGGGCACGTGGTCGCACCAGAATGTCGGCGACTGGCAGCACGCGAAGGTGGCCGCATCCAAAGACGGCTTCGCAAATCGAGATGAGTCGAGGAAGGCTGATTTGTGGATGGCGCCCAGGCCGCTGACGGGCGGTTACGTGGGCCTGCCTCCCGACAAGATGGTCCTGCCCAACCGGCCGTATCGTCTGGATTTCGTGATGACGGCCGTGCCGGTGGACGGCAGCGCGGAGAATGTGCCCTGGGGCAAGGCGGAAGGAGGCGTGCAACTGCGAATCCGGCCGGTTCAGCGTGTCTGGCGGGCAGGCGAACAGCCGGCTTTCAAGATCGAGGCCCGCAACACGGGCGAGTTCGATCTGCACCTGCCGGAGAACGGGACATATGCCCAGGTCGAGATCGACGGCCGGTGGTACGCATGGGACGTCGATCTCGCCATCAGCATCAAAGCCGGCGGCAGGGGCACGAAGCTCCTCGATCTGCCGCCGGGCGGGTCACTTCGCGACCTGGCCGTCGTCCTCGGTGACGGCTGGCAGGCCATCAAGCACGAAGAAGTGGAAACGCTGGCGTTCCGGGGTGACTCGGAGGGGTTCATCGTGGCGTCTCAGGACATGGCTCGTCCGAGACTCTCACTGACGCCCGGCAAGCACACCGTCCGCGTGGCCCATGTCGCTCAGTGGGCCAGCGTGTGGGTACGCGACGAACTGTACAGGATCGGCAGGAAACACGCCGCCATCCGAGCGGTGAGCAACCCGGTCGAGATCGAGATCCTGCCCGCGGGCAGCACCAACACGGCCACTCAGCCAGCAACCCGGCCGGCCGCCGGTGGAACCCGTGACGCAGGTAAGGTGCCTGAAAGCTTCATCACGAAAACACGAAAGGGAGAAGACACGAAACAGACGGCCACGACGCCAACTTGTCTCAAGCCCTTTCTCTCTTCCACTTTTCGTGCTTTCACGTTTTCGTGTTTTCGTGATCCCGGTTTGACTCCTGCCCGCAGATGGCATCAGCCTTGCGCATGCATCCACCACAGCGATATCATTCGGTCAAGGCTTTCCGAACACGATGCCGGAAGTCTGTCAGGTACACTCGTTCCTGTCTGGAAAGGTCAGGTAGAACATGCATTCACATAGCAAGCCGGCTTCAGCGACGCATCGTCTGGCAGCGACAATCCTGCTGCCCGCCGTGGCCGCAGCAGGATGCCTGCTTGCGCACAGAACCCCGCCCGCATACGGACGGACCATAGAGAACGTCGGCCCCGACGACCCCGTGCCCTTGCTGGCCACTTGGCCGGCCGGCGTGAACAAGATGCTGGCCCACTCGTCGCGGGTCCTCTGGCGGGAGACCAACGGCAATCACTCCGCCTGGTATTCGGGAGACGCCCGCACGCTGGAGGAGCTGATCTGGCTCTTCTGGGAGATCAAGTTCGCCGATCACGAACTCATCCTGCTGACCGGAAGCCCCACGGTCGTGCCATTAGGCTCACAAGCCGGAACACCCATTGCGTTCAACGCGAAATTCGAGGTCTCCGAGCGCATCGTCCCCGGCCCGGGCGAAAAAGCGAAGGTTGGCGGACCGGACCCGGCCACGACGCTGGGTCTGCCGTCTTTGAGCGACGCGGGCCCCCCCGCCACGCCGCGACTGACGATCTACCTCGTACCCGAATTCGGGATCGAACGAGCTCCATTGGCAGCCCCCGGCGGCGTGACTCCACAAGCGCTCAGCGAGTCCGTCAAGGCGAAGACCCAGGCGCTGAAGGACCAGAGCAGGCTCGTCCGTGCAATCGCGGCCAACCAGTTGGGCGACATAGGAAAGGCTGCCTCCCCGGCTATCGACGCGCTCCTCGCGACCCTCAGCGACCAGAGCGAGTACGTCAGGGCCTCGGCCGCCCGGGCATTGGGGCGGATCGGCACCCGTAATCGCCCGGTCCTCGAATCCCTGAAGGGGATGAACGAGGACAAGAGCCCGCTGGTTCGAGCGGCCGCGCGGACGGCGTTGTCCAGGCTCAAGGCCCCCGCCGCCACACAACCGACGGATACTCGACCAAGCTCACAGCCGACGGCTGGAGGCCGGCACAACCATCGGGGCCATGCGACTGCGCCAAAGCAGTAGGACTCCATCATGCCTCGAACGCGGCGAAAACGACGGAGACTCAAGTGGGCCGGGCTGGTCCTGTCGCTGCTGATTGCCATTGCGTGGGCAGTGTCCCTGTGGTGGAGCTTCGGTTACGAGAGACTTCATGTACCTTCGGACGACTTCTTCTACGTGCGCATCGTTTGCGGATGCATTGACACCAGCCGTCCTGGCTTATTCTCGAAGAACGATATGCGGTGGTGGCGTGTCTATCGAACCGATGTGCCGCTAAGATGGTGCCACTATACTCGGTTTGGCCGCGGGTCCGTTCACCTCCCGTTGTGGATGCCCTTCCTGATCTTCGCCGTGCCGACTACATTGCTGTGGTGGCGTGACCGTCGCCGTCGCCTTCGAGCAGGTCATTGTCAGAACTGCGGCTGCAACCTTGCCGGCAACGTCTCGGGCTCTTGTCCTGAATGCGGCGAGAAGGTGGCTGCCGCATCCGCTCCGACGGCATGGGCGATCGGCATGGCTCGATGGCGAAGACGGTGGCGGAGACCTAAATGGGCGGGGCTGGTCGTCTCGCTGCTCATCGTCGCAGCATGGGTCACTTCCACGTCCTGGTCGCTACAGTATCAGTACAGCAGCCGGCATGTCACGCCCGTCATGGTCAGTGAATTCTGGCCTTTTGGCTATGAAGGTTCCAGCTTTGGACTCACCGGCGGTTGCATAGTCGCTGTGATTGATGGGCCGCTCCTGCGTCCTCGGGATGAATTAGGCTGGCACGTCTACCAGACCCCGGACTGGGTTCGTCTACGCCAATGGCCGCCATGTATTGCTCATGATATCGCCATCGTGCCCGTTTGGATTCCATTCCTGCTCGTTTTCCTGCCGACGGCATTGCTGTTCTGGCCCTATGCTCGCATGCCGCGCGGTCATTGTCAGAACTGCGGCTACAACCTCACCGGGAACGTCAGCGGGGTGTGTGCGGAATGCGGAGAGAGCGTATGAGTCGTACTTCGCGAGTTCGGCGGTGGATCAAGTGGTGCGTCGTGCTGTTGGTGTTTGGGCTACTCGTCTCGGGATGGCTTCTATCCCGATATTCTACGAATTTGGCTCCAGGGTCACGGCTGGCTCGTGTGGCTTGATGCTGGGGCCAGGCCCTTAGCCCCGTTCACGGGGCTTTCCCGCTGAAGGCGGGCTGATAGGCCGGCCGTTATACGGCCGGTGGGCGGTCACCCACGACCCTTCTTTTCCTCTGCGGTTTCACCCCGCTTCAACGGGC
>CAZTQK010000474.1:0-4444 GCA_964615635.1 uncultured Planctomycetales bacterium
CCATGGCCCCGATCGCCCCATTGCCGCCCGATCCCACGGGTACCCAAGCCGAGCCCGTCCAGCGGGCGATGTGGTCGGCTGGCTGACCGTCGGCCCTGGTGAAAAAGCCACCGGCGTAGATGTGGTTGTTGTACACGGCAATCACCGCCACCTGCGGAGTAGCGGTCACGCCTGGATCATTGGCCATTCCGCCGCCCATGGCCGACCACTGCAGGCCGTCCCAGCGGGCGATGTAACTGGCGGGCACATCGCCGGCCTGCGTGAACTCGCCGCCGGCGTAGATTGAGCCGTTGAAGGAGTGCAAGGTGGTTACCTTGGCGTTTGTTCCCGGCGGCTGGAGCGTCGCGTCGAAGACAGGCGTGCAGACCTGACCCGCGTCGGCCCGGTTCACAGAAGCCGTCAGGATCAGAACTGCCAGAAGTGCGGAGAATGCGATTGCGCGGCGGGGGAACGACTTGCTCATGGGCCCATCCTTTGGCGCGTGGACTATCCGTGGCAGATTCCATTCTGCCTGTCAGGTTTATCGGCATCAGGTGAGCTTGGACCCGATGGGTTGAGAGGGAAACCGTCCCGAGGCCCGGACGATCCAGCCGGACAATACTGAAAACGGGGGTGGACTTGCGTCAGCCTTTCCCAAAGCCTTGATAGGCGACTCGGAAAGCGCCCGCGAGGGCGAGCACGAAGTAGAGAAAGTCGCGGATGGCCACGACCTGTACTGCCGCCTTGCCGACGGTCTCCTCAGCAAACTCAGCGGCTCCCTCCAAATCGGCAATTGCCTCGTCCATTTCCTCAACACCCGTGGTATCGACCTTCTTTGCCTCGGCGAGCTGCCGGTCGGCCGACATGGAATCAACCCTGGCCGACGCGGTCCCGTAAAGCTGCTTCCATTTCTCGGGCGTCAGTTCCGGCTCATCTTCGTCCACATCCTCGTTGGCCGCCTCCTTTTCCAGAGCCTCGTCAACATACGAGTAGATCAGACAGTCGCGGACGTAAGCGCTGTCTTTCCATTTGCCGCCCTCTCTCCATTCCTGCATGTCTTCAACAGCCTTGTTGACCTGAGAGTCGGACATGCTCTGGTACTTGTGTTTCTGTTGTTCAAGCAGAGCGTCGCGTTTTTCATCGTCGTAGCTGAGTCCTTGGCGGCTCGCTTGTACTCTGGCATGGTGGTACGCAAGTACAAGGCGGTCCTTTTTCTCCGGCGGCGCTTCAAACGGATTCTCGCTGCTCTGCGAGCTTTGCGAGAAAGCCGAGACCACCAGCACAAAGAAGATGACGATCTTGGCCACCACGATGCCGACCGCAGCCATGGCAGATGCGACAAGGCTGGCAATGATGCTTTGGCTTCGGAGGCCGTAGTACATGCCAGCGCCGGCTAAGGTGCCTACGAGCAGGGCAACGATTCGCAGATTGGGGCTGATCGTGACGGCAAGAATACACCACAAGCCGGCCCCCACCATTGCCCCGACGAAGCTCAGGAATATGCCGAGCAATACCGCTCCCGCAGATCTGGCCGCCGACCCGACCGCGGCACTGACGTTTCCCCCGCTGACGGCCGTATCCTGCATGCGGCGGCCGGTCTTGGTGTCAAAACCGCAGGCGACGCAAAGGCGGGCCTCTGCGGTCATGGTCTGGCCGCAGTTTGGGCATAGCTTGTAGGTTGCGCCGGCGGCGGCGGCAGGTTGCTGCTCGGCCTCGGCCAGCAGTGAACCACCGCCGTCGGCCCACCCGTAGGTGCCGTCGTCCTCTTCACGGTATTCCTCGAGTTGGGGGGGCGGCGGAGTCGACGCGGGTTTAGGGGCCGGTTTCACTGCCGGCTTTGGCTGGGCAACGACCGCGGGACTCGCGGGTGTCTGACCGATGACGAATATGCCCCCGCAGGCCGGACAGCGTGCTTTTCGACCGGTGGCGTTTGCGGGAACGCGGATGTGCTTGCCGCACGGACAGCTCACCTTCATGGTATCCTGAGTGGCCGCTGAGGGTCGGGACTCGTGCCTCGGCTTCTCAGGGCTTGGATATGCGGGCGCTGAAGACTCTCCGGCACCGTCAGGGCATGGGACGACAAAAGATCTGCTGCACTTGGGACACTTAGCCTTGTGACCGGCAAAAGACGCCCGCAAGCCCAGCTTAGCACCGCATTCGCAAGCCACCGTGATGCGATCTGACTGGGTGTCTGCCATGGCGAGTCGACCTCCGAGAGCTGAACTACCGCAGAGCGATCTCTCGCGCCGCTCATGTGTGCAAGGCGGCACGATGACCGATATGCCTCAACTCACTTGCCAACGCCGCAACAGGTCCGCACTAACGAGAGGCTTCCACAAGCACTTCAAAGCATATGCTAACCCAAACAACCCCAGGTGCCAAGGCAGTAGTTCAAGTTTCTTCGGGCTCACTGGCTACCCGGTCCGGGTCCGTGACAGTTTAGGCGGGGAGACGCTATGGCTTCTTCAGAACCGCGACCGTAAGGGCCCGCGTGTGGTGTTGGGCGCATCTCGGCCTGGCCCCTCGCTTACGCTCGGGGTTCTGAAAGAGCCGCCTAAACTGTCACGGGCCCACCCGGTCTGGCGATGGCACTCGGCGGTGTCTTGTCCTGGGGAGGAAAGGTAGAATCCAAGTGGGTGAGCCAAACCGGCGCCGGCTTGCAGGAAAGGCCCATGCCTGACAAGAGATCACACCGCGGACCCCATCCGGAAGATGCGCGGCTGTTTGCCGAGGCGCAGTGGCCGATTCTTCGCGCTGCAGTCGCGGATCTATCTCTTCTGCTTGGCAAGGGTTACGCCGAGAAATCGGCCCTCAAGCTGGTGGGGGATCACTTTGGCCTGACTGAACGTCAGAGAATCGCAGTCATGCGATGCTCATGTTCCGATAACGCGCTGGCCGGCAGGCTGAAAAGCGAGGTCATGCCCGATCTGGTATGTGGGCGCGAACTGGTCATTGATGGGTACAACGTCCTGACGACCGTGGAAGCCGCTCTGGCCGGCGGAGTTGTCATCCGTGGCCGCGATGGCTGCTACCGCGACATGGCGAGCATGCACGGCACCTTCCGTAAGGTCCGAGAAACAGCCCCCGCATTGTGCCTGATCGGCGAAGCGGTGGCATCCCTGAAGCCGCAACACAGTCACTGGCTGCTCGACAGCCCAGTCTCCAACTCCGGCCGGCTGCGGAGCCAGATGAGGGATCTGGCGGCCGAGCGGAAGTGGTCCTGGCAGATTGAACTGGTCACCAATCCAGATGCCGTCCTGGCAGACTCCGCCGGCATCATCGCCACGGCCGATAGCGTGGTCCTTGACCGATGCCGCTCCTGGCTCAACCTTGCCCGATTCGTGCTCACATCCAGTCTGCCGAATGCCGGTATCATTGACCTGGCTCCAGAACCCTGCTGACGCGTGGAATCGACTGACGCGGGTGAAAGCCGCCAGAATCGATAGGGTATACACCCCATTCTATTGGAAGAATCGATTTCTACGCGCGAATTTCGTGTAAATCGCGGGCAAGAAGCGAACTTGCACGAGGGCTGAGACAGCCTTCGTCTCTCGCATAGAACGGCTGTCTCCAGCAGTTTTCGGCCCTTTGAATGCTTTATTACCCAGTGTGACATCTACATCGAGGACTCCCAGCCTGAAAGGCGCTCCAATGTTCCCGATGTGAAAATGGGCAAGTAGCTCGCCGCATTGCTACAGGGCAATCCCTGGGAAGGCCGATAAGAATATCATTGAAAATGGATTAAGTATTTGTTTGGTTTAATACCAGTTAACCGATTACGAGTCGGTAGTGAATTTTTACGTTAAGCACATCTGATAAAAAGCCTCTGAACGCGTCTCGGGCCTGATAATTTGGGTTTTGGCACCTCAGCACCTCGTATCCTAAGCTTGGCCTGTGTGCCGGGATGGGATGCCGGCTTCAGAAACGACCAAAGCGACTGTCAGGAGACTCTGAGAATTGGGCCCGGGACGGGGCCGGAGTGTGACATGGGGGGTGAAAGAGTCATTGTTGCCAGCCCCTGCGATGCCGAGCGGCGGCTCCTTGGCCACCTCCTGCTGCGTGATGGTTTGGAGGTAGTGGAGGTCGCCTCTGGAAACGAGGTCATCGAGGAGGCGCAGAAAGGAGACCCCTCACTTATTATTCTCGACACGCTCTCATGGCACACGCCGGCATTGAATACGCTGCGAGCCCTTAAGAGCAATGAAAGGATGCGGGAGACGCCGGTGATGCTTTTCGGCCAGCCGGCGAGCCGGGAAGAGGTGGTCGCAGCGGTCAAGACCGGCGCGGCGACCTGGATCGGCCGCAAAGGTTTTCAGATCGAACTGTTCATCGAGAAGGTCCGGGAACTGGTCCTTAACGGAACGCGCATCTCGGAAGAAAAGACCGCCACCATCCGGATGCCGAGGCCGGGCATTCAGTTGCTCTCGCCGGAGCATCTTCAGGAAGTGCTCAACGGAATCAAGAA
>CAZTQK010000475.1:0-4441 GCA_964615635.1 uncultured Planctomycetales bacterium
CGGGGATCACCGGCACGCTGTATCGGTTGCAGATCTCAATCGTCGGCAGATCGATAATCGGTGCGACCACGAACTGGGCTCCGGCTAATATCGCGGCCCGGGCCGTTTCCGAATCCAGCACTGTGCCGACGCCGATGGCCGCCGAATTGCCCACGGTCCTGCGGGCATCGCGGATCACCTCCAAGGCGTTCGGCGTGGTCATGGTCACTTCAATGCAGGTAACACCACCGGCCTGCAGGGCATTGACGACCTCGACGAGTTCGTCGCTGCTGGATGCCCGGATAATGGCCACCAGTCCGGTGGTTTCGATTTCGCGGATGATCTCGGTTGCGGTCTGCACGGGTGAAACTCCAAATAGCTTGGAGCTAATAGCTCGTATCTACTCCCTTTCGTCGCACGCCACGGCAATAAGCGTGTCGTTCTGCCCGCCGAACCCGAAACTGTTGCTCAGCGTGTGGACTACCTTCGTCTTGCGGGCCTCGTTGGGAATGTAGTCCAGTGGACAGTTGGGGTCCGGATAGCGGTAATTGGTGGTCGGCGGCAGCACCTGGTCGCGAATCGCCAGAATGCACGTGATCATCTCGACTGCGCCGGCAGCCGCGATGAGGTGGCCCATCATGCTCTTGATCGAGCTGATCGGTGGGGCGGTCCCTCGCCCGCCGAAGACGGCCTCGATGGCCAGCGACTCGATCTTGTCGTTTTCCTTGGTGCCGGTGCCGTGAGCGGAGATATAGTGGATGTCCGCCGGCTTCAGACCGGCGTCCTGAAGGGCCAGTCGCATGGCAGCAATGCCGCCCCGGCCGCTTTCGTGGATGTCCGTGATTCTGAACGCATCGGCCGTCGAGCCGAAGCCGGTGATCTCGCAGTGGATCTTGGCTCCGCGCCGCTTGGCGTGTTCGTACTCTTCGAGGATAAGGATTGCGGATCCCTCGCCGAGGATGAAGCCGTCACGGGTCTGATCGAACGGCCGGCTGGCCGTCTGGTACTCATCGTTCCTTGTCGAGAGGGCGGTCAGGCGGTTGAAACCCGTCAGGCCGAAGGGGTGTAACATGCTGTGCGTGCCGCCCGAGATGACGATGTCGGCATCGCCTCGACGGATGAGGTTGGTGGCCTCGCCCATCGCTTGGGTGCTTGCGGCACATGCCGTGAGTGTGTTAAACGCGGGCCCTTGGGCGTCGAACTGGCACGCGATGTGACCGGCGGCCATGTTCGGGTCCTGCTCGGACTCGCGAACGGCCTGCAGCTCCTGCACGGCTCGTTCCGCCCATTTGCGGGCGTCGAGGTCACCTCGGCCGCCGTTGGCCTCGTGGTCCCAACCGGCCACCGCCGCGGCCACGAAGTGGTCAAAATCGATCGGGCCTTCACCGCCGCCCAGGTAGATGCCGATCCGAGTGGGATCGAGCGTCTTGCAGCCATCCAGTCCTGCACTGCGCCAAGCCATTGTCGAAGCGGCCAGCGCGAATCGGCTGTTGCGGCTGGCGTCCTTGTGCCTCTCGGCGTCGGGGCCGAGGTACTTGGCCATGTCGAAGCCGCGGACCTCTGCGGAGAAGGTCGGCGGAAAAGTGCCGGCGTCGAAAAGGGTCGTTGGCCGGATGGCGCTGTCGCCGCGCAGGAGCTGCTGCCAGACGACCTCGATATCGTCGCCCAGCGGCGTGACCCAGCCCATGCCCGTTACTACCACGCGTCGTCGTGACACCTCATGCCTCCATCCGCTTGAGCACCAGGGCCGCGTTCTGCCCGCCGCCCAGTGAATACGCCGTGCTCACCACGTTCCTGAGTACTGTCTGCAGCGGCGCCCCGGCAACCACGTTCAGCCCGCACTCGGGGTCGACCCGGTCCACGTTCCGAGCCGGCGGAACGACGCCTTTGCTGATGCACAGTGCGGCGATGCCGAGGTCGATCGCGCCGCTGCCTGCCCCGTTGTTCCCGATGGCACCCTTTGTCGCGAGCACGGGCACGCTCGACCCGCGAGCGCTGAGGGCCGCGCGAATGCCGCGCGCTTCTGAAAGGTCGTGGGCAACGGTGCCACAGCCGCAAGCACCTACCAGGTCGACTTGGTCGGGTCCAAGCCCGGCGTCGTCGAGGGCTTTTCTGATTGCGAGGGCGATTCCGGCACCCGTCGGGTGCGGCTCTGACCAACTGTGCGAGTTGTTACAGGCCCCGAAGCCGGCGACCTCGCAGTAGATCCGGGCGCCCCGCTGCCGTGCGTGCTCAAGCTGTTCAAGGATGAGCAGGCCGCCGCCCTCGCTGATCACGATGCCATCACGGTTGGTGTCGAACGGTCGGCAGGCCTCCTGGGGCCTGTCATTGTACTTCGTCGCCAGGCGTTTCAGGAGTTGCTGCCGCATCAGGCCCATGGGGGTGATCTTGCTCTCGGCACCGCCGCAGATGCAGACGTCCGCGGCGCCCCGGGCGATCGTCCGGAAGGCTTCGCCAATCGCCAGGTGGCTCGCCGCCTCGCCGCACGTGATCGTGTTCGACGGTGCCTGGGCGTCATGCACGATGGTCACGTGGCAGCTCAGCATGTTGGGCAGAAACTTGAGCAGCCACAGCGGTGTGAGGTTGGTCATGCCCTCACTGCCCCATTTGCGGAGGCTGAACCGGCCGTTTTCGTCCACCGCGGTTGCCAGAGCCCCGGCCAGTTCTGTCAGGTCGGCGCAAATCAGGCCGGCGCCGATGTTGGCGCCGAGTCGGGTCGAATCCACGTTGGGAGGGGCTTGCGCTTCACCCCGTTCGATCAAACACTTTGTCTTGAGACCCGCGTCCTTGGCCGCCTCGTAAGCCGCAGCCACTGCGATCTCGATATCGCGAGCCATGACTCTGGTGCTCTTGAGATAGCTGCGCGGCACGTAGTTCTTCATCACCAGCGAATCGATCTGGCCGCCGATCTGCGATTCAAATCCGGACGGATCGAACGCCGTCAATCGGCGGATGCCGCACTTGGCCTCCATCAGGGCGGTACAGACGGTTTCAGCCCCAATGCCGACCGGTGTGGCCAATCCGATGCCGGTGACGACGACGCGACGTGAACTCATGCCTCAGTCCTCAACGAGCTCCCGCCGGCCGCTTGATCTGGTACGTGCTCAGCAGGTTCTTGAAGTCTTCCGTGAATACGAAGTTCTCCTCGGGGAAGTTCAGGCCGCTCATGTTCTGATCGATGTGCGAAAACATGAGATCGACCTTCCCGAATTCCTCACCGTCACAGTAGATCTTGCCCGAGGTGAGGGCGGCTTCATCGGCGATGGATTCGATCACCGCTTCATAGCGAAGCTGCTGACCTGGGCGGGCCACGCCGTTGAACACCGCGTGTTTGACCTTGGCCAATATCACTTTCTCGGAGAAGTTCCGGGCCTCGCCGACGAGAATGCCGGCCGTCTGGGCCATGCCCTCGATCATCAGACTGTGCGGCATGACCGGAAAGCCCGGAAAATGGTCGTGCAGGTGCTCCTCGGCCAGGGACAGGTTCTTGATCGCGACCGCCCGCTTGCCCGATTCGAATTCCACAAACTTGTCGATCCAGAACCATCGCATGATGTCAGGTGTCTCCGCGGATGCTTTCCCGCGGAGTCTCCAATAGGAACGGCCGGCGCCGG
This sequence comes from uncultured Planctomycetales bacterium, assembly GCA_964615635.1. Lineage (GTDB taxonomy): Bacteria > Planctomycetota > Phycisphaerae > UBA1845 > PWPN01 > JAUCQB01. The sequence continues at coordinate 3,594 of CAZTQK010000475.1, forward strand.
GCCGGCCGTCGATCTGCTCCGTCGGCGATCACAGTCTCTCTCACGTGGCCAGCTTGGCCTGGATATAGTTGACCAGCGTTCGCACGGTAAACAATTCGGGGACCTTGTTAACGTCCGGATCCCCATCGAAGCTCGAAAAATCCGCATGCGGCATCGCCGATTTGATCTTCTCCAGCCCGGTCGGCGTAAACTTGCCGTTGGAGACAAACTCAGGGTTGTTCAGCAGGTCATCCGGGAACAACTCCCCTCGCGGAATCTTGATGCCGAAGCCCTTTTCCAATCTGAACACGATGTCCAGGAAGTCGATGCTCTCAGCCCCGAGATCGCCCTGAAGTGTGGCTTCCTCGGTGACTTCATCCGGCTCAACCGCCAGGGCCTCAACAAGCGTGTTCCGGACGTTCTCGAAGATCTCGTCCCGGCTCATCGCCATCGTAGGTTTCCTCCGTCATCTAGGTTTCGTTCGAATGCCGCCGGGACCGGTTTACCTCAACCCATGTCTCCCCGACGGCCTCGGAAGGTCAATTCCTCGTCAGTAGCTCCATTCGTTGCCGCAAGTCGGCGACGAGCTTCTGGTCACTGGCTGCCATCGCCGGATCTTCGTCCGCCAGGTTGAAATGGCGGAGCGTCAGATGCGCCCGGACCACTTCGGTGTCACCACGCCGGCCGACCCCGACAAACTTGCTGCTCGTTGGGCCGATCTCCTTGGCGTCGAGCGTTATCTCAAGCGTCTGCCCAGGGGCCACGAAGCTCTTGTAGGTGACATTCCGGGCCTCGGCCAGAAGAATCATACTATGGGCGAAGTCTTCGGTCTTGCGGACCAGCCAGGCAGCCGCCTGGGTCATCGCCTC
>CAZTQK010000476.1:0-4434 GCA_964615635.1 uncultured Planctomycetales bacterium
CGACAGTCCAAAAAACTCGCCCTGCAAAATCGCTGCTTACGGTCGCGGTTCTGAAGAAGCCATAGCGTCTTCCCGCCTGAACTATCACGGACCCGGAGAATTACGCCCGGAGACGTTCGACTACCAGGCAAGACTGATCGTCCGAAGGCTGAAGGCTGCCTTCGGCACCGTCGAGGTGTTGGGCCAGCGTGTCGAGGCATTCCTGGGCGGGCAACTGAATGGCTTGGAGAAACGCCGGCCCGAACGTGGGTCGCCCCTCGCTATCACGGCCGGCGGCGATGATGTCCTCGAGACCGTCGCTGTAGATGAAGAGCTTCTCGCCGGGCTCCAGTGTCAGCCTGACGCTGGGAAAGTCGCCTTCCGAGAACACGCCAAGCAGTCCCCCTGAAGTCTCTACCTCGCGCGCTTGGCCATCTCGCGAGACGTGGATGGGATGGGGATGACCGGCCCGGGCGAAGACCACCTCATGAGATTGTATGTCGATCTGACCGTAGCAGGCCGTGACAAACTGACAGTTGGGCAACTGTTGAGCGGCCAGATCGGCGTTGAGTGAAGTGAGCACCTCACTGGGACACCTGACCGGCGACTCGATGTCGTGCGTTCTTCGGCCGACGATAGCCTCTTTGATGAACATGGTCAGAAGACCCGCCGCCACACCGTGCCCCATCGCGTCAGCCAGGAAAAAGCCGATATGCCGCTCATCGAACTGGCGGACATCGTAGATGTCGCCGGAGACCCACGTCGCCGGGCGGTACATGGCCGCGAAGCGAACGTCCGCCACATGAGGAAACGCCTTGGGGAGGAAATCTCGCTGCAGTCGGCCGGCCAAGCGGAGTTCCTGATCCACCTCCAACAGGTTCTCATTGACGCGACGTCCCAGCCGCTGCATCGCCACAACCTGGTCGTTCATGCGGCGCAGGTGCGGCCTGACGTGCCTCAGAGCCGACAGCCAGCCGTGCAGTTCATGTGACGACACATCCGCCGGGATGCGGATAAACACATCACCGCAACCGGGTACCACACCGTATGTGCCCGGCGAGAACACCAGCCCCATGAGGTGATGGCTTACGAGCGCATCAGCGAGCAGGAAGGCGGCCCGGTCTGCAGGCTGGCGGGCGTTGGATTCCTGTTGCTCGCAGAGAAGAACCGCCTCGACGCCCGCGAGCACTTTGGAGTCGCGAGCCTCCTGCAGCGAGCCGACGAAAACGACGGCAGCCTGCTGTGTTTCGATCAGTTCAACCAGCGCACGCGGCAGGCCTTCGGAAGGCCCCGCGATCAGCAACCGCAACGGCTTCGCGCCCATCGGAACAGGCTGTACCGATAACTGCGTCAGACCCATTGCCCCTGAAATGAGATGCCACCTGGCCCCCGTCTCACCGGTGACGCCACGTCGTCACGAGCATCTCTCAGAATCAGCTTCGACCTATCTGGGAACGTCCTTGAGGACCGAGTCGGGGATTTGAACGCGGTCACCCGCCTTCACGCCAAGGCTGGCGAATAAGCCGGCCTTGACTTCAAGGGCAAAGCGGGCTGGTTCGCCGGAGGGATACGTGCGCGTCTCCAGCGGGGCCATGGTGTGGATGCCAACGATTTGCCCGTCGTTGCGGATGTAGGCAATGTCGAGCGGTGTGATGGTGTTGTGCATCCAGAAAGACAACGGCTGCTCGAAGGGGAAGACGAACAGCATCCCCCGGTGGATGTCCGATAAGCCCTGCTCGGTTTTCTCCTGAAATGAGGCCAGTTCCTCTTCCTTCACCTGCATCAGTCCGAGTTCGCGCTGCTTAGGGTCTGTTGCGAGCCAGACCTCGAACTGATGATCGCCGATCGTCATGAGAGCAGTCTTCATCCCACCCAGATTGTTCCGGGCCGCGCCGGATGAATCGGCAGCGGGGTTCTCGGCGCAGCCAGAGCACAGGAGGAGGGAAACCATTGGCGTGACGATTATTCGCCCAGATGTGCGGAACAGACGCGTGAAATGTCGGTCCCCACACACAGAATCACGTCCTCCTTCACGAGTACCGAATCGCCGCAACGCTGCCCTCACCAGTAGGCTGATGAGCCGTTTGTGACGGTTGGCTGTCCTTCAGCTCAGGGCCAGTATAGACATGGAGTTCCGCCACCGCAATCTGCCGATAATGTCACGGTATCTGGAAGCGATGGGTCTTGGCGGGAACGCGGCCCTGACAAACGGAGATTCAGCTCATGCACTTGAGTTTGCTCGGCAAACGTTCTCTGGTCGTCTGTTGCGTCCTGGCATGGCTGGTGACTTGGGTATGGGGTTCAGATGCATCAGCGCAGGATGTGCTGCCTCCGGCAACCGCGAGCCAGCCTGCGGCAAACATCGCGCCGGCTCCGGCCGATGCTCCAAGTAGTCCGTCCGAGGCGACTGCTGTGACACCGGACGTGCCGCCGCCTCCAACACCTCCGCTTCAGTTGTCCGAAACCAGCGAAGTCCCTGTGCCCGCCCCAGCGACGCAGCCTCCGCTTCCTCCGCCGTCCGTTGCCCCGCCGGCCGCACCTGAAGCAACACACGAGCCCGCCGAGGCAGAGTCGCCTGCCGCTCCTGCTCCGGCAACCGAGTCGCCCGCACCGCAAACCCATGAGGAAAAACACGAGGCGACAACTGCGCCGCATGACGAGCACGCAACGGATACGCAGCAGAGTGCCGGGAACAAGCATGAGGCTGCCGGAGCCCACGGCGCGCATGGCGAGGCAACCGCACATTTCTCGCCGCCGCTCACGGCGGTGGCTCCGTTTGTGATTCTGCTGCTGTGCATTGCCATTCTGCCGCTCATTCACAGCGTCGAACATTGGTGGCATCACAACCGGAACAAGTTCATCATCGCGGCCTCGCTGGCGGTTGTGACATTGGTTTACTACCTTCTGCGGAGTACCGGATTCGGACATGGCGAGGACATGGCTCGCCCAGGCGTCCCGACCGTTTTGAAGGTGCTCGAGCACGCTGTGCTGGGCGACTTCGTGCCGTTCATCGTTTTGCTGTTCAGCCTGTACACCATCAGCGGCGGGATCCAACTGCGGGGTGATCTGCGGGCCAGACCAGCGGTCAATACAGCCTTCCTCGGGCTGGGCGCGATCCTCGCCAGCATCATCGGCACCACAGGGGCATCGATGTTGCTGATCCGCCCTCTGTTACAGACCAATAGCGAGCGAAAGCACGTCCGTCACACGGTCATCTTCTTCATCTTCCTGGTCAGCAACATCGGCGGCTGCTTGCTGCCGACCGGCGATCCGCCTTTGTTCCTCGGCTACCTGCGAGGCGTGCCGTTCCTGTGGACGTTGGGCCTGTGGAAGGAGTGGGCCTTCGCCTGCTGTCTTCTGTTGGTGGTCTACTGGTTCTGGGACACGATCGTCTACCGCAAGGAGACAGAGGAAGACCGCTGGAAGGACCGCACCCACGTCGAGCCGCTGCGGCTGGCCGGCAGCCTGAACTTCCTCTGGCTGATCGGTGTGGTCGTCGCGGTGGGAGCGATGGTGCCCGAAAAGCCGCTTCTCGGGTCGTCTTTTGTCGTTCCCCATTACCTGCGCGAGGGTGTGCTGCTGGTTCTCGTGCTCATCGGCTGGCTCACGAGTTCGTCGGCGATCCGCAAGGCCAACAGCTTCGACTTCACTGCCATCATGGAGGTCGCAGTGCTGTTCATCGGCATCTTCATCACCATGCAGGTTCCGATCGAAATCCTGAAGGCGGAGGGCCCCAGGCTCGGCCTGACTCAGCCGTGGCAATTCTTCTGGGCAACAGGTCTGCTGTCGAGCTTCCTGGACAACGCCCCGACCTACGTGGTGTACTTCGAGACCGCAAACTCGATGACCAACGCCGCCGGCCCTGGGATCATTCAGATGCTTGACGGCAACTTCATACGCGAATCGTTGCTGATCGGCATCTCACTCGGCGCCGTGTTCATGGGCGCGAATACCTACATCGGCAACGGCCCGAATTTCATGGTCAAGAGCATCGCCGAGCAGTCCGGCGTGAGGATGCCCAGTTTCTTTGGCTACATGCTGTACAGCATCGCGATTCTGATTCCGCTCTTCCTGCTCGTGATGGTGGTTTTCCTGATATAGGACCTGTCAGCGTCCCTCAACCGTTCAGGGGGAGAACTGGTGATCGATTCAGCAGTCTATTCGTATTTCGTCCGCTTGACGTCGCTGAGTTCGTAGAACAACTCCACGTAGCTGGCATAGCGGGATTCGTCGATGTCGCCGCTCGCCATGGCGGCCTTGACCGCACAGCCTTCCTCGTGGATGTGAACGCAATTGGGGAACTTGCACTGAGCCAGGCGATCGACGAACTCGACGAAGTGCATTTCGAGTTCGTTGATGGGCACCATGGCCACGTCGAGCGCTCGGATGCCGGGCGTGTCGACGACCGCGCCGCCGAACCCGAGTCTGAGCCACACGGCGGTCGTGGTCGTGTGG
>CAZTQK010000477.1:0-4428 GCA_964615635.1 uncultured Planctomycetales bacterium
CGCCGCTTGACCGCAGTCCGCTTGCAGCAAGGTACACACCTATGTCGCGATTCACCCCTGGCGAACTGGAAGTGATGGAAGTGCTCTGGCAGGAGAGCCCGCTCAAGCCCGCGGAGATCGAGGCGCGGCTGCCCCGCCCGATAGGCAACGCCGCCTTGCGGTCCGTCCTTCGCGTCCTGGTCGAAAAGGGGCACCTGAAACGGCAGAAGAAGGGCAAAGCGTATTACTACCGCCCCGCCAAGCCTGCGCGGGCCTCGTTCCGCCAGATGGCCCGCAGACTGGCGGACGTGTTCTGCAACGGGTCGACGTTCGATCTCGTCGCCCAACTGGTCAAGACCGAGAGACTCACCCCTGAAGACATCCGACAGCTTGCGGACATCGCCCGTGCCGAGACGAACCCGCCACCATCCTCGGGACCCGGAGAAAAGCCATGATTCACGACTGGCTGTGCCGGTTGATCGAAATGCCCCTGGTCTTGAACATCCTGCTGAAGGTGACGGTCCTGCTGGCCGTGGCGTGGGCCGCGCATCTGCTGCTGCGGCAACGAAATGCATATTGGCGGATCCTGCTTTGGCGAGGGGTCGGGGTGGCGATTGTGGCGGTGCCGCTGCTGGCGTGGCTCACGCCGGCGATTCCCATTGCGGTGTCGGCCCCGGCCGGTGGCGTGAGCGGTACCGACGTGGAGGCGCTCTTCTCGCCAGCTAGCATCGACGAGCCCCTGATGGATGCGCCGTTGGAGAACTCTGCGGACAGCGCGAAGACGGCTTCGGGACCCCTGGCCACATCACCCACGCTATCGCAACGGATCGGCGACTGGTTTGGCGACTATTGGGAGGAATCTCTCCTTGCGATATGGGCGGCGGGGCTCTGCCTGCTGACCGCCCGCTGGATGATTGTCTGGGCCCGCTTGCGGCGGGTGCTGTGCGGTTCAACTGCGGCGAGCGATCATGAGCGACAGTGCCTGCATCGTGCCGCCCGGATGCTGGGGTGCGACGGGGCGGTGCAACTGCGTGTTGCCGAGCACGTGGCCGGGCCGTTGCTGGCGGGCGTTCGCAGACCGGTGATTCTGCTGCCCCGGAAAATGGCGACTGCTTCCGAGCCCAGTGCGTTATCGGCGATACTGGCTCACGAACTGATCCACTTGCGTAACCGCGATCTGCCCTGGATGGGGGTGCTGCGGGCGATTGCGGTGGTGTTCTGGTGGCACCCGCTTGCCTGGATCATGTGCCGGGCGCACGGGCAGGCCTGCGAGGAAGTGTGTGATGCCGTTGCAGCGGCACACGTCGGCGACCGCGATTCGTACTCGCGCACGCTGGCCCGCGTGGCATTGGCGGCGCTGGCCCCGACTCCGGCTCTGGCCGGGGTGCCGATGGCCCGACCGGCGGAGATCATGCGGCGGTTGTCGCGGCTACAAGCCACTCCTACAGAAGGATCGCGGCCCGGTTTGCGGCAGATCGTTACGGCCGGTGCGGTCGGGGCGGCGCTACTGCTGGCCCTCAGCGGTCTGCAACTCGTCTATGCCGCCAGCACCGCGCCGGCCGATGCAACCGCGAGGATGCTGCACTTCCCGGCTGACCGCTCGCTGGGAACAGTGTGGATCCAGGACGCAAACCAGCGACGGGAAATCAAGACCTTCTACTATTGGAGCGAGGACACCTCCGGCGGCCAATCGCGAGAACCGGTAGAAGCCCGAGGGGATGTGGCTGTACCCCCCGGGTGCCGGGCAATCCTGATGATTTCACGTGACGGGTGGAAGGATCTTTCGCCGCTGACCAGGCTCGCTCCGGACGACATCTACTCGCTGAGCGTCAGTGGTACGGGCCTGTCGGCGGAAGCCAGCGAGGAACGTGGATTCCTGCCGAAGGCCAGGACCAACGCAGGCGATGCGATCATGCCCCACATAGCCCACCTGACCGGGCTGAAAAGCCTCGACCTGCACACCACGGAGGTGACCGGCAGCGGACTTCGCCACATCGTACGGATGAAGGCGCTGGAATCCCTGACTCTGCCGCGGAAGGTGAACGACGGCGGCATGGTTTACGTGGCGAAGCTCACCGGCCTGAAGCGACTGTACTTCAAGGAGAACAACGTCACGAACAAGGGCTTGGCCAAGCTGGCCGAGCTCTCCGAGCTGGAGGAACTCGAACTCGGCGGCAAGCGGATGAGCGACGAGGGACTTATTCATCTCAAGAAGCTGCCGAGACTGCAGTACCTCATGCTGTGGGGCAACACCTTCACCGACGCCGGGATGGTCCACGTTAGAGAGATCCGTTCGCTGCGAATCTTCTGGCCATTTCGCATGAGCACCATCGGCGACGAGGGTCTGGGCCACCTTTCGAGCCTGCCGAACATCGAACGGCTGAACCTGTGCTACAACGACAAGATAACCGACGTGGGTATGGCTCACGTCGCGCGGATGTCGTCCCTGCGGCAGCTCGCCATCCGACAGACCCGCATCTCGGACGTCGGCGCCGAGCATCTGCAGCGGCTCAAGAACCTCGATTTGCTGGAGTTGCCCGACGGCATCAGCCGGCCAGCGATGGCCGATCTGCTGGCGACGAAGCCTCGCTTGCGCGTCTTGTGGTGCGGGAGTTCCTCGAACTCCACGTACGGCGACGAGGTTCTCGAACAGGTCGGCAAGATGGCCGACATCGAGAAGCTCAGTGTTTCGGGGATTTCGATGACCGATGCCGGGGTGGCCGGCCTGACCCGGTGTACCCGCCTCAAGGACGTCTCGCTGTTTTCCTGCCCGATTACCAGCAAGGGGCTCGCGGAACTCGGCAAGATCGCCTCGCTCGAACGCCTGTACCTGCACGACGCCAAGCTCACTACGTCAGGTCTCAGACAGCTCAACGGCCTGAGCAGGCTGGAATGGCTGAGCCTGTCGGAGGTTACGCCCGATGAGGGATTCATGGACATTTCGGGCCTGACCAGCCTGCGACACCTGACCCTGGGGGCACGGCACAATGGCCCGTACCTGCGAGACGACGACCTGGCCTGCCTGGCGAAGCTGACGGACCTGGAATGGCTTCAACTATCGTGGGCAGACGGAATCACCGACCAGGGGTTGGCCCGTTTGGCCGGGCTGACGCGACTGGAGCGGATCACGATCGGTGGCAAGAGCGTCACGGACAAAGGGCTGACCTATCTGTCAGGCATGAAGCGGCTCGACAACCTGAGTATCCAGGGCGACTTCACGAGCCAGGGGCTTCTGCAACTCGAGCAGAATCCGTCTCTTGCGGTCCTGTTCCTGGTCTGCCCCCAACGGCCGGACGAAGCCACTGTCAAGCGTCTGACGGAGAATCTGCCTCACCTGGGTTTCTTCCAATACGGGCCCGATCTTCAGAAGATGCGGCCAATCGGGACAGGCCGAGCAGGCGCCGCCGGATATGGCATGGGCGCAACGCGACGGCAGTGAAACCGTTGCCCCCGGAGAAAAGCCATGATTCACGACTGGCTTTGCAGGCTGATCGAAATGCCTCTGCTCTGTAGCATCCTGCTGAAGGTGACCATCCTGCTGGCCGTTGCCTGGGCCGCGCATCTGCTGTTGCGACAACGCAACGCTCACTGGCGCATCCTGCTTTGGCGTGGGGTTGGGATGGCGATCCCGGCCGTGCCGCTGCTGGCGTGGCTCACGCCGACAATTCGCGTCGCGGTGCCGCCCCCGGCCGGAGGCATGACCGCCACAGACATGGAGACGCCCTTCTCGCCGGCGATCAGCGAAGAAGGCCCGATTGAAAGGCGACTGGAGAAACCCGCAGACCAGGCAGTCAACGTTTCGGGTCCCTCGGCCACGTCACCCACACTGACACAACGCATCGGCGAATGGTTTGGCGACTATTGGGAGGAATCTCTCCTTGCGATATGGGCGGCGGGACTCTGCCTGCTGATCGCCCGCTGGATGATCGCGTGGGCCCGCCTGCGGCGGGTGATATGCGTTTCATCCGACGCGGATGAGCATGAGCAGCAATGTCTACGTCGTACCGCCCAAACCATCGGATGCGACGTGGCGGTGCAACTGCGCATTGCCGAAGGCGTGGCCGGGCCATTGCTGGCGGGCATCCGCAGGCCGGTGATTCTGCTGCCTCGACGGATGGCGCTCGCGGCCGAGTCCGGCGAGCTATCCGCCATCCTGGCTCATGAGCTCACGCACCTGCACAACCGCGATCTGGCCTGGATGGGCTTGCTGCGGGCGATGGCGGTGGTCTGCTGGTGGCACCCGCTCACCTGGATCATGTGCCGGGCGCACAACCAGGCCTGCGAGGAAATATGCGATGCCGTTGCGGCGGCCCACGTCGGCAGCCGCGACTCCTATTCGCGCACTCTGGCCCGCGTGGCCCTGGCCGCGCTGGCCCATACTCCGGCCCTCGCCGGGGTGCCGATGGCTCGCCCGGCGGAGATCATGCGGCGCCTCTCGCGGCTGGCCGG
>CAZTQK010000478.1:0-4427 GCA_964615635.1 uncultured Planctomycetales bacterium
AGGCCGGGGCAGCCGTTTGACCATCGAGGCAACCCGCTCGCACGCCTTGTCGTAGCCGGCCCGCACCCCGTCGATCTCGATGTGGGCATGGCTGATCACCAGGATGGTCTTCACCACATGATCGAAAACCACCATGCTGTCATACAAGCCGAAGAGCATATCGGGCAGGCCGCGGTCGTCTTTGGGGGGGCTCGGCAGCGGCTCATAGTAACGCACAATGTCGTAGCCTGCGTAACCCACGGCGCCGCCGGCAAATCGAGGCAGTTCGGGCAGACGGACGGCCCGGTAGCTTTCCAGAATGTGGGCCAGCCGAGCCAACGGGTCGGAAGACTCCTCGACAAGCTGACCGCCAGGACCCTCCACAGAGATCCGGTGGTTCTTGGCCTCGAAAGTCACCTGAGGATCCGCCGCCAGAAAAGAGTACCGGGCTATTTCCTCCCCGCCCACCACACTTTCCAGCAGGAATGCATGCGGGCTATCTTCGGCGATGGCCGAGAACGCGGTAACAGGAGTCAGGTGATCCGCCAGCAACTGACAGTAAACCGGGATGGTGTTGCCGCTGGCGGCCAGACGTTCAAAATCTGCGAAGTTGGGTGAGAGTTTCAGCATCGCGTCATGGTATCCCTCTGGGTAATCAACGGTCAACGGCACGGAGAGCTGGATCTCAGCCGCCGACGCAGGACTTGGCCTGCCGTCGGGCACGAGGGCCCTAGGCAGGAGCCGGAGCCGTATTCCCGTTTGTGCCCGTACCGGGCGACCGCTGAAACCATGCGACAAGACCGGCGGCAACCGACGGCCCCATGCGTAAGTCCTTGCCAGTACTGGCAGAAGGGGCTGAAGGGCCCGCTTTGCCTTGACGATATATATGGGGGCGCCTAACATTGAGGCGTCCTCCCGAGTTATCCAAGGAAGGTAGTCGTCATGTTGTGCCAGCAGTGCAAGAAGCAAACCGCAACCGTTCACTTGACGGACTTGGTGCAGGGTGAGAAGCGAGAGCGGCACCTCTGCGAGGATTGCGCCAATTCCGAAGGGGTGGTCGTGAAGCAGAACGTCTCGATTAATGACGTTCTCAACTCGTTCCTGATGTCTCAGGCCAGCGTCCAGGAGATGGCCCGCGTCAAGTGCCCCGATTGCGGGATCGCCTTCGTCGAGTTTCGTAACCAGGGTCTGCTGGGCTGCGCGAACGACTATGAGGTGTTCGGCAGAGCTCTGACCAGCGTGATCGAACGGGCTCAAGACGGCCAGACGCAGCACACCGGCAAAAGGCCGGGCCAGACGGTCCAGATTGACCCGGTTCAGCAAGAGCGATTCCGGCTTCAGCGCGAGCTGCGGGAAGCCATCGAACGCGAAGACTACGAGCAGGCCGCCAGGATCCGCGACCAGTTGGGGGAACTTCAATCACAATGACCATCGAGGACCTTCTCCACTCGCCAGGCGAATGGCTGAAGACCGGGGGAAACCTCGGCGACGTCGTGGTTTCGTCGCGCATTCGATTGGCCCGGAACCTGAACGGCTTCCGTTTCCTGACCAAGGCCAGCGCTGCCGAGCGGCGCGACATCGTCCGGACGTTGTGCGAAGCGATCGACTCGGCTCAGTTCGGCACCGACACCTTCTACATCGACGTCGAGAAAGCCGATCCGATCGACCGGCAGTTTCTCGTCGAACGGCAATTGATCAGCCGGCAACACGGCGAAGGTGAAGGCAGCCGCGGCGTGGCGATCGGAACGGCTGAACAGATCTCGCTGATGATCAATGAAGAGGATCATCTCCGCATGCAGGTGCTCCGGCATGGGATGGACCTCGATGCGGCTTGGAATCAAATCGCCAACGTCGATGCCGCCCTGGAGGCGACGGTCAAGTTCGCGTTTCACGAGCAGTACGGCTACCTGACGGCCTGTCCGACAAACGTCGGCACCGGCCTGCGGGTGTCGGTCATGCTGCACCTGCCGGCCCTCAAGATCACTAACGAAATCGAGAAAGTTCTGCGCGCGGCCAAGGACATGCGCCTGGCGGTTCGCGGCCTGTACGGCGAGGGGACCGATGCTCTGGGCGATTTCTTCCAGGTGTCCAACCAGGTGACCCTCGGCCGGAGTGAGGAAGAGATCCTCACCGATTTCAAGAACAACGTGATCCCGTCCATCGTCCGCTATGAACAGGAGACGCGCAAGGCTCTCAAAAAGGACCGTCTCACCGCCCTCGACGACAAGGTCTGGCGGGCGTTCGGCATTCTCTCCAGCGCCCGAGCCATCAGCAGTGAGGAGACGCTGTTTCTGCTCTCGCATCTGCGACTCGGCGCGGTCATGGAGCGCGTCAAGCACATCGACCTTGGTGTGATCAACGATCTCTTCCTGTTCACCCAGTCGGCCCACCTGCAGAAGCGCTGCGGCAAGCGGCTCGACGGCGAGCAACGCAGCATCCTCCGCGCCGACTACATCCGTGAGCGACTGGGCAAGGCACAGCCGAGCACGAACTAGTCATCAGTGCTCAGTGTTCAGTTGTAGAGAGCCCCGGTGAGTGGCGGTTGCCACGACCGGATATCAATTCTCAAAGTGACGGCTTCGCGGGACACGCCGGGTCTTTGCCGACTGACAACTGAGAGCTGATAACTGACGACTTCCTGCCGGACGCGCTCACAGCATGCCGGAGCGTTTGGCGTATTCGAACACGCCGCCGGCCTCGACGATGGGGGCGATCTCGCCGAGGGGGTTGAGGACCCGGCGTGTGCCGGTCCTGCATTCGATCAGCACTTTCTCCTTCAGCCGGATCTCGACCTCGTCGCCGGTGCGGACCGTGTGGGTCACGCCCTCGGCGAATTCCAGCGGAATGAGATAACCGCCGTTGACCGAATTGCGGAAGAAAATTCGGGCGTAGAACGGGGCGACGACCGCCTGGACTCCGGCCTCGGCCAGGGCCAGCGGGGCGTGCTCGCGGGAGCTGCCGCAGCCGAAGTTCTTGCCGCCGATGACAATGCTGAACTGGCTGCTGGTATTGCTCGGATCGGTCTGATCCACGAACGGAATGTTCCCCTGAGGCAAGCCGGCCTGGGCGTCGGGCACGCCGCAGAGAGCGAATCGCCCGAACTGCTTGCGCTCTTCCGGAATGGCCGGGTTGTACATCAGGAAATGCGCAGGAATGATCTGGTCGGTGTCGATGTTGTCACCCAGCACGTAAGCCTTGCCCTTGATCACGTCTTGCATGGTATGCCTCAGCAGAAGCTGTCAGCTATTGGCTTTCAGCTTTTAGCCATTCGCCCACAGCCCTCGGTTTTGTGCTACTGGCCGGCGGTGTCAGCCAAACCGCCGGCCGTCTCATGAGATGGCCTATTATAGCCGACGGCAGGAGCCAGGAAAGCGAGCGACGTGGAGACCGGCGAAAACGGGCCCGTGACGGTTTAGGCGGCTCTTTCAGAACCCCGAGCGTAAGCGAGGGGCCAGGCCGAGACGCGCCCAACACCACACGCGGGCCGCTCCCTTACGGTCGCGGTTCTGAAAAAGCCATAGCGTCTCCCCGCCTAAACTGTCACGGACCCGGCGAAAACGGCTGCGAGATGGAATCAGCAGGCAGTCCGGCCCTTCACAGACCCTTTATCCAATCGAGGAACAGCTTTGACGACTCCACCGAGTCGTTCTTGCCAAGGCCCTCGAGGTACTCAACAACGTAGTAGCCCCTGTAACCGTGGGCTTCGAGCTTGCGGACAATGGCCGCGGAATCGATCGGTCCCTCGCCCCATCTCATCTGGATGTCTTCCCACTTCATTCCGCCGGCGCGGAATCCGGTGTTCATCACGTACGGGTACAGGTTGTCGAAGCACTTGCCCTGATTCGGGCCGGCGTAGTAGTGGCTGGGATCGAGGGTCAGGCCCAGGCCGGGAATCTCCTTGCAGATCTTCTCCGCGTCGGCCGGGATCTCGGTCATCTGGCCCATGTGCGTCTCGAGCGTCAGTCTGATCCGGCTGTCGGCGGCGATCCTGTGGATCACCTTCAGCTTGGCCATCATGTCGGCCCGGTCGCTCTTGGCCGGCGGGGCCATGATGTTGATCAGCGGAGCCTTCAGCCGGACGGCCAGCTTGACCACGGCCGTAAACCGCGTCTTGTACTCGTCGAACGGCTTGACGGTGATGTCGTCGAAGGTCAGGTTCGAGACCTTCAGCTTATTGTCGGCCAGGGCCTTCTCCACACGCGCGGCCTCGGCGTCGAAGTCCTTGACCAGCGCATCGACGTTCACGTGCGGTGTCCACGAGAGGCACATGACGTCGGCGTACTTGAACCCCAAGTCCGCCACGGTCTTGAGAGCCGGCTCCAGCGGCTGCTTGGCCTTGACCAGCGTCGAACACGACGCCCGCTCGAAAGGTCTGGATGACTGGCACCCAAGGGCCAGGAACAGCAGCAATCCGGTAATAGAAGCGGTGACAAGCGATCGACAATGCA
>CAZTQK010000479.1:0-4418 GCA_964615635.1 uncultured Planctomycetales bacterium
GCGACCGCATCGCGCAGGTTGCCGGTCGGGGCGATCTGGGGGCTTGTCATTATCTTGGCACTCCACGGATTGTGCGCGCGGGTGTTGTACCCGAGACCGGCAACACGCGTGGATCTCCGCCGAAAGATCATGGCTCTCACCACAGACGCCCGCCCCTGTCTGCTGATCGCCGGTGATTCGCGGGCAGAGCAGCAGGTGGTGCCGGACACCATCGCCGGTGTTATGGGCTTGTCGGCTCCACAGGTGGCCAATATCGCCATATCAGGTTGCGAGATCGCGGCCGTCGAAGCTGCCTGCAGCGAACTGGGCCACCGCTTTGCCGACAGACCGGTGATGCTGGTCAGCGTCTCGGTCTTCGGGGTGAGCGACCATCGACTCCTCCACATCAACAGCGAGAGCATCTGGTCGATGAGTCTGGCCGACCGTGTTCGGCTGTTGCCCGCGCGACGGGTCGTCGAATCGCTGTTTCTGCCTGAAGCCACGCTGTACGCACGTCTTCGCGAAGCCGTTCGCCCCCAACCGCCGGCGTTTGACACGGCCCAGCGCGGTCTTGAAGCGGAAAAGCAGACGCCCGTCAGGCCGGGAACGCCCGAGTTCGCCCGGCAGGGCCGGTACGTCATGGAGTGGTACAAGGCCCCTGATTTCGACGGTGTCCGCTGGCGGGTTCTCGAGACGAGTCTCGCCCGTCTTCAGGCCCGCGGATGTCAACTCGTTTTGCTTGACTGTCCGATGAGCCCGGCCCTTCGCGCGCTCATGGAAGCAGAGTCCTGTCTCGGTGCAGACGCCACCTTTCGGGCGAAGCTGGCCGACCTCTGCAGGCGGACGCACATCCCGTTGCTCGCCTATGGAGACGACATCTTCGAGGGGCAAGATCCGGCGGGCTTCTTCTGGGACACGGTCCATCTCAATCGCCAAGGGGCCGCGATTCTCTCCGCCCGGATCGGTCGCGATCTGCGAACGCTCTTCGAGCAGGGGGACCTGACAACCACCCCTGAAACACCGTTTCTCATCTCAGCCCCGAGATCCTCCTCGACGGCAGACGAATCCCGTGACGCGCCGACCGGCTCGAGGTGATTGCTTGGGACTCAGGTACTTGAGTACCACGCGGCTCGATCTTCGTTGAACAGGCAAGCTCCCCTCGCGATGGATCCGCCGTTGCAGCGACTCATGTGGATCACGCCCGCTGTCGGTCTTTCGGGTGCAGCAGCGACCCACCGATCCGGGTTCCCGCTCACCGGATAGCAGTCTCATCTTCGATTTCAATGACTTCCCCGGTTTCAGCGTCCACTTCGATTTCGAAAAACCTGCCCAGCGTCATCAGAGCGGTCTCGTAGGTCGGCCGGTTGTCGTCCATCTCGAGCTCGATCTCATAGACCTGCCCTTCGAGCTCGTTCAGTGATCTGGCGAGTGCCTCAGCGAAGGCAAGGCGAGCGTGCTTGCGAGCGGTGACCGCGTCGTCGGTCAGGAACACGGCCTCTCTCGCCTCGTGCGTCGTCTCCAGAACAGCGTCCAGTTCTACGCTCTGTTCCACTTGTCTGGCAGGCGAGTGGCATCCTGCAGGAAGGCTGGACGCGAGGCTCACGAGGAAGATGGGGATAATCACAGCACTGTTCACACGCATTGCTGACTCCCGGATCGTCAACGACCGCATTTTCGACTAACGACCGTGCCTCGGCAACCCGTGCCTGCGCCCGACAGCAAGCCGAGTTGACAGAGGTTTGGTCATCGGCGCCCCCTCAGTTCCCGGCGGAATCACCGCAAGCACTTTCCGTGTCCCGGGCTGCCCATACGCCCCGAATTGCGTTAATATTCTTGAATGCCGCGGGGCTATGATAAGTCAGCCGAGCCTACCTGGTGGCCGGGTCCCTATGGGAGAAGACCCAATGCAGGCGAGACAATCCACCTCAGGTCATAGCCGTCGTCGAATGCTCCTGCTTGGAGGGGCGGCGCTGGTGTGCACAGGGGCTGCGGGTGTCTTGACATACCTGCAGTCTGGTACGCCGGGCGATCGGAATCGATGCGCTGAGAATCTCCGGGTGATCGGCCAGGCTTGCATCACCTATGCCAGTGCGAACCGGGGCGATTTTCCCCGTTCGCTGAAGGAACTCATGTACGCCAGCGGCGGCGCGCTGCGTCCCGACCAGATGACCTGCCCCAACGCCGGGAAGAAGGGCCGCGGGGGCGACTACGTGTATGTGCCGGGCTATCGCCAGGCGGATGATCCGAACAGCATCCTGGTCTACGAGCCGCTGGGCAATCACAAGAAGAAACCGGGGGGGCACGTGCTTCTGCTGGGCGGCACTGTCAACTGGCTGGACGAGAATGAGCACAAGGCGGCAATAGCCCGGATCACAACCCGCTAGGAGAACCTGCCAGCCCCAGGTTCCGCATCACCGCTCGCGTTGAACCGACGCGATTGAGGGTGTAGAAGTGGATGCCGGGCACCCCGTGGCGGATCAGTTCGTCGCACATCTGGGTGGCCAGGTCGATGCCGTACTGGCGGCAGGCCTCGTTGTCGTCGGCCAGCTTGTCGAGTTGGGCAGAGACCTCCGGCGGCAGCTTTGAGCCGCACAGGCCGCAGAACCGCCGGATCTGATTGCTGCTCAGGATCGGCAGTATCCCAGGAACGATCGGCACGGTGACACCGAGCTTGTTTCTGAGGTAGTCGTCGAATTCGAAGAAATCCTTGGTGTTGTAGAACAACTGCGTGATCACACCATCGGCGCCGGCCTCGACCTTGTCGGCGCAGCGTTGCCAGTCGAGGTGCTTGTCCGGACACTCGGGGTGCCCCTCGGGATAGCCGGCCACGAAGATGTCGAACCCGCCGACGCCCTTGACGTAGCGAACCAGGTTGATGGCCAGCCGGAAGCCCTCCAACGCCGGTCGGTAGTTCGGATCATTCAGCGGCGGGTCGCCGCGCAGCGCCAGCACGTTGTTGATTCCGTTTTCCCGCATCCTGGCCAGGTAGGCCGCGATGCTCTCGCGCGAAGCCCCGATGCACGTCAGGTGGCTGGCGATCTCGATGCCGAATTGCTGCCGGATGCGCGTGACAATTCGCATTGTCTCTTCTCGCGTGCTTCCGCCGGCGCCGTAGGTGCAGGTCATGAAGCCCGGCTCGAGTGCCAGCATTTCCGGTATCGTCTGCTCGAACAGTCTGGCCTCGGCCTCGGTGGTTTTCGGTGGAAACAGCTCGAAGGAAATGACCAAAGGTTTTTGTTTGTGCAACTGCGTGAAAAGCACCGCATCTCTCCAACGGCCAGACCTTCTCCCCTCGCCTGTCGGGATTATATCGACGTAATGGCAGCGTGCCTCGATGGGATGACGTGACGGATTGGCGTCCGGATGTCTGGAGCAGCAAGATCATGAGCTACCGCGCCGTGGTACTCTCCGGCTGACACACCACAGTTGGTCACAGACTCATTGAAATGGAACGGGTTGAACTCTGGCGGTTCTATGCCCCGAAAGCCACTCGTGAGGCCGGGGTGTTGAACGCGATACCGATTCGTGTCGCCCCGTTCTCCGGTTCGCCACAGTACGTGATCTCCGCCGGCAGCCAGATGGTATTGGGTGAATTGCCGATGCCGACGATCACCGGCACGTTCGGGGCAATCCTGAAATGGCCGGCCAACTCGCGCTCGATGTCGTTGGGGGTCAGGTTGAAGGGAATGGAAAGCCCCGCACCACCTTCGCTGACGTCCAAGATATGAGCCCGCAGCCACTTGCCGCCGTAGTAGGTCGGCACCACCAGGTGGACGTCCCCTTCCATCTGCAGCCGGCGGTGCTTGCGCTGGCTCCGGCCCTGGTGTGTCTCCTCGACAGGCGCCAGATTGGCGATGATCCGCATAATGTTGTTTCGAATGGGAGTCCCAAGCAGACCCCACGAGGAGCGGGCTTGCCGATAGGCACGCATCGCCTTGGGAATCTCTGCCTGAAGCTGCTTGAGCGTCGTCGCATTGCTGGGTCTCCGACCGCAGTTCTGCTCGTGTTTCTCGCAATCATTGGGCGACCCTTTGGTGATCGTCAAGCCGACCTTGTGGCCGCCGGCGGTCTCGCTGCAATGCACGACTTTCATCAGGCCGGACCAGGTCGTGTTGTTGATACACAACTCGATCATCATCGTCTGGCCTGGCTTGTAGCTGACTTTGGAAACGATGCCCAACCCGGTGGATGAAATGTCGATCAACTGCCGCGCATGCGCCGGACTGAGCTTGTTGCCGGCAACCACGCGGACCCATACCGGCACTTGGAGCTTTCGGCGGGGCACCCGGCGGCGTTCTTCCTCTGCGACCGTCTGCTCCGAGGTGGCAATCGGTTGCATGTGCTCAAACACGAGTCCGAGCGATGCGTGCTCTGCCTGGACGTTCTTGCTGGACATAGCGTGCCCCCTTTGGCAAACATTCAACGAACCAGAGTGAATA
>CAZTQK010000480.1:0-4417 GCA_964615635.1 uncultured Planctomycetales bacterium
GCATGCCGAGAAGGTACTTGGAGGGGGAGACCGGTTCGCCGGCAAAGGGGTCTTTTGCGACTTCGTCCGCCGTCGGCATCGGGACATCGGCGGGCACCAGCCGCCCCAGAAACTCGAGGTTGACCAGTCCGCGAGCGTCCCGCTCCTCCATCATGAATGCGTTGCCGAAAGCTCGATACTGGTTGACATAGAATGGGATCACGATAACCAGGGGCAGGATCAGGCCCACAGTGGCCTGCCGCCATGTCCATCTCCGCGAGATGGCCGCCCATACCAGCAACGCCATCAGCGGAACCACCTCCACGTTGCGCAGCCATATCAGGACTCCGCCGGTCACACCGGCGAGTAACACTCGCCTCCATGAGCAGCCGGCTCCGTCAAATAGCAGAAACAGCACCGCCATCCACAGGCACAAGCCCATTTCCTCGCGCAAACCCTCGCAACAGAGAGAAACGAGATATGAGTCCGCCGCGAGCAAGCCTGCCATCACAACCCCGACCACCGGATCGAACAGGCGGGCAACGACCAGACCGACAACCGGCAGCATGGTAACCCCGAAGATCCAGCTCCAGAAGCGCATCGCGTGATCTGGGTTAGTCGCCAGACGTACGAGCGGAGCGTGCATCGCCGACCACAGCGGAGACTTCAGGCCTGCGGCGTAGGGGTTGAAGGTTTGTTGGGCCTGCTGACGGAAATGCCGAACATCCGGCTGCAACGGATTGGCCAAGGCCGTCTCCATGACGTCCTGACGCCAGAAGGTGCCGGCGGCCGTCACCACGGCCAAGGCCAGGACCATCGCGCCCTTTGGCCATTCACGGCGAACCACCAGCCAGTGTCCCGCCAGCAAGCCGACAAGAACCACCATCCCTGCCGATACGGCGTCGAGAGCCAGACGTGCGTCGCCAATCACTCGGACGATCAGCACGGCCGCCGGCACAACTGCCGCAAGAACGGCTTTGCGACGGACCGAGATCCCGCCGGGGCAGACCACCCACCATGCCGCAATGGCACTGGCCAGAATGATCAGCGTCGCCGGGTCGGTCATCTTGGTACTCCTGGTGGCGCGAATCCTAATGACCGCCAACGGTCGACGCAAACCTTGCCGCCGTCCGGTGCGACTGAACGAGAATCCGCAGAAGATCAGGACAAGTGTCTGCCGACATGTTATGTTGGTGTGATCGAGACTGCCCTTGGCGGCGCCGGGTCCCGATTCAGTGGCATGTGGCGAACACGCGGTTACATGGGAAGCCATTCATGAGCGATCTTCGCATTCTTCCAATCCAGACCTTGGGCCATGATTTCATTGAAGGCCCATACGTGCCGCCGGGCAAGAATGAGCATTACCTGCGCGATCTGCAGTGTCCGAGCCTGCCCGACCGATATCGAAACCTCCGGGCCGACGAGATCGAGGTTCTGATCCGCAACGGCAACACCGCCGACAGTTGGGACAACATCCGCGTCACCGAGCAGTTCGCGCCGCATCGAATCAAGCGATGCGAGTTCTATGGGCTGGTGCGGATCGGCCGGCTCGAAGAGGTCATGCTCGATCATCACGACATGCGCGTACCGGTGGGGATAACCGACAGCCGGATCATCGCCTGCGATTTCGGCGACGATGTGGCCATCCATCACGCGCGGTATCTGGCCCACTACATCATTGGCGACCATTGCATCCTGCTGAACGTCGACGAGGCCCACACCACCAATCACGCCAAGTTCGGCAACGGGATCATCAAAGAGGGGGAATCGGAAGAGGTTCGGGTGTGGATGGACCTGATCAACGAGTCGGGAGGCCGTCGGGTGATGCCCTTTGACGGCATGACGACCGGTGACGCGTATCTGTGGTCCCGTTATCGCGATCGGCCCAGGCTCATGGCCCGCCTCGTTGATATTACCCAGCATGCGTTCGACGCGCACCGGGGCATCTACGGTACGATCGGCAGAGACTGCGTTATCAAGAACACGGGAATCATCAAGGACGTCAAGATCGGCGACTGCTGCTATATCAAGGGGGCCAACAAGCTCAAGAACCTGACCATCAACTCGACCGACGCGGAGCCGACCCAGATCGGCGAAGGTGTCGAAATGGTCAACGGCATTGTCATGCCCGGCAGCCATGTCTTCTACGGCTGCAAGGCGGTCCGGTTCATCATGGGCTACAACAGCAACCTCAAGTATGGTGCCCGGCTCATTCATTCCTACCTGGGCGACAACTCGACGGTCTCCTGCTGCGAGATCCTCAACAACCTGGTGTTCCCCGCCCACGAGCAGCACCACAACAACTCGTTCCTTATCGCCTCGTTGGTCATGGGGCAGAGCAACATCGCCGCGGGGGCCACCATTGGCTCCAACCACAACAGCCGGGCGCCTGACGGCGAGGTCCATGCGGGGCGCGGCTTTTGGCCGGGGCTCTGCGCCAGCGTCAAGCACAACTGCCGGTTCGCTTCGTTTACGCTGTTGGCCCGCGGCGATTATCCGGCGGAGATGGACATTCGTCTGCCCTTCTGCCTGGTGAGCAACGACCAGGCAGGCGACCGGCTCCGGATCGTGCCGGCCTGGTGGTGGCGCCACAACATGTACGCCCTGGCCCGCAACATGTGGAAGTTCCGGGCTCGCGACAAGCGCAAGGCCAAATGCCAGCACGTCGAGTTCGACTACCTCGCACCGGACACGGTGGAGGAGATCTTCACGGCCGTGAGGCTGCTGGAGACGTGGGTGGCAAAGGCGGACCTGCGCAGCCAGGGCAAAACTGCCGAGCAAATGTCACCGGACGCACTGGCCGAGATGGGCCGGCGGCTTTTTGCGGAGTCGCCCGCCGAAACGGACGGACTGGAGGTCTTGGCCGAAGGGGCTGAGAAATCGTCGCGCAAGGTGGTTGTTCTGAAAGCTCGGCAGGGTTACCTGGCCTACCACGACATGCTTCACTACTACGGCGTGCGAAACGTGATTGACTACCTCACGACCGAGCCGCAGGCAACCCTGGCGTCGGCCGGCGAGGCCTTGGCCGGCCCGCGGCGGCAAGACTGGGTGAACGTCGGCGGACAGATTGTGCGAGCAGACGACTTGGAGGCCCTGCTTTCCGGAATCGAGCAGGAGCAGTACAAGACATGGCACGCCATCCACCGGGTGTTTGACGGCTGGTGGGCTAAGTACCCGTTGGACAAGCAGCAGCATGCGTTCGACTGTCTCACCCATCTGCTGGGGAGCAGTTTATTGTCCACGGACCAGTGGCATGCCGCACTGGACCGCGCGGTACAGATTCAGAACCACATCTCTGAGGCCGTTTTCAGCTCCCGCAAGAAAGACGATGAGGACCCCTTCCGCAGAATGGTCTACCAGACGCCGGAGGAGATGGAGGTGGTTCTGGGTCGGGCCGAGGACAACAGCTTTGTCCGACAGGTGCGCGAGGATACACAGGTATTCATCAACCGAGTCGAGGAGATCCGGCGGCGGGGATGACTCCCTCACCAGCGCGAGATGGGAGCCACTGCAGCAGCTTGGCAAACGCTGCCGAAACAGGCTTCATCAGGGACAGCTCGTGACCTGATTGAACGACGGAACGATCACCACCCTGAATGGCAATCTCTCTTCTCTCATTTGACTTGAGGGCCGGCCCGCCGGTGGTGACCAGGCCCCTATCTTTCGACGGTCCGGAACAGTCGTCCGTCGCCCGGGTCGAGTCTGACCTTCACCTGGCGGTCCGCGGGCAGGGTTTCACCTTCGGACCACTTGCCCGTCTTGCGGTCGAGTTCCTGAAGCTTGCGCCCAGGGATCGCAATCTTCAGCTCCGCCTCCGCCGGTTCCTTGTAGCTGCGATTGACGATCATGAAGCTCGTTGTCCGCCCGGATTCGCCGAACAAGCCGAGCACGAACTCGCCCTTGCCGACGACCTGCACCGGCGCGTTGGCTGGGACCGCCTGCGTTCCGTAAGGCAGCGGGGCGGTGTGGTAGACGCCCGTCGAATCGAGCCGCAGCAACGCCGGGCCCAGCTTGGCCATCTCGCCGTTGAGATCGGCAACCACTCTGGCCAGTGGCGAGGGTTTGCCGTCCTGGTAAATCCCGCCGTAGACCTTGGGCATCCAGTAGACGAAGTAGCTGATCCCCCGTCCGCCGTAGGCCATGGTTGTGTATGCCAGCCAGCGCATCTCGGCGGCGTTGGGCAGCCGCCAGACCTTCTCGCCGTTGCAGGCCTGGACGATGTTCAGGAACGGCTTGCCTGCCTCCTGGGCCGCTTGCCGGATCAGTGCAAGGTTCAGGAAATACTGGCTGCCGTCGCCGCTCAGGAGAAAGTGGTAATGATCGTAGCTGATGAGGTCCGGTTTGACGATCTCGATGAACTGCTTGAGATGCTCGCGGTAGGCGAGGACGGTCTTGTCGCTGGTGCCGACGCCCGCGAAGTTCTGGGGGTAGCCGACCT
>CAZTQK010000481.1:0-4395 GCA_964615635.1 uncultured Planctomycetales bacterium
GGTGCTCGCCGTTGGCCCGCTCGGCGACGATCTACTTGAGAATCTCAGCCACCTTGGGGGCCAGGGCCTGCAGATCGGCCTGGGTGAGCTTGTGCTCGCCAAGACGTTCGTCCATCACATGCTTCGTTGCGAGTTTTGGCGTGGATTCGGTGGTCATGAGTCCCATCCTGAATCGTCGTATTCAACCTCCTGCAACTTGGCGTCCGCGTGTTCGATAACAAAGGTTCGTTCGCTGCCGTCGTTCTTGAATCGGATGCCCGCACATACCCCTCTGCCGGCCGGGCGGAGCCACAGGATCTGCCCCACTCCGTAGTCTTCGTGCCGAACAAGCCGGCCGCACTGCCAGTCGGCGTACTTGGCCGCCATGGCCTCGGCGCCCTCCTCATCATAGCCGCGATTGTCTCCGGTGGCACGCTCGGAGGGAAGGGCCAGCCACTCGACCTGTTCGCGCGGCAGTTCGGTCAGGAAGACGGAGCGAGCGCTTCGACTTCCTCGGCCGCGAAGCATCCGGAACCGCGCAGAGGTCAGTGTCAACGACTGTCGGGCCCGCGTCATGCCCACAAAGCAGAGTCGCCGCTCTTCCTCCATGTCGGCCTCGCGGTCTTCGTGACGGCGATAGGGCAATATGCCGTCTTCGACTCCGATGATGAACACGCGGTCGAATTCGAGTCCCTTTGCCGCGTGCAGGGTCATCAACGTCACGGCCCCCATCTCCGGATCGACGGAGTCGATCTCGCTCATCAGGCTGACCTGCTGGAGCCAGTCGACCAGAGACCCGCCCTCGGGGTGATCGCGGTCGTATTCCGCGGCATCGGCGATGAGTTCGTCGGCATTCCGGGCGGCGTCGTCATCCTTGGCCTGGTTCCAGGATGCCCGCAGGCCGCTGTGCAGAACGGCGTGCCGGACGGCCGCGGTGACGTTCTCGTCGGCCGCGATTCTGACAATCTCGCCGATCAGCCCGACAAACCATGCGATGCGTTCCCCGGTGTGGGCGGAGACCTTGAGCCTGCTCGGCTCGGTCAGAATCTCCAGTGGAGAAAGCCCGGCCTCGTCGGCCCTCTCGATGATCCGCTCGACTGTCGTGTCGCCGATTCCCCGCGTCGGCACGTTGATGATCCGCAGAAATGAGACCCGATCCTTGGGGTTGGCCGCCAGCCGCAGATAAGCGAGCGTGTCCTTCACTTCCTTGCGTTGGAAGAACGAGACTCCGCGGGCGACCTGGTAGGTGATGTGGCGCTTCCGCAAAGCCTCCTCGATCAGTCGTGACAGAGCGTTGATCCGGTAGAACACCGCCACGTCGTCGTACTTGCCGCCGTGGTCGATGTGCTCGGCGATGGTCTCGGCGACCAGGGCGGCTTCCTGCTGTGCATCGTCGGCTTCGACCACGTGAACCGGCGGACCGCTGCTGTTGTCGGTCCAGAGTCCCTTGTGCTTTCGCTTCTGGTTGTGGCGAATCACCGCGTCGGCGGCGGCCAGGATCTGCGGCGTCGAGCGGTAGTTCTTCTCCAGCCGGACGACCTTGGCTTTCGGGAAGTCCTCCTCGAACTCGAGGATGTTGTGGATGTTCGCACCCCGCCAGCCGTAGATGGACTGGTCGGGGTCGCCGGTCACGCATAGGTTCTCATGATCGAGTGCCAGGCCGCGGGCAATCAGGTACTGAGCGTGGTTGGTATCCTGGTACTCGTCGACCAGCACGAAGCGGTAACGATCTTGAAGCTGATCGCGCAGCTCGGCGTCGTCGCCCAGCAGGTAGGCCATCTTCAGCAGCAGGTCGTCGAAATCGAGAGCATTCTGCTCGGCCAGGACCTTCTGATAGGCTTCGTAGATCGGAATGATGGACCTGGCAGACCAGTCTTTGGCGTATGCTTCATATTCCTCGGGCAGGACCATGTCGTTTTTGGCCTGGCTGACCGCTTCAAGCATTTTGACCGGCGGATAGTTGTCGGTTGATAACTCGCATCGCCCGATGGCCTGCTTCATGGCCGCCGTTTGGTCGGCCTGGTCGAAGATGGAGAAGTTCGGTGTCAGGCCGGCCCGGTCGGCGTATGTTCGCAGCAGCCGGGCGCACAGCGAGTGAAACGTGCAGCAGGTGACGCCCGGTTCGACGGCCAAGTGGCGGATCCGCTCGGCCATTTCGTTGGCCGCCTTATTCGTGAAGGTCAAGGCCAGGATGTGCCGCGCCTCGGTTACCGTCCGGGCGAGGTAGGCGGTCCGGTGGGTGATGACCCGCGTCTTGCCGCTCCCCGGTCCGGCCAGCACCAACAGCGGACCGTGCGCATGCGTCACCGCCTCCTTCTGCGGTTCGGTCAGGCCTTCGAGCAGTTCTTCGACACCCATGGAATCCCTCGACGGCGTTTTATAGCAGCCGTAGCGGGCAAAATCGAGTTGTCCGCGAGGTCGCGCGCGTTCTGGTTTCGCCTTGATTCATCCTTCCGCCTTCATCCTTCATCCTTGGCGTCGAGTACTCCGCGTGCCTCATGGAGACACTTCCACTTGTACGCCAGCCTTGTTACCTTATTGCCCATGCGAATTATTGCCCAGGGCATCGACCTGATCGAGTGTCAGCGGATCCGCGACGTCTGGCAGCGGCACGGCGATCGCCTGACCGATCGCCTGCTGACGCCGGCCGAGCTGGCTTACGTCAGGGCGCACCGCGACCCGGTCCCGCGGCTGGCCGGCCGTTTCGCGGCCAAAGAGGCCATCCTCAAGGTCTTGGGCACCGGCTGGAAGGGCAAGATCGCCTGGCGCGACATGGAGATTCTCAACGACGCGGCCGGCCGGCCGTATGTGACCCTCTGCGACGAATGCAAGCAGGTGGCGGAGTCCCTGGGCATCACGGATATTCTCATTTCGATTACGCATACGGAGAATTTCGCCGCGGCAGTCGCCACGGGAGTGGCGGAATAGCTGTCAGCTTTCAGCGATCAGCCAGACGTCTTGACGAGCCGGCGGCTTTATGCCGCCGGTTGGATCGCGTGGACAGAACCACGGGGATGAACCCCGTGGCTCGTCAAGCCCGCTTGCCCTGTCCCCTGTTGGGCAACGTACCACGGATTATCCCGTCGCAGATCTATCATTCCGGGCCAGTCGATCGATGTCTTCCCGCTTGACGGCCAGGAACGCGAACAGCAGCAGGACCAGCGGCACGAGGAGCGGTCCCTTCAGGTCCGGCCAGACTGACTGACAGATGCAGGTGAGTCGGAGATTTGCAGTGCGGCTCATGGAGAGGAGAATGCCCAGAGGCGTCGGGATTGCTGAGAGGATAGCCACGCCCGCCAATGTCGGCCGCAATCTCTCGGGTCTTCGCCAGATCCACACCGCCGCAAGTACTGCGCATGTCGCGGCCGCGAACCTGGCGACAGAGATGACGACAACCCATTCACGCCTCCATCTGCCCTGATAGAGTACTCCAAGCCAATTGCCCCATTCCAACAGGGCGTTAAGCGAGGCTGTCCCCCACAGCACCCCGGCGGTGCCGGAGCCGACAAGGAGCCAGCATGTCAAGAGAAGCCAATCTTGTTTCGGATGAATGGACTTCAGCGATAGCAGGGGAGTTTGTTCTGCCTGACGACAGATCAGCGAGTGCGGACGCAGTCCGGTGAGCAGAAATACGATCAGCAGCGCAGGCAGAACACCTGAAGCGAGTGTTGTTGAAGCTCGGATCAGCATGCCAACAAGGTCCTTGAGAAACGGACCACCTGCGGCCCGTCCTGGGACTGGTCCGAGCCACGCGAGTGCATACAGGCACGCAACCACGAAGATGGGAATTGAGATCTTGCGCGCCCAGTCTCGCCGCCAGTAGAGTCCCCAGATGGCTGGCAGGCCGAGAGCCGGCACCGTTATCCCGATTAGACCACTGGTGACATCTATGGCAGCGTTATGAAGATGCGTTTGGGTTGTCAGCGTGGTGGCCAAGGACGAGAGGAGATCGATCGTACGCGGCAACTCAGTTAATGACCGCACCACGATCGCGATCAGATACCACATGAACAGTTGCGGCCACAGCGGCAGGAAGGCGTCGGCGAAATCAGCCGGGTCAAACGCCCTCCCGCACTCTGGGCAGCGGTTCTCGGGCAGGCCGCGGAGGGAATAGCCGCACTGCAGGCAGCGGGCGTCGGCGAGGAGGTCGGCACGAGGTGGAAGAGGGGCGGACGTTGCAGTCGGGGCGGTCGAGTCCATGTGTCCCTCGCGTTACCAGGACGGTTGCAGGGTCATCATGGTAGGCGAGGACGGGGTGATGGTGCAAGAAGGAGGCTTGGGCGACAGAAGACACTGGCAGGCAAGCTGCCAGTGGCACCCGGCGAACCTGGGCGGGGCACCCGCTGGACCCTCAACCCCGGACCCTCAGATCTGGAAATCCAGCTTCCACGGTTCGGCCCGGGTGTCCGTCGGTTC
>CAZTQK010000482.1:0-4341 GCA_964615635.1 uncultured Planctomycetales bacterium
TGGGACGAGATCTGCGAGATCATGGCCGCGTATGACGTCGCCATTTCCATCGGTGACGGCTTGCGGCCCGGATGCCTGGCTGACGCCAACGACAACGCTCAGTTCGCCGAGTTGAAGACGCAGGGTGAGCTGACCCGACGAGCATGGGAACACAATGTCCAAATCATGAACGAAGGCCCAGGACACGTACCCATGCACATGATCCAGGAGAACGTGACCCGCCAGCTTGAGTGGTGCGACGAGGCCCCATTCTACACGCTTGGCCCGGTCATCTCGGACATTGCCGCCGGCTACGACCACCTGGCCAGCGCCATTGGGGCGGCCATGATCGGCTGGTACGGTGCGGCCATGCTGTGTTACGTCATTCCGAAGGAGCATCTGGGTCTGCCTGACCGCGACGACGTCCGAGAGGGCGTACTGGCCTACAAGATCGCCGCCCACGCCGCCGATCTGGCCAAGGGCCACCCCGGAGCACAGTACCGCGACAACCTGCTGGGCCAGGCCCGCTTCGATTTCCGATGGGAAGACCAGTTCAACCTGTCGCTCGACCCCGAGAAGGCCCGATCATTCCACGAACAGAGCCTTTCGGAGAAAGACGCCCGCACGGGCCACTTCTGCAGCATGTGCGGCCCCAAGTTCTGCAGCATGGAGATGAACCGCGAGATCCGCAAGAGAGCAGCCTTTCCTCCGCTAACACAACCAGCACAGAGGTGAGGCGATCCGCGTCAGCATGCCCTTCTCGAAAACGCCGCCGGCGGCAGGCGCCTCAGGCTTTCTGCTCTCGCCACAGACCACGACAAGGCGCTTGAGTTGCTCAAGGGGGAGACCAGGGTGCCGGTCAGTTGCAGGACCATGACGGCGAAGATGCGTGTAGCGATTACTCCCCTTTGAATTGGCGATCAAACCAGTTGTACATCTCCAGCTTGTCCTGTTCGGCGATCGCGTGTTTGCCCGGCCTTAGCACGTTGACCAGCGATGCCTCACGACCGTAAAGCCCCCAGATCGCCCGGGCTGCCTCGCCGGCTTCGTAAGCGCTCTCGGACTCGGGGAAGATCTGGTCGTCTTGGGTGTTGTACTGATAAACCGCCCGTGGGGCCGCCAGCCGCAGCACGTCGTCCCAATCCCAGTGCGGCAATCGGCCCGCCTGAAACACCGGGCGCAGCCGGGGCATGTAGCTGAACCAGTGATCGCGAGCCCAACGCGTGCGATCCCTCTCCGCTCTGAAGGTCGCATAACCGCAACTGGCGATGGTCGCCGCCACGCGATCGTCGAAGGCCGTCAACATGAGAGCCTCTTCCGCTCCCAGCGAATGGCCAATGACGCCAATGCGCTGCCGATCGACACCCTCGGCCGCAACCAGCACATCGAGCGCCCGTTGAGCGTCGTAGAGCATCCGGCCCATGGCCGAGAGATCAGGACACGCCAGGTAATGCCCGCGCGTATCAAACGCACCGTACTTGTCGATCCGCTCGCCGGCCGTGATGGAATTGGGGGAGAGAGTGATGTATTCGCGATCGGCAAGGTCTGAGCCGAAAGCCAAGGACTTCTCGCCCTTCAGACCGACAGATTCATCTTTACCCTGAGGGACGGTCTGGTGCAGGACCAGGACACCCGGCAGCAGCCCGCGCTTTTCCTTTGGCTGACAGAAGTAGGCCCTGACGAGGTCTCCGCAGAACCCGGTGTACTGGATCAGCCGCCGCTCGTGTTTGCCCACATCGACAATTGAAACCGTCTTCGGCTCGGCCGGCGCGGGTTGAGTTGCCGGTTTTCCGACCGAGCGGACAATTACGTTTTTGAGCGCCTCACGTTGTTTCTGCCAGGCATCCAGACTCGTCGGGATGGCGTGGACGTCGCCGACAGGGAAGAATCGTTCTGCGAGCCAGTTGTAGGCCGCCTCTCTGCCTTCGGCCGGAAACCGGTGCTCGCCGTCGAAGGCCTGCCATCGCAGCTCAGGAGCGGCACCGTACAGGCCGTAGACGGTTCGCACCTGTTGAAAGACAGCGTCGAGATTGTCGGTGTTGGGGAAGATCGTATCCTTGGTGGCGTACCACACGAACAACGGGCGCGGTGCCACGAGGGCGCAGATCTCGTGCCAGTCAAAGGGGATCGAGGCTACATCGGGCAAGTAGGTGCCGAGTTGCGGTATCAAGGCGGTCAGGTGCGACCAGCGATCGGGCTTCGGATCGCTGCGCAGCGTGGTGAATCCGCAACTGGCGATGACCGCCGAGATGCGCGGTTCGAACGCGGCGGCGTACAGCGAGCCGTACGCGCCGTGAGAGTGCCCGACGCAGCCGATCTGTAGCGAGTCGACGAAGGGCTGTGTCTCAAGCCAGTCGATGATCCGGGCGATGTCCCAGTTCATCTTGCCGACGAAGGACCACTTCGGGTGCCTGCGGTAGAAATCAAGGCTGTTGGCGTAGGGCTGCGCACCGGCGGGGATGCGCTCGCCGAAACCGATGACATCGGGTGCGATACAGACGTAGCCGCGACGAACCAGTTGCAGGGCGAAAGACAGATCGGGGCTGCCCTTGATACCGCAGGGCTCATCCTTGCCCTGGGGCACCGTCTGGTGCAGGCAGATCATCGTCGGCAAGCGCATGCTGGGCATGTTCTTGGGGAGCAGAAGATACGCGGGGATCCAGTCATCGGCCTCCGTCCGAATGCGGATGCGCCTTCGGACATGGTCATCGAGCGTCTCCTCCTTGTCTTGTTGGGCCTCGGGCGGCAGGACGGTCAGGCCGGTCGGTTCGCCAATGATGCGAGCGAGGGCATCGGCAATGCGAGCGCGCTTGGCCTCCCATGCCCTGATGCCGTCGATCTGTTTTCCATCGCCCTCGCGGGTCTCCAGCAACGGGGCAAGGTCTTTGCGGCCCGCCTGATCGGTCTTCAGTTCGGGCCTTGCCCAGGTGGTGACCTTCTTCCACTCATTCCAGTCATGTCCCGGCCAGGCGTGAGTCGTCGCGGCCAGGGTCAGGACCAAAGCTGCCGTCGCGGGCAGGACGAAGAAACCCTGGCCTGGGCGGCGTCGGTTTCGTGTCACCGGCTTTTCTCCTTTGTATGAGGAGCGGCTGCCGGAGGCCATTCAGCGGAATCGGCCCCTTCGGGTACCTTGATCTCGAGGCTCTTGTATACCATCCGCGATCCGCGGCACAGGGCGGCCGACTCGGCGGCACCGTCGGGCTTCAGGCGGAGCAGAACCAGGTCGGCGTCCATTCGGATGCTGAAATCGGGTTGGAGCAGCAGGCCGGCCGCAGCTTTGTCCTCGGGATCGCGGGCCACGATCACATCCTGACGGCCGTCGGCGAGGGTCACCAGCACCGCCACGTTGCTGTCGGCCAGGGTTGCGCCGCTGACCGATTGGAGCGCAAGTCGGCGGATAGATGTGGCGATCGGTTGGGTTGCGTACGGCTCGATCACCGAGACAAATGTCGATTCGAGCGGCCGGCCGGCCTCGGCCTGCCGACGGACCAGCACGCGGGGGATCCAGACCTCGCCGGACGAGTTGTAGCCGCCGGCGACAATCCAGCCTTCGACGAGACCGGCCTGGACGTCCGAGGTCAGGTCGGTGTAACGCATGCGGACCTGGGAGTCGGGAGGCAGGTACTTGTAGTGATCGTCGATGACCCAGTCGACGCGCCAGCCGGGTTGAGGCTTCGGATCCATGCGGCAGTTGCGCATCTGGGTGTTGTGACCGTAGTCGGCGGTGGGTTGGAGGTTGAGACCTGTTGCTGCGGCCTCGCCGAAATGGCTCTGGGTAAACTTGGCGTGATCCGCACCCCCGGCGATGCGGAACGTGTCAAACACGTAGAAGTCGCTCGGTGACACATCGACCAGAACCACTGTCCGCTCGAAGCGACGACCCTGATTCACTGCCGGTCCGGCGGCGCGGATGGCGTGGACCTGCCGGCCGTCAAACCAGAGCGTCGTCTGCCCCGCGCCGGGGCTCGTGTTCTGTCCGTCGACGGTCACCGTGTTGTGGGCGGCGGTCATGGTGTACCAGCGGGCCCGCGGCGAATCCCATCCGCCGAACTGCACGGGCGGGTAGCCGAACTCCGGCATCAGGTCGAGGCCCTTGGCGTAGAGGCCGAGGTTCATGCCGTCGGCGTGACTGTGGGCTCCACCGGAGTCGTAGTCGAGCCAGACCGCCCGGGCGTCCGCCCCCTGACCGGAACGAAGGATCGCCAGATGCCACTGCTGCTTGTTCACGCTGGGCAGACGAATCTCCGCGCCTTCTTTCTCGATGACTTCACCGACCGCCTTGCGGATCGCGGCCGGGTCTTTGGCGAACAGATCGAACGGCAGGCCGTCGAGACGGTCGCCGTTGGCCCGGTAGAGAGTCTG
>CAZTQK010000483.1:0-4331 GCA_964615635.1 uncultured Planctomycetales bacterium
CAGACGTTCGACCCCAGAGTGACTGCCCATCCTGCGTGTAACGCCTTTGCAATTGATCATTTGCATGTGGTACCGACGTTGAAGCCTATTGTCGTGCTGTCGTGCCCACCGGCGGCGGCGACGACGACCTCGATATCGGCGACCACGCCCGAGCGATCAGCGACGTCCCGTCTCTTCATCGCTTGTTTTCACCGCGGACACTGCCGGCTGAGTCATTGACCGGTGGCTTACCGGATTGGTCATGGGGCACGCCTACGTAGCCCGTGGTTAGCGTGACGTTACCAGCCTCGTCAACGATCTCAAAGGTAACGCTATACACCCTGCCGTTACCCCTCCCCTGTCGCTCAGCCCGCAACTTAAACGAACTGTCGCTCTGAATAACGATGTCGTCGCCGATTTCCGGCTCATCGCTGCAGATCGAGACGATCTTCCCCACGGCATTGACGTCCAGCACACCGCTGCAGTTATCAACGACGCTAACCACCAAGTCAGACAGGTTGAATTCCTGATACTTGTGGTTCGGCGGCCAAATCTCCAACATCTCGCCCAGCACAACAACAGGTTCCGTATTGTCCTCAACCGTTAACAACACATCATCCGGCTCCGAATCATATCTGCCATCGTTCACGATCAAGGTAAACACGTGCACACCTAAACCAACCTCAGCCTCGATCTCCACACCTTCACCCAACAACTGGCCTTCATAATACCAGCGATACGTAAGCTCATCGCCATCGGCGTCTGAAGATCCCGAACCATTCAGTGTCGCCATAGCCATGCAACCTGATCCTGCGTCAATTTCCAGATCTTCTCCCGCATCCGCTACCGGCGGGGTGGTTGATATGGCAGTGGAGGCGGAAACGGCAGTCAAGCGGCCAGCGCCGTCGGCAATATATAACCTATCGTCACTCATCGCCATATATCCGCTCAATGAGCATTGCCACTCTACCGCTTTGGTGTCGAGAGAGATTGCATAAGTGTTGGATTGTGAACGAGCAATAATGTGCGAGTCGGTCACAATCATGGCGTCATAGAAACTGTCCGAAATATCGATGGTATGAAGAAGATCTCCCGTCAATTCGTCACGAATATCAATGTTGCCATCATTGATTGCATAGATGCTACCCTTGGCAACAGACACTTGCCCCGTAAACCGTTGTTGAATCTGGTACGCGATCGTCTGGTTGTCAACATCAAAACTGATTAGGCGACCATCGTGAATAGCTAGAACGTTGCCTTGTCCACCGATCACGGGCGCCAGATTCATACTCCAGCCGTTCCAGTCAAAATCAGGATCCGGGATTCTGAATGCCAGGCTGCCTGTTAAGCGACTGATGACATACAGGCCGGGCGAGTATTCCCCCACATAGGCATATACATACTCTTCGTCGACGGCAGGTGTCCAATCATCGTATTGGGGCAAGCCAATAAACCAGTCCTGATGACCGGAATAGGCGTCGAAACAGTATGCCCCACCATAATAGCCGCCGTTGATGTATACCTTGCCATCGTAGATAGTGGGCGCGTAGTAGTCTTCCCACTGGGCCGAATGAGGCACTTTGAAGACCTGCTGGCCCGATTCGGCGTCATATGCCCTCAGCCAGGTGTCGCTGCCGTGATTACCCGTCTGAAAATAGACCATTCCGTTGGCGTAACTCGGGAACGAACCGTGACCATAGCTTCCCAGCAACTCCGTCCAGAGCACACTGCCTGTCTGGCTGTCGACAACATCGATCCGTTTGCCTTTGCCGGAAGTAAACACCTTCCCTGCTGCTGCAGTGATCCGGTTCAAGGCAGTGCCCGTGCCGATCGTCGTCTGCCATAACTGCGTGAATTGGTCTTTCTCCAGCGCAACAGGCAGGTAACCGTCATGCCGTTCGTTGGCCTGGTACATCGGCCAACCGATATCAGTCGTAGCCGAATCGACATCGACCACCGTGATGATTCTCTGCCCGGTTTTTTCGATCCCCTGGTCTGTATAGGTAACGTACAACGTTAACTCGGTGTCCTGCTCGACGGGGCCGATTCGCAGCTTCCCGGGAGAGATAAATGAGGCAATATCCGGATCGGAGCATGACCATTGCGAGTCAGCAGTAACCAGTCTCTGGGTATCAGGTTGGAATGTAGCCAGGGCAGAGTACGAAACCACGGCATCCTCGGGCACCATCGGGGGACCCAGGAGGGCAACGTCGAGCAGCGGCGGAGAATAGACGACATCAGTCAAATGAATGACACCATTGTAGGTAAAAGTAAAAGAGGTATCAAAGAGGCCAGAAGAAAACGTCGCTGACCCCCTGAGCCCGTACGAGATTCGAAACCTGACCACGCTCCCCGGTATGGCCGTGAGGTAATTGAAACGTGAATCCGTGTAGTTTGCCGGCTGATCGCTGACGATCAGGGCTTGACCTTCAAGCACTCCCTGTTGAGATCCTGCTTGTGCGACAATCACCAGCGGGCCGTCTATGTGGAGTTCAAAATTCGCTGAATGATTTCCGCTGTTATAATCGGTCTTCCTCAGGAAAAGATTATTATGGGTGAAATAGAAGCGGGCAACGGACCCATTGATTTCCATCCGATCGAATTGCATTACCCCATATGAACTGGACCCTGCGCCACTGGACCAGGAAGAACCGTCACTGAGATCGTAAGTGGTCACCCGACTGCCAATGATCATTCCGGAAGACGGCGAATAGTTATCATAGTAATATGAAGCCAGATTGATCCTGTCAA
The DNA here is from genome assembly GCA_964615635.1 of uncultured Planctomycetales bacterium. Taxonomy (GTDB): domain Bacteria; phylum Planctomycetota; class Phycisphaerae; order UBA1845; family PWPN01; genus JAUCQB01. The sequence continues at coordinate 2,731 of CAZTQK010000483.1, forward strand.
TGGTATGAGGGCTGGCCTCGCCAGTCGGTGCCGCCATTGCAGCACCTTGTTCTGTGGCAGGCGGAGAAGGAACACCATACCCTGGCTTGACAAGGCGCGGATTGGAGGCATGGACTGTCTGGGATATCAATTGGCCCGTAGGATCGATCATGCCGATTGGGTTTCCCGCGGCATCATAAAGAGGTGTGCATGCGGTCTCGTCATGTGCTCGGCTGATAGAACACCAAAGCACGCAGAGGCAGAAGAACGCAGCACAAGTTGTGAATGGTTTCATATTGCTTTCCTTTCCAGTGATTGATCCGGGATGTCCCAGATAGAATCCAGCGTCGATGTCGCCGAGTTCTTTGGCCATTGGACAGATCGCCTCAATTGGGTCACTGGCATTCTACCGCTGAATGCCGCCGCCCGAAAGTCGATTGTGGGCGCCAACCCCCTTGGACTGAGCAAAAGTGTCCGTTTTTCAAAATCACTTGAGTGTTGATAGAAGAATCGGGCTTGTCGGGCTCTGTTTACTCCTACGGGAGTCGCCTGCGGGGTGCCGGGCATCACTTGGACCGGAATGTGCTCATGTCAAGCCCTGGGCAATGTCCTGTCCCCATTTATAAAACCCTGTATCTGCGTTATTTAAGGGTGTTATTGCCGCATGGGCCTATCGGCATGATGTTCCCCCCCGCTGGCGGCGGCGATGGTGACGGCCCGCTTGACCGATTCCTGACCTCGGACCTCGGCGAAGCCTTGCTCGTAGCGCGAGGCGTCGGCAAAGACGGCGTTGATGTCGATGATCTTCGGTTCCAGGGGTAGTTGACCGGTGAGAAAGCCCACCGCCTCGGCCAGGGAGCCGATGCGGATGACCTCGACCTCCTCGACCACCGCCGTCAACTATCTTCGACGCGGCAGGAACGCCCCCATACAGACCGCCAGCAGCAGCGCGCTCGCGGGCTCGGGAACGACATCGGCGAAAGTGTCGCCCCACCGGATTTCGTCGATGGCGCCGGGGACGTGGCCGCTGCCCGAGAACGTGAACTGCGAGAAGGCCCCCTGGTGCGTGATGAACAGATCGCTGAGCGGCAGCGAGATCTGAGCCTGAGGGACGACCGGCTCGCCTGCAGCGACGACCGGGTCCAGAAAAACGGAGACCACGTCGGGGTTGGTGGGATGAAATGCATACTTCATGACGACGAGGTGAACGCCGGCCAGGGCATTGAGATCCAGACCGCCACCGGAAACCGGTACGGTGGTATCGCTGCTGGCGGTGGCCACTCTGAGCGATAAGGCGCCGACGCCGCTGAAGTGGTTCACGAACAGTGCCACGGCGGCAAACGCGTCGCCGATGCCGCCGTTCCAGAGTTCATGACCGCGGAAGCCGAACTGGGCGGGATCATCCGTGCCCTGCGTGCCGAAATCGATCAGGAAGCTTTCATAGATCGTCCGCGCAGTGCCGCCGCCCAGTCCCCCGGTAATGGGCCGGCCGCTGCGCCCGAAGGTGCAGCACGCGAACTGCATTGTCTCCTGCTGAATGCCGCCCTGTCCGGCGGGAAAGCCCGGGTAGGAAAGCGAAGGCAGGGCCTTGACGACCTGCGAATCGCCGCCGCTCTGGATCC
>CAZTQK010000484.1:0-4328 GCA_964615635.1 uncultured Planctomycetales bacterium
GCACCATCTCCAACATCCCGCCGCAGGGCGGCCGGAAACACCCCGAGCAGCAGTATATCCAGATGGACACGACCCACATTCTGTTCATCTGCGGCGGCACGTTCGTGGGCCTCGATGAGATCATCGGCCGGCGGTTGGGCAAGTCGGCCATCGGCTTCATCGGCGAGATGAGCGGCAAGTCGACCAAGGACAGCACGGTTCGCGAGCAGAACATCTTCAGGCACGTGACGCCCGACGATTTGGTGACGTTCGGCATGATCCCCGAACTGGTCGGCCGGCTCCCGGTGATCACCGCGCTGAACCAGTTGGACGTCGACATCCTGGTCCAGATCCTGACGGAGCCCAAGAACGCACTCATTCGTCAGTACCAGCGATTCTTCGAGATGGAAGGATGCGAGTTGGAATTCACCGATCAGGCGTTGAAGGTCATCGCCGAGCGGGCAATGGAGCGCGACACCGGCGCCCGAGCCCTGCGCGGCGTCATGGAAGACCTCATGCTTGAGGTCATGTATCGTCTGCCCGAAGAAGGCAAGAATGGCCGCTTCGTTGTGACCGAGGAAGTCGCCCGCGGAGAGGTCGACCTGTTCAGCCAGAGGGCTCGACGCAAGGAATCAGCCTAGACTCTCTCACGACGCTCCCGATATCGACCCATGCCCCGAGGCCCAGCGCCTCGGGGCGTTTCTGTTGACACCGCCCCCAGCTCCGTGACAATCTAGGCGGCTCTTTCAGAACCCCGAGCGTAAGCGAGGGGCCCTTGACCGAGCCCCGCAAGCCGGTCAAGGGCAGAGGCCAGACCGGAAAGCGGCCGCATCACAGGGGTGCCGCTCCTTCACGGTCGCGGTTCTGGAAAAGCCGTAGCGCTTCCCCGCCTAAGCTGTCACGCACCCGCACTGCCTCCCTTCCATTCGGTCCGCTGGCAAGCATTCCCGACTCGTTATAGACTGCCCTTGCTGAGGCGGTCGGCGCGGTAACCGACAACGCCGCGAGAAGAAAGGACGAGGGATGAAGGAGGAAGGATGAGTCGAGCGGACACCGGGGCTTTTCATCCTTCATCCTTTCATGGAGGCCGGGAATCCCACAGTGAGGGAGCACGCTTTCTGGATTCATGGAGATCCATAGATGTCACTACTGGTGACCGGCAGTATCGCGATTGACGACGTGAAGAGCCCCTTCGGCAACGCCGAAGGCGTCTATGGCGGATCGGCGGTGTATTTTTCGTTCGCGGCCACGCTCTTTGTTCCGGTGCGGTTCGTGGGCGTCGTCGGTGAGGATTTCCCGAGCGATTTCCGCACGTTCCTCACGAAACGGAACATCGACCTGGCCGGGCTGGAGGTCCGCAAGGGCAGCAAGACCTTCCGCTGGTCGGGCCAGTATGACCAGGTGACCAGCGACGCGGAGACCACGGCCATCGAGCTGAACGTGCTGGCCGAGGCCGGTCCGAAGATCCCGCCGCAGTTTGTTGACAGCAAGTACGTCTTCCTGGCGGCGACGCACCCCGCGTTGCAGCAGGACCTCGTCGGCCAGCTCAAGTCGCCGAGGCTGATTGTGGCCGACACGCGCAATCTCTGGATCACCAACGAGCGGGCGGCCCTGCTCAAGACGTTCAGCATGGTGCAGGGCGCGATTCTCAACGACGCCGAGGCCCGGCTGCTCACGAATGAGCACAACCTGGTGCTGGCCGGGCGACGGATCATCGAATGGGGGCCGCGGTTCGTGGTCGTCAAGAAGGGTGAGAATGGCGTCATGCTGGTCACGAAGGACACGGTGGCCGTGTTGCCGGCCTTCCCGACGACCGGGGTCAAGGACCCGACCGGGGCGGGCGACAGCTTCGCCGGCGGGATGATGGGTTACCTGGCCACGCAACAGGATTTCGGCGCGGCTACGCTCAAACAGGCCCTTGCCTACGGCACGATCACCGCGTCCTTCACCATTGAGGACTTCAGTCTGCGGCGAATCGAAAAGGTGACTATCGACGAAGTCAACGGGCGGCTGGCCGAGTACAAGGCCATGCTATCGCTTGAATGATTTGCCGGAGCGGTGGCGACCGGCGTGCTAGAGATAAGGAGAATTCACGATGTGCGATTCCACGACAAGACGTTCATTTCTGCAAGCGGTGGGCCTGGGTGCTGCCGCTCTCGGGGTAACGCAGGTAGCCCGATCCGAGGAGAAGGTGATTCAGGGATTCGAGAAGGAAGCGACCGATCCGAACGCGTCCAAGGAATGGAAGCCGGTTTCGAACCGCAAGGTTCGCGTCGGCATCGCCGGCTACGGCGTATGCAGTTTCGGCGCGGCGTTCAGTTTCGACAAGCACCCGAACGTCGAGATCGTGGCGGTCAGCGACCTCGACCCGGGCAGGTGCGCCAAGCTGGCCGAGGTGGTTCGCTGCGACAAGACCTATCCCTCGGCCGAAGAGATGATCAAGGACAAGAAGATCGAAGCCGTGTTTGTGGCGACCGACGCCCCGAGCCACGCCCGTTTGGCCATTATGGCGCTCAAGCACGGCAAGCACGCGTGCTCGGCGGTACCCGCGTGCTTCGGCTCGATTGAGGATGCCGACAAGCTGTTCGAGGCGGTCAAGACCACGGGCCTGAAGTACATGCTCTTCGAGACCTCGTACTTCCATGCCGATCTGCACGCCATGCGCGAAATCTACAAGGCCGGCGGTTTCGGCAAGCTGGTCTACGCCGAAGGGGAATATTATCACTACATGGATGTGCCGATCGACTCGTACAAAGGTTGGCGCATCGGCCTGCCGCCGCAGTACTATCCGACGCACTCGAACGCCTACTACGTCGGCGTGGGAGGTGGCAGCTTCACCGAAGTCTGCTGCATGGGGATGCCGAGCATCATCCCGCACCTGCGGCCCGAGAACAACGTCTACAAGAACCCCTTCGGCACCGAGATCGCCCTGTTCCGCACCAGTGAAGGCGGGTCGGCGCGGATGGCGGTCAGTTGGGACAGTCCCGGTGCAGGCGGCGAGATGGGACGGATTCGCGGGCAGCGAGGCACGTTCTATGGCAAATATGAGGGGTTGGAGAAGAATCTGCCGAATATCAAGCGCCCGCCGCTTCCGCCAGGGGTCGAGGCCGGCGGCCACGGGGGCTCGCACGGCCAATTGATGAACGAGTTTGTCACCGCGATTCTCGAAGATCGCAAGCCACTGGTGGACGTCGCCCAGGCCCTGAACATGACCGTCGGCGGCATTGTGGCTCACCAGTCGGCCATGAAAGACGGCGAGCTGCTGAAGATACCACAGTACAAATTGTGACCGAATTCAATTACAGAGGAGCACGCTTATGACAACCAAGAGCGATCCAAGTCGGCGGGATTTCCTTGCTTCATCGATGAAAGTGGCGGCTGTGGCCGGTTTAGCGACTGCGGCCGGTTGTGCCGCGGCAGGCGGAAGAGGCCCGGCCATCGCGGTTTCCGCCGGGCCGACGCCCCGCACGATCGGCCCTGATGGCAAGATTCGCTTCGGCCTCATCGGCATCGGCGGCCGGGGGCAGGGCCTGCTCGATGTTCTGCTCAAGCAGAAGAACATCAGCGTCAAGGCTCTTGCCGACCTGGACCCCAACAACCGCAAGGCCGCAATCGAGAAGGTCAAGGCTGCCACAGGCGAGACCATCGACGTCTACACAGAGCCTGACGATTACAGGAACAAGCTTCTGGCTCGTGATGACATTGACGCCATCCTGTCGGCCACGCCCTGCTGGCTGCACGGGCCGGTGTACCTGGCCTGCTTCGCCGCCGGCAAGCATTTCTACGGCGAGAAGCCCATGTGCATCGAGGCCAACGAGGCCGATGCCTTGGTCGAGGCCCAGAAGAAGAACCCGAAGGTTGTCGGGCAGATCGGTTTCCAGCGGCGAGCCAGCAAGTTGTACATCGAGGGCATCAAGCGGATCAAAGAAGGCGAATTCGGCGAGCTGATCGATGGCCGTGCGGCCTGGAACAACAACTGGGGCCCGATCGGAAGGCCCGGCGAAGGCGCCCGCATCTGGCTCGGTCGCCGAAAGTTCAGCGGCGACTGGATGCTCGAGCAGGCCTGCCACTCATGGGACGTCATCAGTTGGGTCACCAGCGAGATGCCCGTGGCCGCCTCCGGTGTCGGCCGTCGCGACGTCTTCAAGGACATGGACCCGCAGCGAGATGTGACGGACTACTACGTCGCCCATCTGGTCTACAAGAGCGGGCTGACAGTCGATTTCGAACACAGTTGGATCTGCCCACACAAGGACGACGGCAAATTCACGGGTGTGTTTGAGCGTTTCGCCGGCGCTAAAGGCGGGATCAGCTTCGGTGAGGGATCGATGTACTGGCGCGACCCGTCC
>CAZTQK010000485.1:0-4315 GCA_964615635.1 uncultured Planctomycetales bacterium
GTCTTGACCTTTGCCAGGAGCGATTCCGCGTCGGCCAAGGACGCCTGCAAATGGACAGGGCGATCCACTTGAGCCTGGGCTCCCACGAAAGTCGCTCGGGCTGCGGCGAGTTCCGCTTCCTTCAAGTGCAGAGCGGCCTCTGCGTCGCCCAGGGCAATTCGGGCGTCGGCATCCACCAGCATGGCAACCGGCTGGCCGGCCTTGACCTCTTGACCCGCGACGACCAGCAGTTGATCGACCATTCCCTCGGCCAATGCGGATACCATCACAGGGCTCGGCCGTGGTTCGACCCACCCCGCCGCCTGGAACAGAGGCGTTCCCGACTGCTGGACCTCCGCGCGTGAGAGGACCACGGGGACCACCGTGACCGACTTGGAGGAAAGAAGGCTCTCCCTGGCGGACCAGACGATCACCGAGCCAAAGCCGAGTATCACCCCAAGAGGGATCACGTACCGAGTGACCAGATTCCGTCGTCGGCTCCTCTTGGGAGCCTTGGTGCCGGAACGGTCAACGACTAACTGGCGGAGGTCCAGGGTACTGGCCATCAAACACAACTCCTGATCGCTATGGCCTGACGAAGACGCCGCTGGCGAGGATCGTCAGATTGCCGGCCTCGTCGCGTTTGGCCTTGCCTTGGACTACGACCGTCTGCAATTCCTTGACGCCAAGGAGTTGCCGACTTTCTGTGGGGACGACGCTCCCGTCGCCATCGACAACCTTCACCATCGCCTTGGAGTTGGGGAGATCATCCGCGTCGCAGTAAGGGTTGCCGCAGGCCCCGTCCTCGCAAGGTTTCAGCGAGAGATCGACGATCGTGAACGCCGCCATGCCGTCGATCCAAGGGTTCGCGTCGCCGCCGATTCGACCCGCCACGACAACCTCGTCGTTGTCCTTGGCGGAAGTGCGGACAAGCTTCACATTCAGAGCACCTGCCGGTTCGCTCGTCAGGCGATAGGCCGAGTTGGCGACTGGCGTGGTCCCCGCCCCGGAGCCTTCGGCCGGCGAATTCACGCCGCGACCGCAACCGACTGCAATAAGCCCGACGACAAACAGCAATGAACCCCGCGTTAAGAGAGTGTGCATAACGTACTCCTTCCTGTGATAACAATGACTAGACCGACTTCAATCCTTGGACGACCGCGAGCCGCATCGCTTTCACCGCTGGGGGAACGGCACCGAACAGCCCCAGCAGCAGTCCGGTGCCGCATCCGACCAGCACGGATACACTATCAACCCGTAATGCGAACGCGCCCATCGTAAAACGCACCGCCGTGCCGTTGACCAACACCAGGGCCAACACGGCAGCCAAGAGCGACCCGGTAGCGGAAAGCAGAGTCGCTTCTTGGATGAGACTCAGCGCGATCGAGCGCCGACGAAACCCGAGGGCCTGGAGGGTGGAAAGCTCTTTGACTCTTCCGACCACCGCGCCGTACATCGTATTCAGCCCTGCGAAGATACCGGCCCCTGCGACCAGGCAAACCACGACCCAACCCAGGATGCGGACGGGCCGAAAGTGGCTTTGCAGGAGGGCGTAGTATTTCGTTTCCGCAATGGCTTGAAGTTCCAAATCGACTCGTTCCTTGCAGAATAGCTGGACCTCTGATGCGGATGCCCCGTTGGCTAGGCTCATGGCGACCAGGCTCAAGTCCTGTCGCTTCATGTCTTGCTGAAGGTCTGCCAGCGGAAACCACAACTCCGCCTCGAAGGCCGCGCCACCGGCGGCGAAATGGCCGCTGATGCGATACGGGCGTCCTTCGAGCGTCACCGTGTTGCCGATGGCGAGAGAGACCGGCGTGCAGCCCAGCTTCGTGGCGGCCAGCCGTCCGACCAGGACTTCGCCGGCCGCCGGCCACTTCCCGCTCGTCATCTGCACCTGGCGTCGGACCAGGGGCGCAGCCGGCGTTACGCCTCGAACCACGGCCATCATGGGCCGTCCTTCGTTCACGGCGATTCGAGTGGCCACGTACAGTTCGGGGGAGACGTAGCTCACGCCGTAACGACGCTCGATTCCCTGCAAGCTGGCCGAAAGGAGTGCCGGTATGCGAGCTTGAACCGACGAGTTTTCGATGTCCTCCGCGGCCCCGATCGAGTAGACGAGCACAGCCCTGGGATCGCCGCTGACGGCCATCGAGGCGTCGAGCCCCCGGATGAAGGCGACAACCACGAACACCAAGAGCACCACCGTGGTCAGCCCGGCGAGAGTCAGGATGGTTCGAGTCGGGCGGCGGAACAGGTTGCGGATGCCGTATTCCCACGGCAGCATTCGGAGTCTGAACACGGTATTCCTCAATGGCAGCAGAGTGCAGGGTTTACCTCGCGCAACGAGGTGCGCGAAGCTTGCTCTGGGCACGCCAGACGTTGGGGATCGCAAGCGACTGCGTTCCAGTTGTCTGGCGATGAAGCTTTCTACGACGCGGTTTTCCGCGGGTGCGCCGTCAGAAGAGGCTACGGGGCAGCGGCCCTATAGCGCAGTGGCGCTCAGAGGAGCAAAGAACGAATCTCTACGCGCAGTTCTCTCCCCGATGCCGCCCAGTACGCAGACGGATCGAGGCAGTTGGCAAACGGCCGTTCGAGGGTGATATTAGCATCCAGACTGCTCGGGGCGATGAAGGCCCATGACGCAGAGAGAGTGGGCCGATCCTCAGTGAGCGGCCGTCTGGGTGTCCGGCCCACGGAGCCGTCGCACACGCACGAGCCGCCCTTCCCATCCGGGCTGTTCGGCCCTGGCTCTGGGCTATCGCTGTTCTCGTTGTCTGACGGGCAGTTCGGTGAGCAGCACGAACAGGCTTTCGCCGAAGGCGCACCCCCCGTGACGACCGATCCCTGCGACAAGCAGTTGATCGGGCAGGCCAACAGGCCGAAGATCGTCAGCAGTACATGGAGGGTGCGAAACATTGAATACGCGGAGCACAGTGTCGGCCGGAGGGCCTCCAGCCATTGCCTACCTTCGTTGTCCGGTCGCTATTATCGGCACCGCCGACACGGAGCTTCAATGGAAATACACAAGTGCCATAGTGTTGATTGCCGCAATAGAGCGAAGCTGATCCTACCGGGCCACTCGTCCGCTGTCAACAACAGTCTTGAAAGGAAACTGATCCGCTGATCCGTCTTTCCTGCCTGCGGCAGGTCAACTTGGGAACTTGCTGATGCCGGCGATTGCCAGCTTCATCACGATGAGCTTCCGCGCATTGACAGCGTATCCTCGCTCTCTGACGAGTGGTGAGAACGTGGATCGCCGTCATGTGGCAGGCGGTCATCATCAAGGGAGTGATTCGCGGCACGGAGCCGAACTGTGGCTGCTCGGGTGGTTCTGCCCGTTGTTTATAACGCGCCGTCGAAACAGGGGTTACTTCGCAAGCAATCTCGATACGTCTTCCCCTGAGCACAAGAGACATTCCTGCAAGATCGTTGAGAAGTCCTCAGAATCGCGCAAGGCCGCGAGACTGCGATTGAGTGACCGAATGGTGGCAAAGATGGCGAGCACCGGGAGACTCACCCGCCGAACACCACATGCTCTCAGGTCCACAATGGACAACGTGTGCATGTTGTTCGGCAATCCCGCCGCGATGCTCACCGGGCCGTGGATGTCCTGTACTAACACTCTGACCTCTTCCACCGTGGCGACACCCGTGACAAAGGCCAAGTCCGCACCGGCTTCAAGGTAAAGATTGGCCCGAGCGATGGATTCGTTCAATCCTTCGTTACGGTCGGCAGCCACAGACAACGCATCCGTTCGTCCGTTGATGATGAGATCGGGCTGCCCTTCTTGCCGAGCCGCTTCGCGTGCGGCTCTGATCTTCTCGATCATAAGGGGCCGCTCGACGACGCGATTGGAAGCGGGTTGACCGAGAAGCTGGTCTTCGATATTGACTCCCGCGACCCCAGCGCGGACAAAAGCACGAACGGTCTCGGCAACGACCGGCGGATCGCCGAAGCCATCTTCGCCGTCTGCCATGACTGGCACCCGCACGGCCTCGACAATGCTCCTTGTCAGGGTCAGATTCCGCTCGAAGCCGAAAGCTGCCTCAGAGGGACAGCACGCCGCCAGCGCGAAGCTGTAACCAGAGCATTGTACCGCCTTGAACCCCAGGCTCTCGATGATCCGGGCGCTCAACGGATCGTAGGCATCGGGCATGACCAGCGTATCCGGCGACGCCAGCAGTTCTCGCAACACGGCGATCTTGCTCAAGAGTAGTGCCCTCTCTCAAGGTGGCCAAGAAGGTCGCCACTGGCGTCCTTACTGGCTCTCGTTCTCAACCAATTGACACAATAATAATGGCTGCAAGGAGTTGCGCCAACACCCCACGGCCTTCCC
>CAZTQK010000486.1:0-4311 GCA_964615635.1 uncultured Planctomycetales bacterium
TGGCGATTTCGCTGATGCGCGGCAGGCAGGATGAGGTCAAGGCCAAGGTCCAGGCGGCCCTCGATGAGGGAGTGTCTCCGGTCGCCGTGTTGAACGACGGGCTCGTCTCCGGTATGTCGGTGGTCGGCGAGCGGTTCCGCAAGAACCTGATTTACGTCCCCGAAGTGCTGATCAGCGCCCGGGCGATGCGCGGCGGCATGGAGATTCTCAAACCCAAACTGGCGGCGTCTGGCGCCCAGCCGGCCGGCAAAGTGGTCGTCGGCACAGTCAAGGGCGACCTGCACGACATCGGCAAGAACCTGGTCGCGATGATGCTCCAGGGCGGCGGGTACGAGGTCATCGATCTGGGTACCGACGTGCCGGCCGAGAAGTTCGTCGCCGCCGCCAAGGAGAAAGGTGCCAGCCTGATCGGCATGAGCGCGTTGCTCACCACGACTATGCCCTACATGTCGCAGGTGGTCCAGGCGGCCAAGGCTTCCGGCATGAAGATCAAAACCATGATCGGCGGCGCCCCGGTCACTCAGCAGTATGCCAACGAGATCGGCGCCGACGGCTATGCCGCCGATGCCGCCTCGGCCGTCGAGTTGGCTCGCAGCCTGTGCGCGGCGTGAGCCGACCAGCACGAGCATCTTTTCCAGGGCCCCCCGACACGAATGCGGTTGTTATAGGATCAACCCCCGCCCGCCACCCCACTGGCGGGCGGTCTCCTTTCAGGCTTGGTTCCGAATCCGTTGAACCGCAGACACTCTGACAGGATGACCAACCAAGACCATCCGGGAAATCACGGATAAAAACAGGCCCGACGGGGGCATGACTGCTGTATACTGAGGGGGCACGGCCCTGCGCCTCGCTCCCCGAGGACCCTCGGGGGCACGTCGGCTGGTCGGGCCGGACACGCATCTTCGACACGGAGACAATCCACATGTGTGCTAGACAGTTCCAGATCATTGTTCTGCTCGGACTCCTTGCACCGCTTTGTCTAGCGGCCCTGTGTGCCCCGGCCGGCGGTCGCCTTACACCCGGAGACATCGTTTCCGACGCGTCTGACGCCGAGGACGCAAGCCAAGACCTTACACAGGCCATCGCGGGAGGCGCATCCAATGAAGACGCGATCAACTCCCTTGCGCAGAAGCTCAAGGCCGATCCGAATGTCGTGGTCGCTGTGGCGGACGAGGACGGCCAGACCGCTTGGGCCCTCTTCGAGTCCGGCCTTGAATGCGTCTACGAAGTGATCGACGAGGAAGAGACCGAGCTCACGCTGCCTGCGGTCCAGGCGACTGCGGCGTCAAGCCTCGCATACGCGGCCGCATCGGTCGAACCTCACGGCCTCACCACCTCGACAAGCGAGTCGTCCTGCTCAATCGCCCAGGCGGGTTGGGGGTTGACGTACAAGCTGCCGGCCAACAACAAGGCCGTCCTCGCCAATTCACTCTACGTCACGCGGCCCCTGCAGGATGTCAGGAAGCCAGTGAAAACCATGCTTGAAGCGTGCGGCTACGACGTACAAGTCGTCGACGCCGACCTGGACTTTTTCAAGAACATGAGTCAGTACGGGGTCATCTTCATTGAGGCCCACGGCGGTCGGCGAAGCTCGGCCGAGGCAATCTGGGACTCGGCCGCCAACACCTTCTACAACCTCGTCCTGAAGCAGAACCTGCCGGCCTGCGGCCTGATCGGAGGAGAAGCCGTCTTGCAGACCACCACGGTGCCGACGCAGGACCTCCTCACGGAATACAAGGAGGACTTGGAGTGCGGCCGGCTCAAGATCCGCTTCCCCACGGTCAAACGTAAAGGGCAACCGCCGGTGACGTACCGCTTCTTTGCCGTGACCCCCAACTTCGTACGTCGCCATGATACCGGCAAGTTTCCGGATTACGCCCTCATGTGCCTCAGCGCGTGCCGCTCGTTCACGGTCAACGGCAGCCCGTGGGTCGATCTGATGACCGAGAAATCGTACGGCTCGATCGTGGTCGGCTGGGACGGCAGCGTTCACTACGGTATCTCGGCGCGGGCGATGCTGCACCTTTTCCAATTCCTGGCCGGAACAAATGAGCAGTTTGACATCACCCAGATTGACCAGGTCACTGGCGCCAAGACGATCTATCCGCTTCTGTTCAAGAACGCCGCACCCGTGTTGCCACAGGCTGTCTACCAGGCCATAGATGCTCTGATGGCCAAGGCCTTTGACTTCGATTCGTTCAAAGCCGCCCGGCTGACCGCCAGCGGGGACACACTCTATGGCTTCAACCGGCTCATGCTCGCGCCAGCCATCGAAACCTTCGAGACACGCGGCGACGGCAAGGTCGAGATGATCGCTCGCTGCGCAGATAGCGCCGAGCTTCAGTTTGCTGACGGCAACACGGTCAATATCGGGGCTGCCAAAAACGGTCAGTGGGAGTTCACACTGCCGGGGCTCCGTTCTGGTCCTATGTCGTTGGTCATGGATGGGCGGAGGTGTCCGCCGCGAGATCTCCTTCGATGGAACCCGCTGGTCATCAAGATACGCCCGGCTTCCACATCGAACGCCTTCGGCACGTGCAACTTCGAGGTCACCTACCGGCTCTCGGTACGGGCAATCGCCGCCGGAAACCGCGAGGGGTGGTCCGTCTGGGATCCGCCGGACTCCGCGTTCAGCGCCAACTGGGACCCGGACGGTTCGGTGGTCACCTGGTCAATCAACGGCAATGCCAGCGATACAGACCCCATGTTCGGCACGTCGCAGTGTACGTGGTCGGGCGGCAACACACGGGCCTTCAACGAGGTCTCCATCTCCCCAGGCGACACCGGTGGGCTGGATTCGATGGACGGAAAGACCGCCTGGCTGACCGTGGAGCCGCCATTCGACCTTGAGTATACGGCTTCCTGTTCCGGTGCGTTCGCGCCTGATTATGCGTGCGGCATCTATGGCTCGATCTGGATTCAAGTCGATTTGGGGGCCGATTGGACCATCCTGCCCGGCTCGACCACCGACCTGATGGGAATGAACGTGATCGAGTGGCAGGCCTGCACCCCAACGCCGGCTTTCGATAGCACCCGGCTGCCGCGCTGATTCCCTGCAGCGCGGGTGAAAACCGCCGGGACCACGTCGTAGGGCTGCGTCGAGGTCGCCGCAGCGACCGAGACCTGCCGTATGGTCTTTCTCGCTCTGCCGACACCCCCGTTCATCCGCGTCCATCTGCGGGTATTGTTTCGTCATTCGCGTTTGATTGTTCACTGGGCCCTGATCATCGGTCATTCCTTATCAATACCAACCAGAGTCTGTTATGATAACGCGACGGGGAAACAGTACTCAAACGGACAGGATGGTTCGACACGAGGTGACCGCCTTTGGCCGAGTCGTACGACGACAACGAAGACGTGGTTCTGAACCCCGAACTGGCCGACCGACCGCTGGACGTCGAGAGCGAGGAGGCCCAGCCGGTGACCATCCACATCCGGCGGCGGCTGCCGGGCCGCAGGCTGGACAAATACCTCCACGGCCGGTTCCAGCGGATGTCGCGCACGACCATCCAGCGGCTGATCAAGCAGGGCGTCATCACCGTCAACAACAAGCCGACCAAGGCCAGCTATGAGCCTGAGGCCGGCGATCGGATCGATCTGGTCATCCCCCCGCCCGAGCCCTATGAGATCATCCCCGAGCCGATCCCATTGGACATCATCTACGAAGACGAGGTCATGCTGGCGATCAACAAGCACAAAGGGATCATCGTCCACCCTTCTCACGGGACGCAGACCGGCACGGTCGCCAACGGGCTGGCCTATTATGCCAAGGAACTCAGCCACGGCGACGACCCCTTTCGACCCGGGATCGTTCATCGACTGGACAAGAACACCACCGGCATCATGCTCGTGGCCAAGACCGACGAAGCGCATTGGCGGCTGGCCATTCAGTTTGAGCGACGTATCATCCGCAAGACTTATCTCGGCGTGGTCGAGGGGAGCCCGGAACTGGATAGTGACGTCATCAACGCCCCGCTGGCCGCCCACAACGTGATCAAGGACCGGTACATCATTCCGCCCTCCCACCATCGCTGGCGCGCCAAGCTGCTCAAGGAGGCCATCACCGAATACGAGATCGTCGAGCGATTCAATGGGTATGCCTTGGCCCACCTGCATCCGAAGACCGGACGCACGCATCAGTTGCGCGTTCACATGTCGTACATCGGCCACCCGATGGCCGGGGACACGTTCTATGGCGGGCACCATGTGTCGGAACTGCGCCTGACCGGCCAGGGCAGCGACGAGCCGATCACCAGCCAGCAGGCCCTGCACGCCTACCGAATCCGTTTCAAGCACCCCATATCCGAAGCT
>CAZTQK010000487.1:0-4270 GCA_964615635.1 uncultured Planctomycetales bacterium
GTGTGGGGTGCCCGGACGCTCGGTCAGGTGCACGCGTGGCTGGCCGGCAAGGCGTTCTCCGACCGTGCCGGGCTTGCCGCGGGGATTGTCGCCCTGACCGCTCCCTGGACGGCTTATCTGGCGGGCATCGCCTACGTCGAGGTTGGGATGCTGGCCACGGGCATGTGTGCGCTGGCGGTCGTCTTGCATGACGACGTTCGGGCCGAAGGTCCGGTTCGCCGAGGACTGGCAGCGGGCCTTCTTGCAGGCCTGTCCGCCGGGTTCAAGTACACCGCGATCCCGATGATCGCTCTCCCAGCAACGATCCTGCTTGTCTTCAGTCGGCGATCACCGCAGAAGCGGTCGCTCGGTCTCGTAGGGTTCGGTCTCGGCCTGCTGATCGCCTTCGCTCCCTGGATGCTGAGAAACATCGTGAACACCGGCAACCCCGTGTTTCCGATGGCCTATTCGCTCTTCGGGGCCAAGCCGGGCTTTTGGGATGCGGAGCTTGAGGCCCGCTGGCAGAAGGCTCATGGACATCAGGGCATCGCCGAAGCCGACAAGTCGATGCTCGCACGACTCGCCGGCCGAACGCTCGGCGATCACCGGATGGGCGGCATCCTCGTTGCTCTTGCGGTTGCAGGGATCGTGAAGGGTCGTGATCGCTGGACAGTAGCCTTGCTGGTCATTCTGGCGCTGCAGGCGGTTTTTTGGGTGTTCGCGACGCACCAGTACGCTCGCTTTGCCGTGGTGATGCTCCTGCCGCTGGCAATCCTCGCCGGCCGGGCATTCGAGGGGGAAGGCCGCGACCAGCAATGGCTGCTTGGTCTCTTGATCGTCGGTACTGCATGGAATCTTTACTGCCTCGGGGGGCGCTACTATGATCACACCCGCGTCGAGGCGGACGTCGGGATCGTCCGGCTTGACGCCTACGGCCGCACGAACTGGTTCGTCAGCGGAGACTGGCCAGGCGCTCGATTGCTGAAGGTCGTCAACAGCCGGCCGGCCGGAACGACGATCATGCTGGTCGGGGAGGCTCGCACTTTCTACGTGACGTCCCCGTGTGACTACGCGACCGTGTTCAATCGGCACCCGTTGGCCAACGTAGTCCGCGATCGACCCGATCCTGGGGCGATAATGGATTGGCTCAAAGGGCGCGGCACCCGCTACATCCTGGTGCATTGGGCGGAAGTGGAACGACTGCGGAGCACATATGGGTTTGACCTGGAGATTGATGCAGCGCTATTGGAGAGGCTGGGTTCGGCGGGGCTGAAGTTGATCCAGGAGTTCATCCCGCCCGGTGAAACCCAGCCTTACGCGACCCTGTACGAGGTACCTGCACAATGAATGACATCGTGAACGTCGGAATCTGTTGCGTGGATGCGATTGGCCAGACGATCGACGACTACCCCCCGCCGGGCGGCCTTCGCCTGTTCGACAGACTGACCCTGACCACCGGCGGCAATGCCGTGAACTGCTCGATCGCCCTGGCCAAAATGGGAACCGCCTGTGATGCGGTCGTGAAAGTGGGCAACGACGCTCTGGGCGAGTTTGTCGTGTCCGAGTTGAAGAAGTACGGCGTTGGGACGACCGGTGTTATTCACACCAGCGGCATTCACACCCCGTTCACCTTTGCCTCCATTTTCACCGGCGGGCAGAGGAGCTTTTTCCACACCATGGGGGCAAACGGGACGCTGGAATACCGGGACATCAATCTCGACATCATCAAAGGCGCGAAGTTCTGCTTCGTCACCGGCACGATGGTCATGGCCACGTTCGATGGCGAGCAGACAGCCCATTTGCTCAAGGACGCACAGAAGTTCGGGGCCAAGACCTTGCTGGACACCGTTTACCTGGACAGCGCCCCGCGCGAGCAATGGCATCGGAACATTCACCCGTCGCTGCCGGTGCTCGACTACTTCATCCCGTCACAGCCGGAGGCCAAGGCCATCACCGGCCTGGGCGACCCGTCCGACATCGCGAAGGCTTTCCAGGACCGTGGTTGCAGGAACGTGGTCGTCAAGATGGATGAGAAAGGGGCATTCTGCCGGGATGCTTCCGGGAACGAGACTCTCGTGCCGGCCTACAAGGTGGACAAAGTTGTCGACACCACCGGTGCCGGCGACAGTTGGTGTGCCGGCTTCATCTGCGGCCTGCACGAGGGGTTGAGCATGCCCGACGCCGCTCTGCTGGGCAACGCCACCGCCGCTCACTGCATCCAGGCACCCGGAGCGTCGACCGGCATCGTTGCGCTGGACCGAATCCGCCAGTTTCAGAGAATTACGCCTCTGCGAAAACCGTGACCAAAGGAAAAGGCCCCGGCCAGGCTGGCCGGGGCCTTTCGTTCATCTCAGCCAACGTGCTTCAAAGAGGCAACTCCGTGTTCGTCATGACCTGCCCATTGATATCCTGGGCGCCCATCACCCCCAAGGCCATCCCGGTCTTGATAAGTACCTCGAATTGCAGATAAACGGTCATGCCATCGTTGCCCAGGGACGCCGCATAGGGTGTGTAAGTGGTGGCTGGATCGGTCGGGTCAATGAGCAGCGTGTAGTTGGAGAGCAACTCCACGCTTGTCTCGTCCATCGCCTCGCTGAAGCTCACCACCACTTGCCCAAGGAGAAAGCCTGATTGCGCCGTCAGCGCCTCAGGTGGCGTGGTGTCCTCGGGGTTCGAGTTGATCGCCAGCCCGGACACCTGCGGCATGCTGTTGCCGCTCATGTCGGTGATCGACCCGCCCACGCTGGCATCGATCGTTGTGGTAATGCTCATTGGCTTTGTGGTGAAGGTCAGGAACGAAGTGCGGCCCGCATAAACCCCCCGCGGCAAGTCGTCGAGGCCTGACAGTCTCACGTCCGTCGGGTTGATGTAGGTTCTCGATATCGAGTAGTTGTTTGTGCTCTCCGCCGAAGAAGCATCGAGCACCTCGGCGGCGAAGGTGACCGTCAAACGATAACCGCCTTCATTGAAGTTGGCAGCCCACATCGCATCGGGTATCAGTAGCTCGACGGCGGCGGTGTCAAGCGGGTTTGCCCCGATCGTCGTCGAGGTGCGCGAGGGCCATCCGTGCATGTCCAGCACGCTTCCCGTCAGTGCTCTGACAACGTTGAGCTGCGCCGTTTTGTTGAGGGGGGTCGGCGGCAGAACACCCGGCATCCATGCACCGAAATCGGTGAAAACCGTCTCCACGGTTATTCCGCCAGGCATCAGGGTGGCGCTGGTGGACTCAAACCGGCCCGAATCTGCATCACAGTTGTAGCAAGCAAGGGTCTCTGCCGCGCGGAAATCGAGGGACTCAGTGAATGTTGCCAATACGCGGTAGTCCAGCGAGTCCGCCGCCCACACGGCGGATGCCAGCTCCGCCGGTTCCTGATCGTTTTCGGGACGGACGTTCGGGGCGACCGGCAGGGAAACCTCGCCGTGGGAGCCGTCGTAGGCGTTTCCGTTCAAATCCTTCACCGTACCGACGAGACTCAGCTCAAGCAGCGGATGTAGCACCGAGTCGCCGAAGACCAGCACGACGGTCTTTCCGTCCGGCTGTACGGCCGCCGCCGTCGGGTTCAAACCGTCGATCGTGTAGGCAGCCACGTTGGCCGCGGATTCGGCATCCATGACCTCGTCAAAGGTGATGGCTACCTCATACGGCCCCCTGTTGATGCCCCAGAACATGTCGTTGATGCCGGGCGGCATCGTGTCGTCGGGCAGGGCCTGGATCGAGAGCGGCACCACGCTCGAGGTCCGCCGCCCGTTGATGTCGCGCACGTTGCCCAGGATCTGAAGCTTGTCGGCGGCCATGATGCCGGTAGGGGTGCTCGCGAAAGTGAGGACCAGCTTGCGGCCGGTCGGGTCGAGCACAAGCGAGGTCGGATGGACACCCGCCAGATAGTAGTTCGTCGGGTCCATCGCCGATCCCGCGTCCATGGTTTCAGTAAACGCTAACGAGAGGACGTATGCGTCCCCCTGGTAGCTATCGGGCGAGAAGACATCGCCCCATACCGGCCGGGCGATCAGTCCGCTGCGAGGCATGGTCACGCTGGGAGCGGTGGTGTCCCCGGGGTGAGCCCCGATCGCGCAACTGACTTGGGTCAGCTTCTGCCCATTGATGTCGGTGATCGAGTCGCCGACGGACACATCCACCTTGCTCGTGCGGCTCATGGGGATGCCGCTGGCGCCGAAATCGCCGAAAGTCACCTTGGCGGTACGCCCGGCAATCTCTTCGCCCACGGTCTGCGTGCTGAGGACAACCGCCGTGGGACGAATGCTCGTGCCGCTGATCCGCCAGTTCTTCGTG
>CAZTQK010000488.1:0-4263 GCA_964615635.1 uncultured Planctomycetales bacterium
CCGCAGAACCAGCACGCCGTTTGGGTTGTTGGTCTTGAAATCCCGCGCCGAGGCGAGCATCGAGCTGTGGGTATCGAGGATCTTGTGGATTCGCGGATGGGCGTTGACCACCTGCGAGGCCCCGCTCGTGTAGTTGATAATCATGTGCAGCCCGAGCCGGCTCTCAGTCTGCTGGGCCGGGGCCGCGGACGAGCCGGTAAAAAGGGTGGCCAGGACGATGCCCATGGCCCGCACGAAGTGCAGCGGACGCCCCCGGTCGTGGACGGGGCCTCCAGAGAGTGTGCCGGCGCAGAGACAGTGCATGAAGCCAATCTCTCCTCAATTCGTTCCGCGACTGCAAATCCATTGTACGGTTGGGCTTGAGTCGACTCAACAAGGGAATCTGACTGAAGGCGGAAACGGCCTATAATGCCGTTCCTGAAGAACGGTGCTCGCTGAACGGCAAGATGCCGGTCCCACGCTATGATTCTGGGCGAGTCGCTGAGCGACGGCGGAGTCTCGGAACGTTGCGGACCGCGGAGAGTTATTGCGGACAGAGGTTAGGACCATGTTGAAGCGAACACACTCGAAGTGGGCAGCCTGGATGACCGTGCTGGCGGTCGGGTCAACGGTCATGGTGATGGTCCTGCCGTCCAAGGGCGGATCGGCCACGAGCAAGCCGGCAATCTTGAAATCGGAGGTGGTGTCCTGGGAGGATGCGCCGGCCCGCAAGTCCGACTGGGGTGAGATGCGGTTCTACTTCCAGGGTGAGACGGCGGCGACGAAGGACGTTCTTGTGGCCGTGGCCCTCGTGGAACCGGGCAAAGCCGTCCACCGCGCTCATCGCCACGCCGAGGAAGAGTACCTGGTCATCAATGAGGGCGTCGGGACGTGGCAGTTGGGTGAGAAGACCTTCCCCGCCCGCAAGTCCGACATTCTGTATGTCGAGCCGTGGGTGTATCACGGCCTGACGAACACCGGGGACAAGCCTCTGGTGTTCACCGTGGTCAGGTACAACGGCAAAGGAATCACGGTGCCGCCACGGCCGGATTCACGCGAGGACGAACGATAAGCCAAGGCTGGGCGGGAGGGCGATTCCGAGTTGCCAGGCGTCCAACCTTCTGTCGGTTCGCGTGTCTGATTGGGTGCCGCCCATACTCTACCGGGCTTACGGCCGGGTGAAGTCATGGCCACCCCGGAAGGACCGGAGCAGCCACCCCTGAGCCCCATCAGCCGGCGGGCGTTCTTCCGTACGCTGGGTTCCCATTTCATCAAGTGGGGAGCCATCGGGACGGCGGTCGGCTCCCTCGGCCAGGGGTGCTGGATCGACATCGACCCTGAAGGGGACGGCCCGGACAGCGGCTGGCCCTACGATCACTACCTGGATTTCGGCTACAACGATTACTTCGACTACGGCGACTACGCTGACTATTCAGATTACTACTCCGACTACGGCGACTATGCAGACTACGCGGACTACTCAGATTACTACTCGGATTACTACGACTACTCGGATTACTACGACTACTCGGACTACTACGACTACTCTGATTACTCCGACTACGCGAACTACTCGGATTACGCCAACTACTCAGACTACTCGAACTACGCCAATTACTCTGACTACTCCAACTACGGCAACTACTCGGACTATGCGAACTACTACGACTACGGCGACTACAACGACTACATGGACTGGGGCTACTGCGACGGTTGGTACTGCGATTACTGATCGCCGTCAATGCCGTCGGGATTACCCGCACAGCGTATCGAATGTCGCGTGAACAACCCGCTGCCCGATCCACCGTTGTGCCGGAGTCAGACCTCGACGCGGACGGTTGTGGGTCTTGGGTACCGCCGCCCCCGATGGGCCGGCGCGTCAGAACCTCGCGTACAGTTCGGCGATGACGTCGTCAGGCGTGTCGTCCCAGGTCATGACGGTCACTTCGTAGAACCAATCGTCCCAGGATATGCACAGAGCGTGGCCCTGGTATTCCGCCAGCCACATTCGTTCGCCGTGGCCGTCGATCTTGTGTCTGACAGTCATTCCGTACCGATTCACGATGTCCCGAGCGTGCCGTTCGAAGGACTCACACTGAACATCGCGGGCGGCGACGAGCATGCGCTTTCCTGTTGCGGTTGTACCCAGTTCCATGGGATAGACTCCGAACGCGGACCCAATGATCCTCGGGTCAGTGATGATTCCTCGACGGTGAATCATGAGCCAAGGATAGCCCTGATGAGATCCATCCCCAGAGCATGTGTTCTTCTTCTCTCCTTGCTTGGCTGCCTGCCCGAGACGGGTGAGCAATCTGCGACGGGAGATCAGCCTACTGTTGTCTGCACGCAGGTCAACTGCGGTTGTCGGTCAACCCAGCAGGACAAGCCCCTGGGCTCGACATCGTGCTGAGCTGACGCACTGAATGATCGGGTGCAGCGGCCGTTACAGGCAGATGGGAGTTGCCATAACGGACCTCGCTCTACTCGACTGGGTCCTGAAGCTGCTCTGGAACCCCGAGTTCAGAGGCTGGGCGTCCATCTTGCGTCCGGCCCCTTCCGGCCGGATACTAATTTGGTCGCCGGAGCGGCGGAGTTCTGTGTGGGGGAGTTGATCAGCCAGGATTCAGGCGTCGTTGCAGTTGCGATGCTCACATGAGAAACGAGACGGGGCGATGAGGCAGTCGAATTGCATTTTGCCGGCAGTTGGGCTCTTCGGCCTGTGGTGTGCGGCCTTGGCCGGCTGCACCGGCTCCGATCTGCCGTCGCTCGACGGCGCCGACTGGAATTGGTGGGACACGGATGGCGGCGGCGCCCAGTCGGACTACTGCGAGCCTATCGGAGCAGCGGATACCGCCATCCAGCAATCGATGCTCCATGCCCTGAACAGCTATCGCGTGGCCAATGGGCTTGACGAATTGCTTTACTCCGATACCCTGGAGGAGGCTGCGGACTTCCAGGCCCGTGACATGTATGCCCGCGGCTTCTTCGACCACACCAACCCTGACGGTGAGGGCCCGTTGGACCGGGCGGTTGCGGCCGGGTTCTGCCGTCCGAGGCTGGTCGGAGAGAACATCGCCTATGGACAACAATCAGTGAACGACGTACAGGTCGGTTGGCAAGACAGCCCCGGTCATAACGCGAACATGCTCAGAGTCGATTTCGTTTTTGTCGGCATGGGTCACTACACCGCCCCGACCGGGACTCAGTACTGGGTCCAGCTTTTCGGGACGACGTTTGACTAGCTCTTGCCGGCCGCGCCGCCGGGCCTTGCGGATGCTTGGTCCGAATAGACTCGTGAAGCGGTGTGTGCGTTTCATTCTGCACGATCCCGCGGCTGCCCCGTGGTGGTCGGCCAAAGCGGGATATCGCATTTGCCGATAACCCAGAATGTTCGCTGGGTCGTTCGACCGTGGACGATGACTCATGCAGGAGACCTAAGATGAAACGGTTCCATGTGGGCTTGCTCGTTTGGGTATTGGCCGCAGGGCTGGCGATGGTTTCACCGGCTTGCATCAGAGGCTTGCCGAGTATCTTCTCAGGAGAGTTTCCAAACGTTCCCGGTGACGATGCCAACGATGACGGCATGACCGGCTCGGGCCATTGCGAGCCGCTCGGTACTCCCGACACGAACACACAGCAGCAGATGCTTAATGCCTTGAACAACTACCGACTCGAGAACGGTCTTGCAATACTGATGTATTCCGACAGGCTCGAACAGGCCGCTCAGGCCCACGCCCAGGATATGTGCGTTCGCAATTTCTTCGACCACACCAACCCCGACGGCGACGGTCCGCTCGATCGAGCCGTGGCCGCCGGTTTCTGCAACGGCATCTTGATCGGCGAGAACGTCGCCTACGGGCAACAGTCTGTAGCCGAGGTTCAGAGCGGTTGGGAAGGCAGCCCGGGCCATAACGCCAACATGCTTCAGACGGGGTTCACCTTCGTCGGCATGGGACACTACGTCTCCATTCTGGGCGAGGACTACTGGGTGCAACTCTTCGGCGGGGTCTCAGACTAGCCCAAGTGGCCCCGCTTGGCCCGGCGAACCTGAGGTAGTCAAAGCGAAAGCCTGTCTCGTCTGCGGGGCGCATTCCGGTCATGCGCCAATCTCAATACCTTTCCCCAGGGGGGCCGTCTCTCGCATGGCCACGACTTCTGAATAGAATGGACTCTCGAGCTCCCCAAACCGGGGGTAATAGCCTAGCATATCAGCGTTGTCGTGCAAAGGGCACAGGTCTCTGTAAGAGTCTTTCTTCCTGATCATGCCAATCCGTTCGCGGGTTT
>CAZTQK010000489.1:0-4260 GCA_964615635.1 uncultured Planctomycetales bacterium
CCGCGTCGCCAGCGAGCGACAGATGATTGCCTCGAACCGGGCGGTTTCGAAGAAGACTTCAGCTCCGTGCTCCCACAGGAACCCCTCGTCTCCGGTCATACGCACGTACTGATCGATCGCAAACGGTACGTCGGCCGAGATGTGGTCCTGGATGTCGCCGCACCAGATTCGGTGCTTCTCGCCGGTTGCCAAATCGGTCCAACTCGTGGGGCAGGTTTCATCACCCGTGTCCGCGCTTTCCCATGCGTACTGGCCGCCCCGATAGTTGTTGACTCGGGCTTTGCGACGCGCACCGTCCAGCGTCGCGCAGCGATAGGTCAGCAACGCCTTTGCCCCCTCCGGGTTGGTGATCGCGAAGAAAGGCAGCATGTAGATCTCGGTGTCCCAGAAGATGTGGCCGCTGTAATGCGTTCCGCTCAGGCCTTTGGGACCGATGCTCGTGATATCGCCGGGCTGCGGGCACAGCGTGGCAAGCTGGAACAGGTTGAAGCGCACCGCGCGCTGGTCTTCGACGGGCCCGTCAATTTCGATGTCCATCCTGTTCCACGTCTCCGCGCACGCCACAACGTGATTCTCGAGTTGGTCGTCCCACCCATTCTTGCTGGCGGCCAGCGCGGCCTGTCGCGCAGGCTTGACCGGCGACTCGGCATCCGCCGGGCCGGCCATGCAGGCAACAAAGCGGTCAAAGGTATAGACCTCGTCTGGTGAGGCTTCGAGGATGAACGATTGGCCGGCCGTGTCGCGATCGGAAAAAGCCTCGCCCGGTATGGGGTTCCGCGGATCTGCCGCGAGGTAGACCCCCGCGACGGCCAGCGGACGCCGAGTCTGACTGGTCCGGGTTTCGAGGGTCGCCAGACCATGGGCCGACGACTTCAGCTTGGGCGGCTCCCAGTGTGCCGTTCTGGCTTCCGACGGATCGCCGCTGTGCCGGATACCCGCCTCCACCTCCACAGGGCCGGACCAATCCAACGGCGTGATCTGGATGCGAATCGCCAGGACGTTGCGGTCGGCCAGGCTGACGAATCGCTGGAAGGTCAGCCGCGTGGTATGCCCGGCGGGGTCTTGCCAGGTGACCTCGCGGCACAGCAGCCCTCGTTTCATGTCCAGCCATCGCGAGAAGCTGCGTATATGGCCCCGTCGCAGGTCGAACGGCTGCTCGCACAGCACGATCCGCGTGGTCAGGGCGTCCGGCAGGGCCGGCAACTCCGGCAGACCGTCGGGCAATGTGTTGTAGAGGCCGGACATGAAAGTGAGATTTCGCGATCTCGTGCCGACCATCGGCTCCTCGAAACTGCCGCGGATGCCCAGCAGCCCATTGCTCTGACTAAACAGCGATTCCCAGAATGCGATGCGCAGCCAGTCCATTTCGCCTTGAAGGATGGTGTATCGATCGTCGCGGGCGGGAAGATCAGTGATGGTCATGGGCACAGCTCCATGGAGAAGGTTTTTGGACTTCTCGGCTCTTGGGCGTTTAGGACAGAAAAGGAAATGCCAGGGAGTCTTACCAATCGGTCCCAAGAGCCTAGAGGTCTGGAAACCTAAGACTAGAGGCCTACCAGAGTCCCTTGGCGTAAGCAAGGTTTTTCTTCGTGTCAGCCACAATGTCCTTGTTCGGGCTGCCGGTCTCCAGCACGATCCAGCCGTCGTACTTGATCTCGCGCAGCACCTTCACTGCCGCGGGCCAGTCCACTGTTCCGCTGCCCTTTTCGAGCATGGGGTAGTCCTTGAAATGGATCTGGCAGATTCTCTTGCGGCCGAGAAGGCGCATTTCCTCCAACGGATCGTGCTTGACGTGCGCGTTGTTGTAGATGTCGTAGTAAACCTGCAGGGCCGGCGATTTGACCTGGTCCATGATGCCGATCAGCGTCTTGGCTGACAGGTAGCTTTCGAAGCCCAGGATCACGCCCGCTTTCTCGGCCCGCGGGGCCAGTTCGATCAGCGCCTCCGTGACCCGTCGAATGTCGTCTTTGGCTTCTTCCTTCAACTCGCCCTTGCCGAAGAACGCCAGCAGCATCGACTTGGCGCCCAGTTTGGCTGTGGCCTCGATCCCGTCGGCCACCCACAAGGCGGCCTTCGGCTCTGACATCAGCGGCACGTCGTTGAGCACGCCCATGGCCGTCGAAGGGATCGACAGCCCTGTTTTGCGAGCCGATTCCAGGTAGGCCTTCTGCACCTCGGGCCTGCGAAGCTGCAGGTTGTCTTCGGGATAGCCGATGCTGACCTCGACACCGTCCAGGCCGATCTCCTTGGCCAGGTCGAACACGCCGGGGTCCTTGCGTCCGAGCGACCAATCGCACATGCCGAACTTCATGCCCGACTGACGCGTCTCTTCAGCCATGGCGTGTAGTCGGCTCAATGCCAGGCCCACCGCAGCGGTTCCAATGCCGGCCAAACATCGACGTCGCGAGAACTTCATGAGTTCAATCCTCCGGCAACGGCTGTCCCTTGGTCTCAGGAGCGAACAGCAACACAACGAGCCCGACGAGGTAAACGAAGATCATGACGAAGGACCCGTAGCGAATGGCCAATTCCGCGTTGCCTTGGGCCGAGGTCAGGAACGGCAAGGCCAATGATCCAGCTAGGAACATCTCCTTGAGCCGGGCCTTTGCCGAAGGCACGAGGGCGGCCAGGAAGCGACCCACGTTGTAGCAGAATCCTACGCCGGTCGACCGCAAACGCGTCGGGAACAGTTCCGGGAAGTAGATTGCGTATCCGCCGAACGGGCCAAGCGTTACGAAGCCAACCAGCGGGGCCAGGATGTAGGCCTCGGTGATCGTGTTGGCCGCGAGGAATGTGTACGCCACGACTACGAATGCCAATACGAAGAAGATCGCGAAGGCCGGTTTGCGCCCCATGCGCAGCGACAGAATTGTGTAGGCGGAGATGCCGAAGAAAGCCCCAAACTGCTGCAAGAAGAACGCGGCTGAGATGAACCGCTGCTTTGAATCCTCTGAGTAGTTGCGGGCAATCAGCGCGTTCAGCTCGGGGGTGAAGAATGCGACGCCCCACAAGCCGCCCACACCGACGACACCGAGCAGCAGGCCGACAATTGCCCGGCCTCGCCATCGCGAATCCTGGAGCAGTCCTACGTACGATGATGCCTTCTTGGTCACGCCGGCGGCTCTCTCGGCCAGCCACTTGCGGCGGGCTTCGCGCCATTTCTCCGGCTCTTTCAACTTGAGGAAGACGAATACGGCGACAAGGCCGGGCAGCGCGCCTACGGCAAACAGCCATCGCCATCCGGCGATTGGCAGAATCACGAAAGCCAGGGCCGCTGCCGTCATGTTGCCGAAGGCCGAAAGGGCCTGGAGCGTTCCCAAGGCCGCGGGACGCGACCGGTCCGGCATCGACTCGGCCACCAAGGCGGCTCCCGCCGCAAATTCTCCGCCCACACCCAGGGCGGTCAGGAAACGCAGCAGGTCAAATTGCCATTCGGTCTGAGCCAGGCCGTTCAGGCCGGTGAAGAGGGCGTATGTCAGAATCGTGATGGCCATCGTCTTCGCCCGACCGAGAGCATCGCCGACGTAGCCGAAGAAGAGGCCCCCGATGGCCCAGCCCATGACAAAGATCATTGTCGCATCGTCGCCGGCCTTGTCGGTCCTCAGCTTGGCAAGCTCCTTGCCGAGTTTCTCGACCAGTTGGGCCCGCGGTACGGGTTCGGCACCGCTCTCGGCCAGGTACTTCTCAGCCTGTTGGTTCGACAGGATCTTGGCGTCCACGAGGCCGCGAAGCTCATCCGCGCCGAACGCATCGCCCGGGAAATCGGCCAGTTTCTCGGCCCCCAGGGCCGTAGCGTCGACATGCACGACGTCCCTCATCGCATCGCTGCGGCCGAGGTTGAAGAACTGCTGATCCATCGTGTCGAACATCCAGCCCATGGAGGCGATGATCAACACCCACCACTGGTAGCGGCTCAGTCCCTGGTACCATTTCAGCGGTTTGCCGTTGCCGTTCAGTTCCGGAGTTTCACTGGCCATTCACAAACCTCTCGCGGGATAACATGACTGATCTGCGCCGGCGGGCACAGCGCCGACTCGAAGCCGTCGCATTGTGCGGGATGGTAATGGATGGGGGTATGGGTGTCCACGTTGTCGAGGCCGCTCGGGTGCGTGACAGTCTGGACGGCTCTTTCAGAACCCCGAGCGTAAGCGAGGGGCCCTTGACCGACCTTTGCCGGTCGGTAAAGGACAGGGCCAAGCCGCAAAGCGGCCAACACCACACGGGGGCCGCTCCCTTACGGTCGCGGTTCTGAAAAAGCCA
>CAZTQK010000490.1:0-4253 GCA_964615635.1 uncultured Planctomycetales bacterium
CAGGTGTGGTCGATGATGATCGCGCTCTGCCCGTCGGCGGACGGCGCGAAAACCAAGGTCGTCACAAGAATTGCCGGGAACAGACCTGCTGTCATGATGGAGTGCCGTGCGGACATGGATTCTTCCCCTTTCTCCAAGATCACAAATGCCACTGATCGCCAAGACCTGGCTCGGATCGACTGCCGGATGACCGTTGCAGCCCGGCCGACCCGCCCGTATGCCACTTGTCGGGCGTGGCCCACAAGGCCATTGTACCGTGCCCCGGCTGTCATGCGCTCGGCCATGCGACATCTTCCGGCGATCGTGGTCTGCGGTCGAGTATTGAGTTCTTGTCGGGCCGATGGGGCAGGCAGGGCCGTTTGTCCCGCACCGCACGATTCGGTGCAGTGTGGGCTGACGACCTTTCGATCACATTCGATCACGTCATGGAAGCGCGGGGACTCGGACAGAGAAAGCCAAAAGAAACAGGAGAAGGTCATCTGTGAGCGTTCGGCGTTGGATGTTGCACCGGTGTGGGTTCAAGGGGGACCGAGTCTGTGGTCCGAGTCGGTCTTTTGCCCAAAAAACTTCCGCACAACACGCCCACATGAGGCTGAGTGAAAGCCTGTCCCGGGTGCGTGAACACGAAGCACGCATGCATCAGAGTAACTTGGCAATCCGAGCGGCCAGCATATCGAGCCGCTGGCGAGGTTGGAGGGCGTAGAAGTACTCGCGGCCAGCCGCGATTTGGTTGCTTTCGACCTCTCGGGCTAGAAGGTCGCAGCGGTCGGCCAGATCGCGCGCGACGTCGGGTTGTGATTCGACCAATCTGGCGTTGACCGCGCGGATGGCGTTGAAGACGTCCCGCCTCTCAGCGCGAGGCCCCTGTACCTGCCTCAATTCGCTCGATCGTTGGATGAGCTGTTCCCGTTCACGCAGTAGCGACGAAGGCAAATCCGGACAGTATCGCTGCGGATTGAACCGCCAGTCGCGCACCCGCCGCCGGGCGACGAACAGATCGTCGATCGTCGCAGGCAACATCGGCCATGGCGATCTCAGCGTCGCGCTCACACAGACATATCCCGGTGGCTCGCAGCCGTAGTAACGGCGAAAGATGCCGTCGGTGATGCGGTCGTACTTGGCTCCGCCGATGCCGTGGACGAAGAGATCGCAGGCCAGGAGCCTGGCCCACAATGTCAGCGTCAAGGCTCGCGGCCGGATGACCCACGGCCGCAGGCTCTCGGCCGCCGGGGCGAAATCGCGGGTCAGATCCGCCGTGCTCAACTCGCCGATCGCGCTTTCCTCGGCATAGCAGCGGACCGCATCACCCTTGGGCTCGATCCACAATCGCCGGCGCCGCTGCAGCGGCTGGTAGGCCCACAATGCGGTCTCGATTCGACCGTTCACGCGGCCCAGATCCGGCAGCGGCCGATCCGCCGAGCGAATCTCCTGTTCCTTCCTGTACGCGGCCAGCGACTTGTTGTACGCATCCGCGAATCGATCGGCGTTGAGCAACAGGTCGGCGACAAACGGCCCGCCGAAAACCCTGCTCACCCGGTGTTCCGCCAAATCGGCCCCGAGTTCGCGATCGATTCGCAGGCGAGCGGCGAGATGCTGATCGACAGCGTCGCCGGGTCCGGCCCATTCTGCCAGGCCGTCCAGGTGGGTTGACATCAGCGAGTGATTGAGGTGTTCGCCCAGGACAACGGCCAGTTCCTGCCTGATCTCCGCGATACGCATGGCCGTGAGCGGTGTTCGACCCTCGTAGGCTGAGCCGGCCGGCGCTGTCGTGAAGGGCACCTCTCGCACCGTCAACAGGCCGTCATCCCCGCGAACCGGCACCCGCAATCCGGCTGACCGCGGCGCGTCGTTGTCCACGACGAGATCAACACCAGATGCATCTGCCGCCCCGGCGAACGCCCGCAACGCAACATGTTTGGCCCAGACGCCCGGATGGACGAACTCCGGCTGGTGACCGGCCGCGACGACCCTCGCATCAGCGCCGATGCCAAGGAGCTGCGAGCGCACCTGCTGCCGCACCTCTCCTATCGCAACGCCGGCCAGCTTCCCACTGCTCTGCGACAGCAGCCGGGAGTTCTGCTCCACGAGGGCGCGCCAATGCTCGGGCGGCGGTTCAAGCAGAATGCCGCCATCGTCGGGTGGCGTCTGGAGGCTATGGAATCGAAGCATCGCTACTCAACGGATTACGCCGGGCCGCTCGACAGTCCACAAGCCTGTCGGGCGGCGGCGCTCTCAGGATCGACCTCGGCTCGCACCGGCCAGTCGAGCTGCTCGGACAATGCATGCACGAGCACATCGTAATAGTACAGCAGCCGGGCGTCCGGATCATCCAGCGAACCACCAAAGTAGCGGTTGGGGTCGTTGTAGATCAGCCGGACGGGGATTTCCTTGATTCGCAGCCCGCGCCTGGCCGCCTGGACCCAGAATTGAATCGGCATGGCGTAGCCGGGGACGGTAATGCTGAGTTTCGCAAGGGCCGAGACCCGGTAGGCTTTGAAGCCGCAGAAAGCGTCGGTAATTCGCAGGCCCAGGATCTCGTTGAGCATGTCGGTCATCTTCTGGTTGATTGCCCGACGGTCGGTCGGCGGCTTTGAGTTCCCCGCCAGCGGCCGGAGATACCGCGAGCCGCTGATAATGTCGGCGTCGTCCCGCCCGGCCATCTCCAGGAACATGGGTATCCAAGCCGGCTCGTGCTGCTCGTCGCAGTCCATTGTGATGAGCCAGTCGTAGTCTCGTGAGACGGCGAACCGGAAGGCGTCGATCAGGCTCTGGCCGTAGCCGCGGTTGTCGATGTGCCGGATCACCGAGATTCCGGGTTCAGCCTGCACAAGCTTCGGGGTCTCATCGGTGGAGCCGTCGTCGACGACCAGAATGTCGCCGTCCGGGGCGTGCTGCCGGACCTCGCGGAGAACCCTGATCAGGCTCTTCGCTTCGTTGTAGACCGGTATGGCGACCAAGTATTGCATGCCGCACCTCATGGACACTCACTGACAAGAATCTTAGGCCGGCCGATTCCGAAAGCAAACACCGGTTTCACCGTACGAGGAAGAGTGGGTGGCCCATCCTCGCCGCAGCGAGGGTGGGGTCACGATGATCGATTCTGCGGGTGCCCCACCTCGTTTCGATGTGGGGGAGCGATGATCAGACTCAGCAAGGTAAGGCACGGTCGGAGCCCTGCTGCTGGACCGAGATTCCTATCTCGGTCCTTCCCGCCGGGGACCTCTATCCCCATCTCCAATGCGCAAGGCGTTCCGCTGCGGGTGCGACCGAGAATGGATTCTCGACGTTCAGGAAGGTGCTGTCATCGCTTGCCGCCTCCGTCTCTGGTCCTCGGCCAAGCGACGTCGGAGTTCTTCATGGCCGATAGCTGTCACCGTGCCATCCACGGTGAGAATCGGCAAGGCCGAACCCTTCGCTTCGTAGAAGGCTGGCGGGCTGAAAGCCAGGATGGTCTCTGCAGGGTCGGCCAGACTGTAGCCAGGCAGGTATCGAAACGACTCCTCGGCCGCTCCGCTCGCCGAGTAACACTTGATCATCTTTTCCGGCAGGAGCCCCATGTCCACCAAGTCCTGAAGGTCAGGGGGAAAGCGCCCCCCGTTTTGGGTTGCATACCCATGGAGCGCGTCGTACATGCCGTGTAGTTGTGAGGCATCCGCCCAGACCTCTCGCGATTCGCGTCTTGGCAGGAGTCCCCATCGCTGCCAGAGCAGTCCCCCAATGGCAACCGCGACAAGGACGAAAAGGCATGTGCCGACGACAAGCTTGGGCCTCTTGCTGATCGCGCGTCCAGCGGACAACTGCGATGGACCACTCATCTTGCTGCCATCCGACTCTGGGATATCCACGATGCCGAGTCCTCCCGGCAGGCAGATCCTGCCGCATTTGATCGTCGTGGTCTCAGCCTGCCCGAAGCGCCGTCTTGGCTCACACCACTTGCCGCCAACCCATTCAAGGCTGCGTCGCTGCCGCGGCCTGTGACACCGCCGATGGCCTCGATGTGGCCCCCGGGCGAAGCACGTATGAGATTGCGTCGAGCCGGGCGGCGCCTTCCGAGAGTGTCGGAGCGAGCCAGCCGCCCTCGTCGAACTCGTTCCACGCGTAGATGATCGCCGCCTGGGCCGCGGCCGAATCGCGATGCGTTTCCAGCCAACGCAGCCCGCGGCGGAGATGATCCGCAATCGCAGCGGGCGTGGCCGGCTCGCTGCGGTCCACCTCGCCGTCGTGACTTCCGTAGGGACTGCCCCACGGCATGG
>CAZTQK010000491.1:0-4239 GCA_964615635.1 uncultured Planctomycetales bacterium
GCGTCGTACGCGTGCCCGCCGAAGGTGCTGGCGTCCTCCTTGTACTTGCTCTCGTAATCCTTCTTGTAGGACATCAGGAGGGCCTTCTGCGGGTGATCATCGGGCAGTTGCTCGGCAACCAGCAGGCGTCCGCACGGGAAAAGGGTACCGTTGGCGGGCTCGCCGCCGGCCTTCACGTACTTGATATTGCCGAAACCGTGACTCTGGAACAGCGGGACGTCGAGGACGATCTGCGCCATGTTTTTGGCCACCAGGCTCTGGGCGGGAACGATCGACCAGTTGACCACCGCCTGGACATTCTGGCCTTTGACCTTGGTGAGCACGTCGGTCAGGTCGGTTGCCTGTTTATCGTAGACCTCGGCAATGGCAATGGTGATGCCGTTGTCCGGGGCCAGCTTTTCGAGCTGCTCCCTGCCGGCCTTCCCAAAGCCGTCGCTGCTGACCACCACGCCGATCTTCGAGATACCGCGAGCCTTCATTGCCTTGTAGATGAGCCTCGCGGCATCGCTGTCCTTCTGAGGGCTCTTGAATACGTAGCTCGCCAGAGGGTTGACGATGTCCTCGGCGGCGGCGCACGAGACCAGGATCATCTTGCTGTCCTGGCACAGATTCTTGATCGCCATCGTCTCACCGCTGGTCGACGGGCCGATGATCGCCAGAACCTTCTCTTCATCGATAAGCTGCTTCGCCATGGAGAGAGCCTTCTCCGGGCTGGCCCCGGAGTCCTTGACGATGAGCTGCAGCTTGCGGCCGTGAATGCCGCCCTCGGCGTTGATCTTGTCGACCAGCATGTGTGCCGTCTTCTCTTCGGGTGCCCCCAGGAACGACGCCGGGCCGGTCACCGAGAAGATCGCACCGATCTTGATGGGTTCCCCATTAGCCCCGGGCTTCGTCGAGTCATCGTTCTTCTTGGCCGAGGGCGTCGAGTCCTTGCACCCGGTCAGACCAACGGCCAAACACAGCCCTACCGTCCCGAGGATAGTGATAAAACACTTTGTCATGTCGACCTTCCTTTCAAAACGAAAACACTCACAAATCCTGTATCGCGTCCTCAGACAAGATGGCGATTCCGCCTCGCTTGAGAGTTTCGGCAGCGCGAACCGCATCGTCGATCTTGAACACCACCAGGGCCTGCTCGGCCTTCTTCTTCATGAAGGCGTAGATGTACTCGATGTTGATGCCCTCGCGATCCAGCAGCTCAACGATCCGGTGCAGGCCCCCAGGCCGGTCGTCGATCTCGATGGCAATGACCTCGGTTTCCTGAACGACGAACCCGCGGCCCTTGAGAGCCCGAACGCACCGGGCACGGTCGTCCACGATCAGTCTCAGAACACCAAAGTCGGGCGTGTCGGCCAGCGACAAGGCCCGGATGTTGATGCCCTCCTCGGCCAGCAAACCGGTCACCTCGGCGATTCTGCCCTTCTTATTCTCCAGGAAAACACACACCTGCTTGGCGTACATGCTGCTCTCCTCGACGCAAGCCACCGGGGGAAAAAACTGAAGTCCTTATACTACACGAGGGCCACCAATACCGACAAGCCATACCCCCCCGGTCATCGCGGCGGAGCACAGCCAAGGCGCCAGTCGCCGATGATGACCCATCGTGCACAATGGCACAAACACGCCATGCCGAGGCAACGGATCACCCCGGCGTTGCATACAGCGACGCTGACGTGAGGGGTTCCGTCTTCTCGCGCCGCGAGCGGACTTGCTCGCGCTTCGATGCGCCACCACGGCGGCGCCGCAGCGAGATACGCTTGACCAGTTTAAGATGGTATATTCAGTACTAATATTGATATAGACGTTTTTGAACATCTTTCGATGCCGTGCCGGCCGAATCGCCGCGAGGCTGAGGTCGCCTGGCCGATGGAAGCGACCGTTCGTCGAACACACCGCTCGTGACTCCTCCAGTGCCGGAGAAAAGGCCTGCCTCTCTCCTGGTTGCGGAGTCATCTTGGGGATTGTCTTGAGTCGGGTCTTGACTTTGTCGAAATGTGGTATATACTGATAGTCTCCTGGCAATGGTTGCCGGGGTACGGAAGGATTCCAGCGATGTTCGCGAGTTACAGTCATTCATGGACCATGCCGGCAAACGCGTGCCAACTGCGCGCCCGTCATGCCCAGGTGGCCGTATTTCGCGGTACGCCGGTCAAGGGCATTGACTGCCGAGGTGAACCGTAGGGCTGATGTGAGATTCATGAGGATTTCCAGGCCTTGCGGTTCACCGGAATCGCAAGGCCTTTTTCTTTGAGTCCAACTCTCGACGCCTTCAAACCGCGCCGGGAGCGATGACGGTCTAACATGCCGGCGGCATGGACGGAGAGGGTCTGCGCCGACCGGATGACGAGTGAAGGCAGAAGCCCACCCGCGCGTGCGAGTGCTGACTTCTGCAAGGTTCTGTTATCAGGGCAGCCCGCACGGAAGTGGGCTGCCCACGGAGTGTCTGCGATGGCGACTTTGACCCGTGCTGCGCCAGCCGCGAAATACCGAAGCGACTCATTGGCCGTGACCCCCGCGCCCGCGCGAATCGTGTTCTATGAAGGGCAGCGGATCTACTTCAGCCCGATCGAGCCTGAAGACGAGCCCTTGCTGCGCCGGTTCATCAACGAGCCGGCCAACTGGCGAGGCCTGATGCACCGCGGTCCGGTCAACTCCTGTCGCGAGCGGGAGTGGGTCGAGTCGCTCGGGCGCGACGGCAAGGAATACGCGTTCGGCATCGTCGTCCGCGAAGGCGACCGCCTGATCGGCGTCACCGGGCTGCACAACATCAACCCCATCAGCCGCAGCGCGAGCTTCGGGATCAACATCGGTGATCGGGCTTTTCAGAACAAGGGCTATGGCACTGAAGCGACTGCGCTGTGCCTGCGGTACGGTTTCGAGGAGCTCAATCTCAACCGTATTGCCCTGTCGGTGTTCTCGATCAACCCGCGGGCGATCCGGTGCTACCAGAAGGCGGGCTTCGTCCAGGAGGGCTGCCTGCGCCAAGCGGTCTTCCGCAACGGGCAGTACGAGGATGAGTACCGTTTTTCGATGCTCAGAGACGAATGGGAACGGGGGCGGCAACGATGATCTCGGCCGGGGTGAGTGCCGGGGCGATGGGTCGGACCGGCGGGCTCGGGCAAATCACCCGATCCGGTCGGTCCGGCTTGGCCTTGCTGCGCCGTGACAAATCCAGTTTCACTGTTGGCGGGCAAACCCGCAACGCAGTCTGCTCACGCACCGGCTCATTGTGGCCCGGACAATGCAGGGACAGAAAGCGGTTCCTTCGGTTGCTCAGAGCAGTTCGGCAGGGAGCTTCTCGTCAGCTTCAGAGAAAGTCATCTCGCCATCGACCGGCACGTCGTGACGCGGGACAGGCTTGGCCTCGCCGGGCCGGACGGCCGTGGTATGGGCTGCCGATTTCAGGTCGGCGGGCGGGGAATACTCGGGCGGCCGTGAGACGTGCGCTTCGATGGGCCTCACTCCGCCCCCGGCCTCAAACAGATCATGGGCGTAGGATCGCCAGTCGTCGAGTACACCCCGGTCGACCCGGTACCACAGGAACCGCCCCTGCCGCTGAACCGTGACCAGCCGGGCCTCCTGAAGCAGCCTGAGGTGGAACGACACGGCGTTTGGCGCCAGCGACACCAGACGGCCCAGATCGCCGGCCACCATCGGCTCATTGCACAAAGCCGCAACGATCCGCCGCCGATTCGGGTCGGCCAATGCCTTGAAAACTTCGTCGAGTCGGTCTTCCATGCTTCAGGTTTCCTTGAAGCATGAGTCTACGGTCGGCGAGTGCCGTGTCAAGCAGCTATCCTGGCGCCCTTCCCCCCTTCACAAGGGGGGACCGAGGGGGGTCGCATGCCGCTCTCCAAGAACGCGGGCTCCGTTCCAGCGGTTCTCCTCTGGCTGACAGCCGCTTTCTCACTCCGCGCAGCTCAGATCCGCCTCAACCTTGCTTCCGCTCAGGCATCGTTGCACCAGACCGAAGTCGGACTGATCGACATCGCCGTCGTGATCAAGATCTTTCGTGCCGCATCCCGCGGCCGGACCACAGACCTCCGGCGAGAATGCTCAACGGGGGGACCATTATCGCGTTGTTTGAAGAGCGATGGCGAGGGCGCTCGTGTTGCGCAACAAAGCCCCTTTTGCGAAGGATTGACGTCACGGCACAGGAAGGCGCCGCTCGACCCGGAATCCATTCCGGTACGTGTTTAGCGGGCCGGGGTCTGGCTCCTTTTTGCCTGACGCGGTTCG
>CAZTQK010000492.1:0-4196 GCA_964615635.1 uncultured Planctomycetales bacterium
GAAGATGCTCAATGGGCGTGATGCCATTCGAGAAAGGCTGGTTTGGTCGTGGAGGTGCCACCGGTCCTCGGGGGTCGTGGCGCACCAGATTCCGCCGCAGAACATCGCAGTTGTCAGCGGTATCACGATCCACAGATTGATGGCCACGGCGGCGAACAAGCCGACCGCACCAAGAGCACCGAACGTACCGTAGAGCAATCCGCCCACGATGCCCGCGTACTGGGTCAGCATGGCCGCGACCACCAGCAGGATGCCTGTTCGAATGCGACGTAGCCAGTCGATGCTCGAAAAACGGAGACCCCATATACTCATGAACTGCCCGACGGAGGCTCCACATTCGGGGCAGCGACCGGTGACCGAGAGGGTACGCAAGTTGTAGCCGCACGAGCCGCAGGGCACGTCGCCCGCAACAGTCATTGTCGATGGATCGATGCCGACGAAACGAAGGCGTTCATTCACGGTTTCACGAACACTCAAACCGCAATTCGGGCAACTGTCGCCGAGGTTAGCGCCGTCCAGGATCGTCTGGCAATGGCGGCAACCCAGATTGCCATCGAGTTCGAAAACCGTCCGCGGTTCACTGCTGCGGGGCTCGGCCGTGTCCGCTCTCGCCATGCTAGTCAGTACGTCATATTCTTGTGCAGGTTCGGGTGCTCGTCCTGACCTCGACACGCCGGGCGACCGCGGGGCGATCATGGCTAGGGTCGGCCTTGGAGTCAGAACACCGCATGGCCGGCGGCGGCGAGCCTGTCGGCGCCCGCCCAGACACGTTCGTGAGGTTGGACCAACGTTGGAATTCCGCCGAGATCAGGTTTTTTGGTCGGGCGTGTGGGCGGCCAGAACCCGCTCGATCTCCTCGGCCGACATCCCGCGTTCCACCATTGTTCGCTTGAGGTCATTTTCGGAGAGGGTCTTGCGGATCTTGTACCAGAACCCACCGACGACGGCCACGATCGGTATGGAGAAGGCGCCGATCATTGCGAGCTGATCGGGACTGGGCCAACTAGTGTTCGAAAAGGCAGCGAGCATAGAGCATACCTCCAGAGGCGTAGTCACGGGTCGCGTCGCTTTATTTCAGCCGAGTGGTCATCTAAACTGACCACTGGACCCTGAACCCCGAACCCTGCTTGGCCGCCGTAGCCTTGGCGAAGGCGGGAACCCTATTACCCGAACTTGCTCATATCCCTCAGCCGATACAGGATTTCCCCGGCCTTGGGCAGATACAGAACCCCTTCGTCCTCGCGGCCGGCATAGTCGGCCGGGTTGATCGAGTCCGGGTCCATGTAGCCAAGGTTGATCCGCCGGCAGCGTTCCTCCGGGATGCGTGTGGCGAGAACCACGTTGACGCGAGGTGACTCCTTGCCGCCTTCGTATCGGCCGACCCCTTTGACATGCGTGCTGTGTGCCAGGACGCCCCAGGGGAAATCCTTGAACCGATCCCACTGTTTCACGAAGTAGTCGCGAACGTGGTAGCCGACCTGGTCGAGCACCCGGCCGTGCGAGTATGAAACCTCGTCGATGTGCGGGGCGTAAATGATCAGCGTGCCGCCGTCAGCCACCACCGGTTCGAGCTTGTACATGCACTTGCCGGCCGTCCAGATGTCGTCGTACATCTTCGGGGCAGACGACAGCACCGTATGATAGGGCTTCTCCTGGTAGACAACCTGCAGTTTCTCCGACAGCTCCGTCGCGGCCTGCCACGCCTCGCGGACCGGCCCTGCAAATACGCCGCGGGCCTCGTGTCCCTCGACGACGTAGCCAATCAGGCTGCGTTCGATCGGAACCATGTCCGCGGCCGCCTCGATGGCCGCCCGCACCGGTGTGTTCCGCGTCCCGTTGATGACCGGGTTGGTGAGCAATGCCCCCAGCCAGTGCGTGAAGTTGATGATCTGAGGAGCGGCAATGCCGGGAAAAAGGTACTTGTGTCCGCCCGAAAAGCCGACGACCTCGTGCGGAAAGATCGGACCGCAGATCAGCAGGTGATCGTAGTCGAAGACCATCTTGTTGAGCAGTACCGGCACGTCCAGACTGAGCATGCCGTTGGACAGCTCCTCGACCTTGCCCCGGCTCAGCGTGCCGACCTGCTGGAGGGCCGACGGATCGTTCCAGCGATGATTATGGACCCCGATCTTAGTGAACTTCGCCAGCCGGTCGGCGGTGCTCATCTGCAGCAACTCGGCGATCTTCTCATCCGGCATCGGAGCGTGCGTGCCCAGGGCGATCAGGAAATCGAGTTGCTTCGCGCGCCGCCCGAGCGTCTCGGAAATCAGCCGGAAGAACGTTCCCGTCGGCCCGCTACGCGAGTGATCGGGGATAATCGCCAGGACACGCCGCCCATCGAGCGGGCGCGTGTCGAGCAGTTCCTCGACAAGCGAGCGAATGCGCGAATCATCGAGCGGTGGACCCGTTGAAACCTGCGAAATCACCATGTCATTCAACCCCAATACCTGAGCAGCAGACTGCGGCTGCACATCCCGGCAGTATGCAGTGTCCAAACGAAGGTCATCGCTCCACGGCTGGCGCAGTCGTCGTGGCCGACCGGCTTGATTGATCCTTTCGAAGAGCTTCGAGGAGCTTGCGGGCCCCCGGGCGTTCAGAGGGCATCTTGTGAACCGCCTGCGTCATATCGATGATGCCGACTGTCTCGTCGCCGCTGCAGTACTCGGCGTATCCCAGCAAGAATCGCAGACGGAAATCGTCGAATCGGGCGAGGTCCGCCTGGAGTTCCTCCATCCTCGACTTCAGTAGCGAGGGATCCGGCAGCAGGCTCTTGAGATCCTGTCGGAAAGTGGTCAGATCCGACGACAACTCGACGGCCAGCAACAGGCTATTCGCGCTGCTGTTGTATTCCCGGTTGGCCAGTTGTGCGACAGCGCGTCCCAGAAGCGGAACCGGGTTCTTCGGGGCAACAACACGAGCCAGGTTGTAGCTCGTGGCTGCTTGTGCATACTCGCCCGCTCTGAGATGGGCCTCGGCTTTGTCCAGATGTTTGCGGGCGGCGGCGTTGAGCATCGCAGCCGAAGCCACCTCCGGCTGGCGTTGAACGTCGGTCACGGCCGGTGCTTGTTCGCTGCCTGCAGTGGGAACCGGGGCCTCGGGTGGTTCGGTCTGTTCGGGCGGCGGTGCAATCGGACGCAGCAGGCTGCCCGCAGGCGCCCCCGAGCTTGATTCAATCGATCGCCCAGGCCCGCCCTGCAGAATCAGATCCAGCGGTGACCCTGCGGCGCCCGGCAGCAATCCGAGATTCCCTTCTCCGCCGCGCGGCAGTGCCAGTGGCGACGTCACCGGGGAGAGTCTGGTGCCGGGTTGCTGAGGAGTCACTTCAGGGGTTGGCCCGGCCGCGCTTTCCCAGGGCAGACGCGGAAGCTGAAGCACCTGAGCCCCGCCGGCAGGCGGTGTCATCTGCCGATAGGGGGTCAGGCTGTGGTCTGACGGCTCAGCAGGCCCCACCGGGTTGATCTGGATCGGGCCAACAGGCTCGGTTAAGGCGCGATATGATCGTGGCTCCTGTGGCACCATTGCGGGACCGGCGTAGTCGGCCATGAAACGTGTTCGGCCGGCCAGGGGTTGAGAGACGCCGGCCGGCGGCTGCATCGATCTTGGCAAAGCGAATCGGTCCTGCAGCGGGCTCTGCAGGGTACTGCTCGGCGGGACGTACGTGTGCAGCGGATCGGGCCGGTATCCGTAGGTGGGTCGAGGCACGCCCGTGCTCTGAGGAAGACGCAGATCCAATGATCGCGGCATGGTTTCCAGCCCGAGCGAGCTGTAACCGCTGCCCACGTTCTGCCAGCGTTGATCATAACGCGGCATACCCTGAGGCATCTGGTTGACGGCGCTGTTCTGCTGCTGGATAGCCGATTGACCCGCGGCACTGCCTGCGGCCAGCAGCATCGTCAGCAACACGAGTCCGTAAGCGTCTCGTTTCATGTTCCACCTCCCGGCGGCGCCGGTAGCCTGTGATACCCTTGTGGTATCGGCACAAGGCTGAGGGCGAACGGAGTCCGAACGGGCATCCATTACTATTATAGCCGATTTATCGGTACTTGGCTGATCGCTGACCTGACGAGCCGAGGGGTTCATCCCCTCGGTCTTATAGCCCGTCTCAGCAGGTTGTGCCGGGTGCCATGTCCACGGCTTTACGGGGTGCGTGACAGTCTAGGCGGGGAGACGCTATGGCTTTTTCAGAACCGCGACCG
>CAZTQK010000493.1:0-4188 GCA_964615635.1 uncultured Planctomycetales bacterium
ATCCGCCGCCGGCCGGCATGCCTGAGGCTCGCGGCGTGCAGCTTCTGGGCGGCAACATCACCGACCTGGCGATGAACCAGGGCGGCGCCTATGCGGGCCTCGTTCGCCTGACGCCCGAGATGATCTGCAGCGGCTCGATCATCCGCGTTCCGGCGGGGGTGTTGCCCCAAGCGGCCGCCCTGGCCGAGCCGACCGCCTGCCTGCTCGACTGCTTTCAGAAGAGCACGCACGAGGTGGGCCAAGACGCCCAGGGATCGATCCTGGTCAAGGGGTGCCGGCCGGGGGGTCTGGCGTGTATCATCGGCAGCGGTTCCATGGCCCTGATGGCGGGTCAATTGGCTGCCTTGGATGATCGGCTCCTTCGCATGGGCAGGGCCCGGGAGGTCGTGTTCATTGTTCGCAGCCAGGCCAAGGCCGATCTGGTTCGGTCGATCCTCGGTGATCGCCCTCATCAGACGGTCATTTGCCGGGACGACCCAATGCGCAAGGCTGTGGACGCCCAGTACGCCCCGTCCTGCCAGGATCGTTTCGGCAAGCCCTTCAAGGGATTTGATGACGTGATCCTCGCGGCCGGCGGGCCGCAGACCGTTGCCGATTGCCACGCTCTGCTCGTGCCTACCGGCGGCCGAATCCTGGCTTTTGCCGGCACCCGCGGCCCATGCACCATCGAAAGCGGCGTATGGCACTACGGCAACGCGGCCATCGTCGGCACCAGCGGATGCAACACCAAGATGATGGAGATTGTTCTCGGCCTGTTTGCCCGCCGCAGCCTGCAGCCCGAGCCGCTCGCGGGCAAGGCGTACACATTTGGCGACCTGCGCAAGCCTGGCGGCATCCAAGCCTTCTTCGACGATAAACACCTGCGGCCTTGCCTGGAGCCAAATGCCTGAGCCGGCCGGGACGTGGAATCGAGAATGCAAGGCGCGGCATCAGGGGCTTCGGTTGGTCAGACGATAGGTGCCGGCGGGGCACCTCAAACCAGCTTGCCTGCCCCGCCATAACGTCCGATAAGACAGGTTATGTTGCGTTGCCCGGCGGGGGGGTTGGCTCCGATCAAAAGACCTCGGATCAGCGGTTTGGCGTCGTTTTATGGCTTCTGGACCACGACGGTCGCCAGGTGGCCGCCAAAGCTCAAAGACGTCTTCAGGATGGCCCCCGCCGCAAGGTCAAACGATGTCGTTGGCAAGCACAGACCAACAAAAGCCGGGTCGGGTTCGACCAGTGTGGCCGTCCCGGGGCTTCTGCCGTCCCGTCGGGCCTGGACCGCCAGCGCGGTCTCGATGGCTCCAGCCGCGCCCATGAGATGACCGATTGCGCCTTTGGTCGAGACCACTGGCAGGGAGGTTAGGTGCTGTCCGAAGACTTGGCGAAAACAGTTGATCTCGGCGAGATCGTTCTGTGGCGTGGCCGTCCCGTGGGCGTAGACGCAGGAAACGTCTTGCGGATGGACGGACCCGTGATCGAGCGCGGCTTTGACGACCTCCGCCAGGGGGGCTCCGCTTTCGGACACCTGGGCTAAGCCAGCGGGGTCGCTTCCGGAGGCCCAACCCTGGAGACGTGCCCAGGGTGAGACGCCCCGCCGGGTCGCCGAGGCGCCGGACTCCAGGATCACGACAGCCGCGCCCTCGCCGACGACGAATCCGTTGCGATGCCGGTCAAAAGGCCGACACGTCCAGGCGGGTCCGAGTTCAGGATGTTCTTCGGCCAGTACGCCCATATTCCGATAAGCGGCCAGCCAGAGCGGCGATAGCGAGGAGTCAGCGCTGCCCGCCAGGACAATCTCAGCCTCGCCATCGCGGATCATCTCCGCGCCGCGAATGATGGCATGCAGGCCGGTCGAGCAGGCAGACACAGTGGCAT
Organism: uncultured Planctomycetales bacterium; assembly: GCA_964615635.1. Taxonomy (GTDB): domain Bacteria; phylum Planctomycetota; class Phycisphaerae; order UBA1845; family PWPN01; genus JAUCQB01. The sequence goes on from CAZTQK010000493.1 coordinate 1,861, forward strand.
GCACACGGATCAGGCCAAAGCGACTGCAAATGGCACGAGCCGGCGCATCTGGCAGGAAATCAGACCATCCACAGGGCGGTCGAATGCGAAGATTGCGGGAGGACTCAATGAGAGGCTTGCTCGTGCCGACGGACACAGCGATTTGCCCGACAGCCGTACGGGTCTCCAGTTCTGCTGACAGCAGTGCCTCTTCTGCCGCGGCCACCGCCAGTTGGCAGGTCCGGTTGAGATGCTCGGTTCCCGGCGGGGGTCTAAAGACATCGATGGTCGCGGCGCAACACGGGACGAATCCTGGACGTCCCCCCCCTACCAGACGGCGAACCGCCCTGCCATTGGCCAACAGCGTACGCCACGTCTCCTCCCGGCCGATTCCGGCGGGTGAAAGGACTCCGATTCCGGTCACGACAACGTCAGCGGGCATGTTTGAGACCGGCGTCAGGCCGATTCGGGTTGTCAGAACCCCTGGCAGTGCGGAGATATGGTTCAAGTTCGAGGCCGAGGTCGCGAATCATGCGAAGATCCTCTTGCACCGAGCGGCCGCAGGTGGTCAGATAGTTGCCCATCATGAAGCTATCGGCTCCGGCGAGGAACATCCAGCTCTGAAGGTCGCGAAGATGGAACTCCCGGCCACCGGCGATGTTGAGGTGCTGCGACGGAAGGATGAAGCGGTAAACCGCAATGACACGAAGGCACTCGAGCGGGTCGAGTGCCCTGCTGTTTTCGAGAGGTGTGCCGGCGATGGGAATAAGGAAATTGATGGGCACGACCTCGGGATTGATCTCCCGCAACTGGAAAGCCAGGTCGAGACGATCCTCCCACGTCTCGCCCATGCCGAACAGGGCTCCGCAGCACAACTCGATGCCGGCGGACCGGAGGCTCCGCAGCGTGTCGAGCCGCTCATCGTATGTGTGGGTGGTGACGATGTTCGCGAAATGCCGCCGCGACGTCTGGAGGTTGTGGTTGTATCGCTGAACGCCGGCCTCGGCCAGACGCAGTGCCTGCCGCGAACTCAGTACGCCCAGCGATGCGCACACCCGCACTCGCCCTTCTTGTCGCATCGCCCGGGTGACGTCGCCCCACTCTTCGATCTCGTCGTCGCTGGGGCCAAGGCCGCTGTTGACGATGCCAAAAGACTGGGCCCCATTTTCGGCGGCCTCCCGCATAGCGGCGAGTACATTTTGCGGGCTTACGGTCCGGCTCGCGCTGACGTGAGTTCGGTAATGCGCCGACTGGCTGCAGAAGGCGCAGTCCTGATCGCACAGACCCACCTTCGACGCCACAATGCTGCAACAGCGGACCTTGGGGCCGAGACAGTGTTCACGGATTCGGGTCGCCCCGGCGAACAGCTCGGGGAGGCTCTGGCGGTCAAGCTGAACGAGTTGCCCGGCTTGAGGGCGTGTGACGGGGGCGCCGCCGATGACCTGGCGAACGATCGAGCAGATCAGATCGGGCATCGGGTGGTGTTCCTATGGGCTGACGCGAGCGAGCGCCGGCCGGCGTATCGGGGCGGGTCGGCGGCTTTCATCTCGTACGTCCGGGCTGTCTTTGGGGCTCCTGCATCTGGCGGAGAATCGGGATGGGCGGCTGCAAGAGCTCGACCTGGCCCGTCTGAGGATTGAACACATAGGCGTTCATCTTCATCTGGGCGGTATCAAAGACCATCAGCAGTTCGACAAAATCGTTGTACTGGCTTGTCGTCACCAGGTAGTCGCCGCCTTCAGCGTTTTGCCCGATGGCCATTGCCTGTTTGGGGCTCACGGCGTGGATGATGATCAGGCCGGTCAGCAGGACAGCGGCCGTCACGCTCAGAACGCCAATGGTGAAATCCTTGCTGTTCATCTGCATCCCCCTTTCAGCGGAAATCCCGAACCAGGTCGCGCGAGTGGTACCAGCGAACCATCATCGGCTGCTCGGCCAACTGGGGAACCTGAGCGCGAAAGGCGTGCAACTGGCGCCGTGCCAGGTCGAGAAGGTAGATGGTATCGTTGTTCCTCTCCGCCTGGGCCGAGACGAGAATGAACTCGCCTCGCAGGCTGACCGGCTGAGCCTTCGCCTCGGGCAGCGAGTAGCTCGATAGAATCAGGCCGCCGAGCAACAGGAGATTCACACCCACCAGGAAAACGATCAAGGCTTGTCTGCTCATTCCCAGGGTCCTCCTTAATGAAAACCTATGGGCCGTCGCATGGCGATCACTTCAAGTTGGATCGCTTGCTGGGTTTGAAGGCAACCACAAGGCAACCGATCAGGAAGGTTGCACCGATGCCCCATTCGCGTATTGTCGATCGCGGTTTGAAACTGTAGGTCGGTGCTTCGTAAGGTTTCTGTGCC
>CAZTQK010000494.1:0-4182 GCA_964615635.1 uncultured Planctomycetales bacterium
CCGCAACCGTGCGCGCCGCGCGCGGCGTTATGGATCCTCGGGCCCCGCCCGCCCCTGCTGGCGTTACGAGATGCGCCGCCGGGTGGCGCCATGAGGCCAACATCCGGGACGGGAGGCGGGGGTGCAAGAAGGAGGGGCGAGGGACGAAGGGCGGGGGGCAACGGGGCCGGCGGCCTTCGACGGGCTCAGGCCAAGGAAGGATGAGGGATGAGTCAAGGCAGCGAGGCAATGAGGCAGGAGGAAGAGAGGAAGCAAGGCGGCGAGGGGGAAGATAGATTGGGTGGGCTTTGGAGCGTATCATTCAGAGGTTGGTGATAGCTGCGGATCTCTGCAACCGAGACGAATCCAATGACAGATATTTCTGCGAGTCAAGACTCCGCTCCCGTCGCGAGAAGTCGGAGACGACTTCGCCCGGTGCTGTTGGTTGTCATCGCGGTCATCTGCTTTATCGCCGCGGTTCTGGTCAGGCGATTCTGGTTCACTCTACCGGTCGGCGAGGGCCCGGCGGGGCCGGCCGTTCCGAGGGAGATGTTCCAGACCGTCTGGACGTCGCGGCCGGTTCTTCTGGTGGGTATCGGCGACAGCATCACCGACGGTTTTGGGGCATCCGAGGGGCATTCCTACTTCGACATGCTGATCTCGAACCCGGCCGACGAGTTCCCGGAGATGAAAGGGATCTGTCTTGGCAATGTGTTGCCGAATCTGAAATCGCTCGATCTGGCAGTCTCCGGAAGCACGTCCATTCACCATCTGACAAGCCAGCTTGCCCGCCTGGAGATCCAGCCACCCGAAGTACTCGGCCTGGTGGTCATGACCACGGGCGGCAACGACATCATCCACAATTACGGCCACAGCCCTCCGCAGGAGGGGGCGATGTACGGCGCCACTTTCGAGCAGGCCCGGCCCTGGATCGCGGCATTTGATGAGCGGCTCAAGAGCATGCTCGATCGAATCGAGCAATGCTTTCCGGGAGGCTGTCACATCTTCCTGGCGAATATCTACGACCCGACCGACGGTGTTGGTGACGCCACGCGAGCCGGTTTGCCCGTCTGGCCCGACGCGATGAAGGTCCTCGCGGCATACAACGAGATCATCGCCCGCCATGCCGGGCAGCGGCCGAACGTACACCTGGTCGACATCCACAGCGAGATTCTCGGTCACGGCATCTACTGCACGCAGCCGTGGCGGCGCCACTATCGCTGGGCTGATCCTCACTATTGGTACTACACAAACCTGGAGGACCCCAACGACCGAGGCTACGACGCAATTCGACGGCTGTTTTTGTTGGAGATCGGTAGCCGTTCACACGTCTCGGAAGCTGGTCCAGTCGATGCCTAATTTTCGCATGCGGGCGCGGAGGGTGTAGGGGTTGATAGCCAGCATCTTTGCGGCGCCGTGGGGGCCTTCGATACGGCCGTGGGTGCGCTGCAGGGCCAGTTTGATGTGCTGGGCCATGGCCGAGTCCAGGGTAACGATGGCGTCGGCATTTCGGACCTCGACAGCCGGGAGCAATCGGGCATTGCTCGCCTCGCGGGGGGCGATTCGCGTGTTCACGCCGAGGGCCGCGGCCACTTCGAGCCGCCGTCCCATGCCCAGAATGGCCGCCCGCTCAATCACCGCCGACAACTCGCGCACATTTCCAGGCCAGTCATACGAGACGAGCAGGTCGTTGTCTTGCGGCGTGGGTACCAGTGGCGGCGTGCCGAGCCGCTTGGCCGCCCGAAGTGCGAAGTGGCCTGCCAGCGTGGGGATATCCTCGATCCGCTCTCGCAACGGCGGAATCCGAACCACGAACACCGCGATGCGATACCACAGGTCCTCGCGGAAGCTCCCGTCGGCCACCAAGGCATGGAGATCGCGATTGGTGGCGGCCACCACCCGGACGTCCACGTGCAGCGGCCGTTGCCCGCCCACCCGCTCGAACGAGCCGTCCTGAAGAATCCGGAGCAACCGAACCTGGGCGGCCGGGGGAAGCTCGCCAACCTCGTCCAGAAACAGCGTGCCGCCGTCGGCCCGCTCGAACCAGCCCTTGCGCGTCGCCACCGCGCCGGTGAAACTGCCCCGCTCGTGGCCGAACAGTTCGGAATCGATCAGTTCCGGCGGTATCGCCCCGCAGTTGACTCGCAGAAACGGCCCGGCGCTTCGCTGCGAGCCCTTGTGGATCGCCCGCGCCACCACCTCCTTGCCCGAGCCTGTTTCGCCGAGAATGAGCACCGGCACGTCGGAATGAGCGACCAGATTGACCCGCTCCATCACATCCTTCAAACCGGTCTCCGAGCCCACCACCGAGTCACTGATGTCCTGTCGGCCAAGCCGGGCCAGCAGCGAGCGGTTGTCGGCCTCGACTGCTTCACGCAGCACGCTCAGCTCGCGCAACTGGCGGTCATTCTCGAGGGCGATGGCAAAGGGCTCCAGGAGTGCCGTGGCCAGTTCCTCGTGTTCGCTCCGGAAGCCCGATCGCCGCTGCGTCGCCAACACCAGCACGCCGACCGGCTCGTCCTCTCGGTTCAGCGAGCCGACCATGACCTGCCCTTCGATGCCAACCGGCAGCAAGGCCGGGTGAGCCTGGCGGATCTCGGCCGCGGAACTCCGAAGAACTGTGCCCTCCCGGCACCACCCCAGCAGGTGCCTGAACTCCTCGGCAGCACATTCGTTGCGAGTCTGTTCAGGGGCCGCCCCCGTGCCGCAGACCCCGGCGGCAACCGTTTCCACAGCCGATCGAGGGGAATCCAGCCGCCGTACCAGAACCAAGTCCACCGGCACTCGACGGGTCAGCACTGGTGCGATTCTCGAAACCGATTCTTCGATTTCGATGTGCTTGCAGGCCTCTCGCCAGACATCCAATAGGACGGGCATAAAGCGGTTCATAAGAATTCGCCGTCAAATATGACACTCGTCTGTTAAATATGACGCATATTCTATCACATATAGCGGATCTCTCAACACCTTCGCTTGAGCTAACAAGAAAAAGGCTACTGCCAGTGCTGAGAGTGCGATTTTCGGGCCTGGCACAAAGTTTGCCTATATTCTCAACGTCTGGGGGAAGCTGCAAGCCGCAAAACGCTCAGAATCGTCTCTTCCGTCGGAGACGAGCCACTTCCCGGCGACCGCGCCGTGGAGTGCGACACGAATGACTCACCGCCCACCGGGGCGCGTGATAGCGGAGACACGACACATGGCGGAGAACGTTCTGGCCGGCAAACCAGCCCAACTGGCGGGGGTACCTCGGCGTTTCTGGATGCTCGGAATCTGCATGGCGGGCGTCCTGGGCTTCCTTGCGGTGCATGCCCTGCACCCGGAATGGCATCTGCTGCCAGAGGCCACAAGTCGCTACGGGCCGAGCACGCTGCTGGCCGTCTTCTTGGCGGCATTCATTTGTGAGTACATCGATTCGTCGCTCGGCATGGGCTACGGCACGACGTTGACCCCGATGCTGGTCATGTTCGGTTTTGACCCACGTGCGGTTGTTCCATGCGTGCTGATCAGCGAACTGATCACCGGCCTGACGGCCACTCTCATGCACCACCGCGATGGCAACGTGGACTTTCTGCGGGACAAGAATGCCCGAGGCACGGCCATCCTGCTTTCCGTTCTGAGCATTGCGGGAGCGGTGATCGCGGTCCAATTGGCTAACAAGTTGTCCGTTCCCGGGCTCAGGTTGGCCATCGCCTTGGTCATTATGGTCACAGGCATCTTCACGCTGGCCACGGTCCGCCGCCAGCTTCGTTACCGCAAGAGCCATATCATCACGGTCGGCGCAGTCGCGGCGTTCAACAAAGGGCTGAGTGGAGGCGGCTATGGACCGTTGGTCACCGCTGGGCAGGTAGTCTCGGGTCTGTCCTCGAAGCATGCCGTGGCGATCACCTCGCTGGCGGAGAGTTTCACGTGCCTGGTGGCGATCATCGCCTCGCTGTGGCTGAGCAAGGACCTCAACTGGGGCTTATCTCTGCCTCTGGCCGTCGGGGCGGTGATGTCAGTCCCCCTGGCCACCATGACCGTTCGATGGCTACCGGAAAAGGCGATGCGGGCCAGCGTTGGTGTAATGACCATTGTTTTGGCGATTGTCATGCTGACCAGCGGCAGCAGATAAGCCCGGCCGAGGCGTCAGCCCTACCGCATCCGGCGGTGGGGCAGATTGGCAGCGTTCTGAAGGGTAGAAAACCACGGAGCGGTCAGCCTGAT
>CAZTQK010000495.1:0-4176 GCA_964615635.1 uncultured Planctomycetales bacterium
GGGCGGTCGCGGTTACGGCGAGGCGGTCGGGTTCAAGGACCGCATCTGGCAACTGGGCAGCGGTGCCGATGTGTGGTCCACGGCGGACGGGGTGAACTGGACGTGTGCGGTCGAGAAAGCGCCGTTCGGGCCGCGCATGGGCTCAGCCGTCGCGGCATACGACGGAAAGCTGTGGCTGATAGCCGGCAACACGCCAGGGGCCAATGATCCGGTGGAAAAAGGTTACAAGGACGTCACGACACACAATGACGTATGGTGCTCGGAGGACGGCGTCCACTGGACACGCGTCCGCGAACACGCTCCCTGGCCGCCGCGCCAGTGGTGCGTGGCTGCGGTCTACGCCGGCCGGCTCTGGCTCATCGGCGGGTATCACAACGTCGGTGCCAACAATCTTGGAGATGTCTGGACTACCACCGACGGCCGTGATTTGCAGCAGTTCGAATCGGACGTCCGATTTGCCCCGCGCCACGAGGTGACGCCCTACGTCTTCGACGGCAGTTTGTGGGTAGTGGCGGGCAATACCTGGCCGGTGGTGAACGACGTCTGGCGGCTGACCCTGCCGGACGGCGCCCCCGCGCGCGGTGCCAGGTAAGATGACAACGTGGTGATGGCCACGCGAAAGGACATGGTCATGAATGCAACGCTGAAGCGGAGAATCGGTTTGGGCGCGGTCCTGGTGCTGTTGACGGCGGCCTCTTGGGGGCCGGGAGCCACGGAGGATCTGGGTAACGGCTTCCTGCATCATGGCGTGGCCACGCCGGTCAGCATGCACAGGGGTACGGTAGCCACAGTCGACGGTCAAGGACGCAATATCGTACTGGTCTGGCTGTTCGACCATCGCGGCGGATATGCGTTGTTGCTGGTTGACGCCGAGACGGGCAAGAGCGAGGAGTTCCCCATGCCCTTCCCACCCGGCGGGGACTGCCCTTACAGCTCCATTCTGTCCAGCGGCAACAAGTTCTATACCCATTTCAACAGTCACTTTGTCGAGTTTGACCCCGGCAAACGGGCCTTTACCTTCCATCGCCAGACTGCCCCGCAAATGGCCATGGGCATGACCGAGGACGACCACGGAGTGATCTGGTCGGTCACCTATCCGCAAAGCGGCGTTGTCTCCTTCGATCCGAAGACCCGCGAGTTCAAGGACTACGGCCACGTGCACAAGGAGAACTGGCAACAGTATCAGCGCTATGTTGCCGCCGACGACACCGGCTGGATCTACTTCGGCCTGGGCAACACCACAAGTCACATCATTGCTCTTGACCCGCGCACCGGGAAGGCGAAACCCATGATCCCGGAAAACGAACGCGGGCGGGGAACTGCCGAAGTGCACCGGGACATGAACGGCAAGGTGTATGGCTGTCCGCTTGTGGGAGATGACAACTGGTATGAGTTCCACAAGGGGCAGGCCAGGAAAATCGGAAAACGGCCGGCGATCCGCAAGAAACCCGTCGTCACCTCATCCCAGGGCCTGTTTCACACCCCTTTCCCCGACGGCAAGCAACTGAAGAGTTGCGACCTGGTCGATCGCGTCTTGACCGTGGAAGACCCGGAGACCCAGAAGGTGAAACAGGTCCGGTTTGACTATCACAGCGAAGGTGCGCACATCATGGGCTTGGCTGTCGCACCTGATGAAACGCTCTGCGGCGGTACGGCCTTCCCCATGCGGTTCTTCAGCTACAACCCGGCAAGGGATACGTGGATCAACCGCGAATGCTACATCCAGTGGAACACGGTTGCCCGTCAGGGAGATCGGTTTTTTGTCGGCGGTTACACTCACGGATTTCTGCTTGAATGGGATCCGGCCAGACTTTGGGTGCCGACTGAGAAAGGCAATAAGGCCTCCAATCCGCTATTCCTGACGGAGTGTAATCCCACGATCAATCGTCCTCATGAATTGCTGGCCCACCCTGATGGAAACACACTTGTCCTGGCCGGCACTCCGGATTACGGGTACACCGGCGGTGGCCTGATGTTCTGGGACCGCAAGACGGGCCAGCGCATCCTGCTTGAGCACACGGACATTCTGCCGGATCAGGCTACGATGAGCCTGGCGGCCCTGCCGGACGGTAAGCTTGTGGGCGGGACGACGACAAGTCCGGGGACCGGCGGCGAGAGGAAAGCCAAGCAGGCCGAACTGTACGTCATGGACATGAGTACCCGGAAGCTGGAGTGGCACGAGGCGGTCTTCGCGGGTGCTCAGGACTACTCCGATTTATGTGCAGGAACCAACGGTCTTGTTTATGGGGTGGCGGACCGAGTTCGCTTCTTCGTTTTCGACCCGGTCAAACGCAAAGTGATCCACGAACGAGAGACCCAAACGCAGTTCGGGCTGACCAACTCCCAGCAAGGTCCGCGGATCTTCGTGCCGACCCCCGACGGGAACATTTACATGTTGTTCAACAAGGGGATCGGCCAGATCGAACCGGGCACGTTCAACATCAAGCTGCTGGCCGAGTCGCCTGTGCCGGTTGGGCCCGGCGGAGATTACCACAAAGGTCGCATTTACTTCGCCAGCGGATCGCACCTCTACAGCTACAAGCTCTCGAAAAAGCCGGGAGACTGAGACTCTCCTGAAGTCCGGGCACCGCCTTCGGACTGCAAATGGCTTGGATTCGGTACCCGTACGGGCTGGTCACAGCGTCGGCGCATCGGGATGAAGAAGCTCTCGAGATGAAACCCTGCGTTCTCTGCCAGCGGATCGATTCCCATCACACATTCGCGTCAGACCTATCGGCCGGAAACGCCCGGAGCCGCTGGCCAGCAATCGAAATGCACCGGCCTAAGATCTTGCAGCACAATGCTTTGCAGCGGACCATCTTCGCGGCCGGCCGTATGTGTCGGCAACTGCCGCAATGAGCCTCTTTCATTTGTCCCCGTCACACCCAAGACAAGGATGACTCATACTCATCAGGAGCAGCGTTGTGCTGCCAGGGCCGGAAACCGAAACGGCTGGGCTGTCGTCTGGTGTCGACCTGCCCAGGGAGCCAGCTTATGCTGGGGCAGGCCGAGGCGTGGAGCAAGCCGACGAGTAGCGCGTCCTCAACGGGGGCCGACTGTCGTTCCCCGGAGGAGCTGCAAACAAACACCCTCGGCCGAGGTTCATCCGAGCGGAGATGACGTACACGATCTCATCCTGGGTGGTCGCGCTGGCGGTGTTCGGTTGCGCGCTGGCGGCGGAGAACCGGCCAACGACCGGCCCCACAGCGAACGATTCGAAGACAGCGCCTTCGGAAGAGGTTCTGTCGCCGGCAATGCGCAAGAGCCGTGATGAGGCCGTTGACCGAGCCTTGTCCTGGCTGGCCTCGCGGCAAAGCAGCAACGGGGCGTTTCCCACGCTGGACATCGGCCAGCCGGCAGTCACGGCGCTCGGGCTGCTGGCGTTCTTGTCTTGCGGCCACGTGCCTGGCGAGGGACCTTACGGCGACAAGCTCGCCGCAGCGGTCGATTTCATCATCTCGCATCAGGACTCGGAAGGCCTCATCGCCAAGGTGTCGACGCCCGGCTACTTTCGCCTGCACACTGCCTCTCACACCAACATCTACAACCACGCGATCTCGGCAATTGCCCTGTGTGAGGTCTACGGGATGACTGCCGCCGAAAGGTCTCGGCAGATCCGGCCGGTCATCGAGAAGGCAATCCGGTTCAGCCGGGGTCGCCAGCTCGCACCCAAGGAGCATTCGGAGGACAAGGGCGGATGGCGCTACCTTCGCCGATGGTATTACCGTGATGCCGATCTTTCGGTGACCAGTTGGCAACTCGTGTTTTTCAGATCGGCCAAGAACGCGGGCTTCGACATCCCCACGGAATACGTGGACGAGGGCTTGGCGTTCGTTCAACGACTGTACGATCCGGAGAGGGGCTGCTTCGTCTACGAGTTGAGTCCGGACGGCTTCTATCCCACGCGGGGAATGGTCGGCGCCGGCATTCTCTCACTGTCGATGGCCGGGAAACACGGGACCGAAATAGCTCAGGCGGCGGGCGATTGGGTGCTGCGGAACCCGTTCGATCGCTACAATCGTCTTCCGGTCGACCCGCGGACGGGCCTGGAGTTGACTTCCCGCGATCGATACCACTACGGCGCGTACTACTGCAGCCAGGCGATGTTCCAGTTAGGTGGGCGCTACTGGCAGCGGTTCTATCCGCCATTGGTCAAGACACTGGTCGAGAACCAGG
>CAZTQK010000496.1:0-4172 GCA_964615635.1 uncultured Planctomycetales bacterium
GGATCGAGTTGACGCCGTCGGAGCCCGACGCAGCCGCGACTACGTCCCAGGTGATAATACCTGTGATCGGAGTCGCCCCTAGGTCAGCAGTCCCCGGCGTGAACGCGACATTCTCCTCGTTCTTGTACTGGGCCTCGTGATTGTCGCCGCCGATCTGGAGCTCGAAGTCGATCGTGAACGGCGTTTGTGCCATCGCCATGCCGCTGAGCAACAGGACGACGGCCCCTACCACTGCTAGTCTCATAGTTCCTGCCTCCTCTTGAATTGCGTCGAGCTTCCAGAGTCTTACCAGAACTCCGCAGCACTCGACTACCACCTTCTCGAAACACCAGAAACGATTTTCGCAGCACACAAGCGCTCCGTCCGGCCAGGACTCCTCCAGTCACAGACCGAACTCACAACTTGTTGCTTGCACGCTTCATAGATTACGCAACGCTCGATCCTATCAGACGCGTCTACCTGTGTCCGGGGAAATGCGACGAGCTTTGCGTTCTCCATCCCTCCCACCACTTTGAGCCCACACAACTGTGAGCGACTCATGTTCATTCTACTCATCGCGGTGACGACTGCAAGCCTTTTCTACGAGAAATCTCAGCGATTTTTGGTCTTATGTAATTGAGTTGACCTCTCGCTCGCCCCGCTCGGCCTTGGCCCCGAAAAACCACGTAACTCATTCCTTCGCAAAAACTTGTGGGCTGTGTGTCAGAATGCGACGCCCCCCCGTTTCCTAGATTACCCATTTCCACAGTCTGATCGGGCGCCGGCACTCTTTCAGCCCGATTAATCCTATGCGGCCACATGCAAAAATGTCCACCGCCCGACGGCCGACACTTTGCTGATCGATCGCGGTACGCCTTCATCGCAGCAATTATTACGGGTCGTGTCCTCAAGGTCGCACCAGGCGCCCCATAACGGCCGGACGCGTTGCATGGGTCACCTGGGGCAGGCTGCCTGGCACACCGTCAAGGTACGCTTTTGCCAACATGGCGAAACTGATCGCCTCCTTGGCTTGGGAGGGAATCCCGAAATCCTCGATTCTTCGGACGGCCGCTTCCGGAAGTGCATCCGCGAGCATGGTTATCAGCGTCGGATTCCTGGCGCCCCCACCACAGACGATCATTTCGATACCGGCCGGGGACGGATGCCCATCACCCCGAGTTCTGGGCCGACTTATCGGCCAGGTCCGGGACACGCCGGGCAGGAATCGGCGATACGCGGCAGCGATCGAGCGGGCGGTCAGTGCCGTGGCCGTCGCCACCCAGTCTTCCGGCCGTGGGCTTGCTGCCCTCAATCGCTTTAGTTCACGTCTCACAAAGAGGTCCCCGAACTCCTCGCGGCCAGTGGTTTTAGGAGGTTTCAAAAGGAAGTAAGCATTCTCAAGCCACTTTTTCAATACATCCCCCAACACATGTCCTCTTGCCGCCCGCCGCCCGTTGCGGTCCATGGTCTCCCGGCCGTCGGTGATGTGGCGGACCAGGGCATCGATGACCATGTTTCCGGGGCCTGTGTCGAAAGCGACGACCTCATGGGGGTCCCCGCCGGCCGGCAGCCAGGTCACATTGGCGATTCCTCCAATGTTCTGTATCACCCGCGACACTCGCCGGTGACGAAAGAGCACCCAGTCCGTCCAGGGCACCAGCGGAGCCCCTTGCCCACCGGCGGCAACGTCCGATTGCCTGAACTCAGCGACCACGGGCAGACCCGTGCGCGCTGCCACCCTGGCCGGCTCGCCCAGTTGGAGTCCGACCGTCCGACCGGCCGGACCGGGCAGGTGGCAGACGGTCTGGCCGGGCAGGCCGATCAGGGACGGCCTCTCCGCTCGAGACGCCAGACCAATCGCCCAAGCGGCCGACTTGGCAAAGGCTTCGCCCAGATCGGCGTGAAGATAGGCGATTTCCTGTGTCGTGGTTTCGGCGGGGGCCATCACTGCCAGCAGTCTTCTCCGCAGGCTTGGCGCAAAACCGGTGTGCCGATGCCACAACAAGCGGGGGCGCATCCGCTCCCCTGCTCCCTCGATCCGGACGCAAGCCAGGTCGATCCCGTCCCCGCTGGTCCCCGACATCATCCCCAACACAAGCTGAACCCGACGCCGCCCGCCGGCGGCAGTCCGGAAAACGTCGTTTTTGCCCTTGCTCCTCCCGGCACGCCGGGCCACGCTTCGGGTCATGTGCATACTCTCCGGGGCCTGGTGCATCTCAACACCTGCCGTCACGACAGGATACAGCGTAAGCGGGAACCGTCCACCTCCGGCAGGACGGCCCATGGGGGAACCCGAAGAACGCGGCCGCGCGAAAAAGGCAAAAACCGTGTCCTTGTCCGAGGCGTTTTTGGTTATACTATCCTGAACGGAATTGTTCGCGGAGAATCTGACCCGGTGGGAACAGGTGGTCGCTGGCGGCGGCTGTGCCATGTAAAGCGCGATGGCCGTGGTTGCGGCGCGAGTACTTGTGATTCCAGTGCGGGAGGAGAGGCATATTTTGCGCAGGTCGATCGGCGCGGTGATTCGGAGAGCGGCGGTGTCATGCCGCGAATATGCGGGCTCGTGCCCGAGGGAAGGAGCCATCATGGCGAGTTCGACGTCCACAACCCATTGTCGGCCACTGAGTCTGTTGCGCACGACTATGTTGCTGGGGTTTGTACTGGTTCCGGCAACCGTCGCGATCGCCGATCCAAGATGGATGCTGATCTACTATCGCCAGTACGGCAATCAGCTCAACGCGAACAACCGGACCATCGAGAACCACTGCTTCAACGAGAACGGCACCAAGGCCGCAGGTATCGGCGTCACCAACCTGTCGAACTCGGGATGGGCCATCTTCGGCACCACTGACTACGCCGGTTGGAACCGGCTCAACCCGCTCGATCCCAACAACTGCAGATACGACATCCGGATCTACGATCCGAGCACACCCACGGACCAGAGTCCGAACTTCAACTGGCAGAACACACAGCCACCCTCTCCCGACTACTACAGCTACATAACCTGGTGGATGAAGGTTTCGGACGACACCCGTGTGACCCCCTACCCACAGACTCCGGTCTACCACTATGATCTTGTCGACGGCCTCAATCAGGCCAGCGGCTTTGGCGGCAGTTGCATCCCGACGGGTTGGGTCGAGGCGCCGGGCGCCAACAGCGACTATCGCGAACTCCCTGACGGCGGCTGGACAACATATCAGGCTCAGACCTTCGTGGTTCCCGCGGGAATCAATCGCATCGTGGGCGCGTCGGCGTTCTTGACTCGGAGCGGTGACCCGCCCGGGCCGAAATTCACCTACCGGGCCACGATACGACAGGGTGGCCCGACGGGCACGCAGGTTGGTCTGGCAACCACCTCGCGGGAGGTATACTCAGGCGAGTTCAAAGAGGTTGCGGCGTGCTGGCCGCTCGACGGGGTACCGGTCGTGGCGGGTCAGACTTATGCCCTTCACCTGGAGGCCACCGACGGACAAGGATTCAACGTCTACCGCACCATCAACAACAACTACCCGAACGGATCACTCTGGCATGGCGGTACACACGTGCCGGATCACGACATGGTAGCCGTGGTGGTCGGCGTGGGGTACGACGTCGCACCACCCCACATCACACGCAGTCCCGCCCTGCTGACGCGGTCGGTCGTGCGGAAGAACAACCTGCCGAACGACAGTTTCACCATCGCCAATGGGGGAGGGGGCACCCTGACCTATACCATCACCGACAATGCGAGCTGGCTGTCGGTCGACCCCGCAGGCGGCTCGTCAACCGGTGAGACGGATACGATCAGCATCCTCTACAACACGGGCGGTCTGGCAATCGGTTCCTACAGCGGTACGATCACCATCAACGCCACGGGGGCGGACAACACGCCCCAGACGGTGGTCGTCAATCTGTCGGTGACCGCTCCCCCGTTTGCCCCGTGTGATTTCGACACCGACCACGACGTCGATCAGGAGGATTTCGGCGTGTTCCAGAGCTGCTACACCGGGCCCGGCGTGGATCAGACGAACCCGGCCTGTGCCGGTGCCTTGCTGGATCCGGACACGGACGTCGACAATGAAGATTTCGCCCGGTTCGTGGCCTGCATGGGCGGATCGGACATCTGGGTGGTCACCACCTGCGCGGACTGAGCAAGGACCCTGGTGTCGTATGAGAGGATGTTAAGGCATCAAGAGTTGAGAAACCGGCTCTAT
>CAZTQK010000497.1:0-4128 GCA_964615635.1 uncultured Planctomycetales bacterium
CTGATTCGTCAGGTTTCAGTCTCTTTCCCGATCGAACACTGAGGACTGACAACTGATCACTGACTACTTCTCTTGGCTTCCTCCGTCATTCGGGTTTCGGCATTCGTCATTCCTTGGTCATTGGCGCTTCGGCATCGGCCATTTGCCTGAAGCCTCGGTCTCACACCGAATCGCGGCTACAAGCCGCTCCTACAGCGTTCCGCCTTCACACTTCATCCTTTGCCTCGCGTCCTTTCCCGCTCAACCATCCAGATGATGCCGCCGATGAAGTAGGCCACAGTGGCGACCATCAGGCCGGTCTTGTACGAGCCCATGTTCCGCTCGTACGCAGACGGATCTGACCCGCCGATGAACACCAACAGGGGCAAGATCAGGCACGCCATCAGTGCGAGGATGGCAAGCGTCCCGCCGATCCACGCAATCGGCGGCAACGGTTCGGGCGGCCGGACCGCTGTCGGCCCGGTGATCCCTGTCTGGGCTTCAAGTCTGACTTCGGCCTGCTCACCGGGCTGTCGCCGGGCGCCGGGCATCAGACGACAGAGGAGAAGGTAGACGATCACCGTGACAAACCACGCGGGCAGCCAGCGGAAGAACAACCCGATGCCCATCAGATCCATCGGAGACCTGACCCGCCCGGCCGTGAAATCCTCGATTGGGAAACAAAGGACCAGAACGGTCAGCCAGGCGATCAGGGCGGGCGGGTTCACGCTGAGACGGCGCCGCTCGGTCCAGTACTGGATCAGGCCCATCTTCGGGAGAAGCCAGTGCTCAGCGAAGATCACCGCCCCGATGGGCATCAGCACAAGACCGTAGATGGCCACGAAATTCAGCAGCTTCATGAAGATGGCCGGGGACAGGCCGACGATTGTCGTGACCGCTCCCGCCAAGAGCGTCACCTTCCAGCGAGGCCAGTTCGGCGTGATGATCTGCAGGGCCAGCCCGGCGCGGTAGATCGTCGGGTTGGCGGTCGTCCAACCTGCCAGCAAAACGGCCAGCACGCCCGGCACACCCGCCGCAAGGTCGGCCATTTCGCCCGGATTGAGCCCCTCGCTGACCGCCGCGCCCATGATGCCGGCGCAAATCCAGGCCAGGTAGTGGCCCAGGTACATCCCAAAGGCGGAGTAGAATCCGTATGTCCAGCGGCGGGCATAGCGAAAGATGGCCATGTCGGACAGGCCCACATGCATGGCCAGATTGCAGAACCAGGCGAAGAAGGTGATGTGCCAGAAGCCAAGTCGCTCGGTACCGGCCTTGGGCGTCTCCAGCCAGATCCTCGTCTCGGCGATTTGCCAGAAGTCGTCCAGGCTATGCACGTCGCCCAGACGAGGAAGAGTCGCTATCGCGCCGGCGATGAAAACGAGGAACATCCACGGCGAGCAGACTCCGGCGAACTGGCTGAGTTTCTTGAAGCCCGCGATCGCCAGAACGGTTGTCACGGAACCGACTATCAGAACGGCAACGCCCCATCCCACACTGTTGGGGCACACATCGGTCAGCGCGGGATGCCTGATGTGCAAGCCGAATCGCGAGAGACCAAGGATCACCGCCGAGGCGGATACGCCGATCATGGCCGCCGCCAGGCAGCAATAGAGGATGCCGCTGATGAAGTTGTAAACCACCGTCAGGCCTGGTCCGATGACCTGGCGAGCGTACCAGTAAAGCGTCAACCGGGTGCGGACCGCAATGGGAGCGCAGATGAATGCCCAGCTCAACACCGCGAGCAGGTTGCCCAGGAGCAACCCGAGGACCAGGTTCCGAGCACTGGCTCCCCACTGGACGAACAAGGCCCCGATGACGAACTCGGTCGCGGCGACGTGCTCA
Source organism: uncultured Planctomycetales bacterium (assembly GCA_964615635.1). Classification (GTDB taxonomy): domain Bacteria; phylum Planctomycetota; class Phycisphaerae; order UBA1845; family PWPN01; genus JAUCQB01. The sequence continues at coordinate 1,822 of CAZTQK010000497.1, forward strand.
CCGGCAAACAGCCCGGCGAAGTATCTCCCGTCGTGCAGTCTGTCCGGCGTGACCGGCGCCCGCTCGAATTCGTAGAGTCTGTCCAGACGGCCGGCAAGGCCGGATGCCTCGTGGCTGGAACTCACGCATGCCTCCTTCTCAACCGCTGTCGGGGCCCGAGTTGCGTTTCCCAATATGCCCCGACCACCGGCCAATGCACAACAACCGGTGCACTGGGACGGTGCCCACGGGAAGCTCAAGCAGAGTAAAGGAGAGGTGCGCGGCCAGTCAAACGAGGTCGCGTGGGATCCTCAGCGGCTCTGGCCGGCACGAGAGTCCGCCCGGAGGCGGAGTCAGACCGCTCCTGGAGCGTAACACTCCATGTGCGGGCGGCCATCAGCCTATCGCGATTCCCTGATCCGCCGCAGCAGGATTGCCCCCACGACGAGGAGTGATGAGAGAATGACAATCACCGCACCGGCCGGCATGTCGGTGGCGGCGGCGATCAGGAAGCCGCCGAGTCCGCTGGCGCCCCCGAGCAGCGTGGCAACCACCGCCGCTTTGCCCATGCCGCGCACCAGCTGGAAAGCGGCCGCCGCGGGGTTGGTGATCAGACTATAGATCATCAGGCCGCCGACCGTCTGGAAGTTGACCGTCACCAAGATGGCCGCGAGAACCAGGAAGCCGGTCCAGACGGCCGTCGCGTGAATCCCCGCCGCGAGTGCATCCTGCCGGGAGAAGATGATCGCCCTCATTTCCTTGCCGAAGACGATGATGAAGGCCAGCAACACGACCGATACGATGGCCATCAAGACAACGTCGCTCCATCGACAGTACGCCAGGCTCCCCCACAACAAACCTCGCACATCGTCATCGCTTCGACCGCACACGGCAAAGAGTCCGAAACCCAGAAAGGCCAGCCCCATCGTGAATGAAAAGAGCAAGCCGAGAACAACGTTCGTGTCCATGCGAATCTTGCGCGGGTCGGCCAGGCCCAGCAGTACAGCGGTCACAACAGAGGCGGCCAACGCCGGCATGAGCAGCAACTGCCCTTCCAGGCCGGCCAACGCCCCGAACACCGCTCCTGCCAACGCGGCGTGAGCCACACAGATACCTAGAAACGGAATCCTCGCGCCGACCACCAGCACGCTGAGCAGGCCGCTCGACGATCCGGCCAAGGCCCCGCTGACCAGCACCGGTGCCCAGAAGACGAAGTCAAGCACGGAGCACCTCCGCCGGCACCGCCAGTAGTCGGCTGCCGTGCTTGAGGACGGTCAAGCCCGGACCGTAAAGCATCTCCAGGCACTGGTCGGTGAGCACCTCCTCAGGGGAACCGTCGGCAACAAGTCGGCCCGCCTGCAACAGGATCACCCGGCCGCAAACCGACGGCAGCACCTCCAGGTCATGACTGACCAGAATGACCGTCATGCCGGACGACGCGTAAAGATCCTTGACAATCGTGACGATCCGCTCGCGCCAGCCGAGATCCAGATTGGCGGTCGGCTCGTCCAGCAGAAGGATCTCGGGTTGCTGAACCATGGCTCGGGCAATCAGGACCTTGCGCTGCTGGCCGCCTGAGATCTCGCCGTACCCCCGACGGGCCAGCGAGGCAAGCCCCAGGCGCTCGATCCACTCGTCGACGATTCGCCAATCATCGGTCCGCAGCGGCCGGAGCAGGCCGGCGATTCCCGTTCGGCCGATGGAGATGACCTCTCGCACGGTCAGCGGGATCTCGCCCGGCAACGAAATCAGTTGCGGAACGTACCCGATCCGCCGTCGCAGCAACCCGAGACCCCGCATGCTCAGTCGCGCGAGAGGCTCGCCAAGGACCGTCATCCGGCCGCAGGCATGCCGCTGAAGGCCCAGCAGACAACGGAGCAAGGTGCTCTTGCCGGCGCCGTTCGGGCCAAGGACCCCAATGAACTGGCCTTTGGGGATTTGCAGATCCTCTATTGCCAGGATGCTCTTGCGGCCGGCTCGAACGATCAGATCGCGAATCGTGATTGCCGTATCACTCAAGGAGTCGCCGCCTTGACCAACAAGGTGACATTGGCCGTCATCAATGCGTCGAAGGAAACCTTTCCGTCGGCGCCGTCCGGGAAGTTGCCGAAAACCACGACCTTCGCTCTGAGTCGCTGCCCGAGCGCGTCCGCCAACCGCCGTCCCTCCGGCAGGTTGGCGACCACGATGCCAACCTCAGCGGGTTCACCTTCGCGGACGGCAGTCTCGATGTCGCCGATCGATGCGGAGTCGGCCCCCGCGAAGGTGGCCACCACGGTCAGCCCCAGCCACCGGCAGAAGGCTTCCTGGTTGGGGCTGCACCCGACG
>CAZTQK010000498.1:0-4098 GCA_964615635.1 uncultured Planctomycetales bacterium
CGCTCCAAACAGAAAAGCGGCCGACAAGACCGCTCCCCCCCAGCATCCCGCCCGCCGCTACCAGAAGCCCCAGCCAGCGAGATCCGCCGGGCAGGCCCAGCCACTCGACCACGTCACGAGCAATCAGGCACCAGATGATCCAATAGACCAGCGAGATCGCCAGATCCGCCAGATGGATGCGACGATTGACGCGATTGTAAGCCTCGATCTCGGCCGGGTCGCGTTGGGGAATCGCCGCCAGTGAAGCGTCGGTCAACGGTTGAGGTAGGGATTGATCACTCATGTCCAAAGGATAATCGCCGGCCATTGAATTGAGAAGGTCCCGATCCCCTGCCATCCGGCCCCCTTGTCGCCGCCCCAGTCACATCGGCAGGCCGTCCCTCAGCACACTCGCCCCGCGCTTGTGTGCGATTACCTCCGGTGGTCGGCTTTCTTTTCCGGCTTTCCCCCCGCCGGGGCCGTGGCCGGACCGGGCATGAGCCTCTCGATCTCTCTGACTCGATCGCCGTACCGGCGCTCGATATCGCGGCGAGTGGTGGCATGCATCTCCATCGGCTTGTCAGCCCCCTTCATCAGGACACGCACGATCTGCCCGCTGTCATCCACATAGACCTCATGGACAGGCGGGACGAGCCCTTCGCTCTGCTCGATCAGAGTGGCTTCCTTGCCGCTTGGCATCGTCTTCCGGCCGGCGAGCCGGAACGTCTGCAGCGACAGCCCTCGCCGCGAGCTGTCGTACCACGAGAAGGCGTACAGATCGCTTTTCTTGAGATCCACGATCGACGGAAGAATGATGTCCCACGGCGCCGACGCGTAGGTTCGATCGACGTCCAGTTCTTTCTGCGTGATCTGTGGTCCGATCGACTTGCCGATATAACCGACAAGCAGCTTGCTGTCTTGCCGAATGCCGCTTTCGATATCCTGCGAGATCTCTCTTCGGCCGCCACCCTTGGGCGGCGGCGAAACGACGATAAGCCGGCTTTCCCACCTCTCGAAAGACAGGTTGGAGGTGACAAACATCTCCTGCTGCATCAGCGAGACACTGTCGTCCGGCCGGAAGAACCATGCATACTTGGCGATTGTCATGCCTGTTCGGTGTTCGACCGTTCTCGGCTCCATCCGAATCTGCACGAATCCCGTCTCGATCCCCCCTTCAAGGCACCGCAAAAACATCTCACGAGGCTCCCGGCAGACAACATCGAGCGATCCGGACCGTACCAGCTCAAGCAGCGCGCTGCCCCTGCGCAGTGCGTCGCGAATCTGCTCCTCCTGAGCCTCCGATCTCAGCACCTCGAAACCGGCGACGATCTTCTCGAAAAGCGCGGTTGCGACCTTCTCGTCGGATTGAGGCGTCGCAAAGACCAATGTGAAGTACTCGGAGGGTTTGACGCGGATCATGGCCTGCTGGCGAATCATCGGCACGCCTCGCGAGGTCATCGTGGCCGTACAGCGCAGTACCTCGCGCGACCCGGCCGTCGACCTCTCCGTTTTTACAATGCTGACGTCCCGACATGTCTCATGCATTTCCCCGACGATCATCTCGCCCACTGACTCCGGGTCGACGGCTCGCTCCAGCTTGCTCTGTCGGACCCCCAGTGACCAGAGCGCATTCACGTTGACAAAGCGGACAATCTCGACCTCCTCACCCGTGTCCATGAATCGCTTCTCGCGGAGCGTCTCGCAATCGGCAGGCGGCGCCACGGCGAACCCGAAGCTTCCATCCACGTACCGCGGTCCCAGCGTCCCGGCGGGAGCTGAGGCAGTCTCAGCCGCGTCCTGTGCCACCACCGGCAAGAAGCCACTCAACAGGGCAACCGCGATCGCCCACTTGGCAGCATACCCGGGGTTCGTCTTCCTGCGTGACTCCATCATCACAATGACCTTCATCTCTTCCTCTGCACTGCGTGTCGTCACCGCCTTGGTCGCCTTTGGGAGGCAGGCGACTCATCTTCCTCGACGGGCAAATCCACGCGCTCCCGCCAGTGGTGTCCGTCGGACGACACGGCGAGCAGTTCACCCTCGTCGTCGAAATGCACGGATACCGGCGCGGGATCGTAGTCCACCATCAGTCGGACCGTCCAGGCCGGTTCTCTCAGAGATGAGCCGGGCAGAGGAGTCCTGCCGGCAGGCTGGACCACGCAGTACGCCGCACCGGCCGTAAACGTCTCAATGATGCTGACGACCAGGGGCCTTGGGTTCGCGTCCTGGGCAATCCTGGCGTACACCTTCATCAGCAACGGGCTCGAAGCGAATGTCCCATCCACCTTGATGTTCTCGCTTCGCGATCCGCGGAATGCCATGACTTTCCGCAATACCTGCCCGCCTTCGACACCGCATCGTTCGGTCTGCTCGATGGTCGTTTGCCCGGCCTCTGTCCGCTCGAACTGATAGCTGTACTCCACGCCGCCTTCCCCCAGGTGCCAGACTTCTGTCGCCGCCAGGCGATCGTGCCCGGGCCACTCTGGCTCATAGATCCATTTCCTGGTCACTAGCCATGGCCGCCCGCCATCCTCAGTCGACCGACGACAGGTTTCTGTGCAGATTCCCAGACCGATCGCCGGAGCCGCGACGTCAAATCGCTGCGTTTTGCCCGATCGAGGCCCGAGCAGAGACGACACGCCTTCCTTGCGGCAATCCTGGATCATCCTTCGCGCCGCGTCCATCGCTGATTCCGGATCGACCAGCTCATTGTAGGAATCCACCCGGGCCGTCGCTGCAATCGACTCGCACAACTCTCGCACCGATCCGCCGGCTTTGGGTTCATGCCGCCCTGCCATCAGCAGGGCCGTATGCTCATCCGTCTCCACCGCAAGCAGGTGGACCGTCGGCTCCTGCCCCGGAACGAGCGCGAGAGTGGCCCGCGCCGCCTCGCGACCAGTCGCGTCAAACGTCTCCACCAAGTCGCGCAGCCTGACCTCCTGCAAGATCGACATGGCCCGGTCCTCCACCAAGTCGGCCACCTTGCGTTCGCCGATCAGGGGCACACGAAACAGATCGAGATACCACCCTGCCTCAGTGTCGCCGCCCATCAGTCGAAGGCGTGGAACACTGGGGTTGACAGGACCGATAAGTCGAGCCCCTCTCGGCAAGTCAAAAGAGATGCCTGCCGCAGTCATAGACGTCGGCGGATCCGCATCCAGCGAAATGCCCGTCAACTCGATCGACTTGGCCACCTGATCCACTAGGGTCTCGTCTGCCCTCCGCGGCGCAGAATCGACTTGGAGTACCAGGCCGACAACCTCCCCGCTGGGGCCTATGGCAACCCGTCCGAGGCAGAATGGCGACTGGATCGCCCTTGGGCCCCGTCCTTTGGCCATTGTCACGGTCACACCCGGAAACGCCCCTATCGGCTCCAGGCCGCGATCAAAAAGAACATCTGCCCCCAAGGCTTTCGACACCGCCACGAGCGCTCGCAAACCAGCCGAGGAGGCCACCCCATTGGTGGTGGGAGGACCCCGGAAGACAAAAAGCCTTGCCTGACGATCATCCGTCCCCGGGGCCTCGATCCCGATGACAGCGCCTGTTGGCCACAGATTCTTGTCTACGGGCTGCCATCCAATGGGCAAGCAGACGGATATCTGCCCATCTGGATACTGATTCCGCGGTCCAAGCTGAACCAGTGTTGCCCGCTCGCGATAGAAGATGAGGGTCTGGGCGGCCGCCACGGTCAGCAAGAGAACGGCAATGGCGGCCACGAGGCTTCTTCGGGGCCGTCCAGGACGCTGAGCGGAGTAGACTTCGTACATGCTCCGGCATCTTAGCGCGGGCGGTCAACCATTGCAAATAAAGGGCTTCCGTCAGACGTGCGTGCGGTATTGACGCGGGCCTGAGCATGGCTTACATTCCATTGAGCAATGCCTCTGCCAAGGTGTTATTCAGCCACCGCCGCGGCTCGGCCTGGGGAAGGGGACACCCTCTCTTCCGTGCCGGGAATCCTGTTCGCTGGACGGGAAAGGTACGCCAACCTGACGCGAAGTCACCCTTTCCATGGCACGGTCGCCTGCTTGTATGCCCTGGCAGCCGGCTCGGATATCGTGGAGCATTGGCGATTTTGGACAAAGGAGGTTCACCCGTGCAGAGCTCCGTAACGGGGCGCCA
>CAZTQK010000499.1:0-4078 GCA_964615635.1 uncultured Planctomycetales bacterium
CTGAAGGCGTGTTCTTGTGAAAATACGGATCGTTGGGCACAAAGGCATCGATCACGTAGTGGCGCTTGCCGTTCGCGTAGACTGCCCGGGTTCCACCGGCCGGCCCCGCCGCCCGCATCGAGTTGAGCAACGCCCGGGCCTGGTTGGTGTTCGGGGCCACCATGACGTGGGCGTCGGGATCGCTGCGTAAGGTCCGCACGACTGTCATCCCCTGCCCGGCGGCGAACTGCTTCGCGCTCATGCCCGGCTTGAGGAACACGATCAACTCCGCCGTGTCCTCGGACGAACCGGCCTGTGCGCCCGTCGCCGGGGCCGGGGTCTGTTGACTATACAAGGAAGCGGCTCCCAGCGAGATTGCCGCCACCCCAATCGCAAACATCACAAAACGCATGCTAGTCCTTCCTCCTCACAGAGTCCTTCATGATGGATATGGGAGCCCCCCAGGTTTCGTTCGACCTGCCGCCCTGATCGCGCGCCGGATGCTGCCTGACTGCCTTTTAATTGAACATTGCAGACAGGCAAGTCCAGGACCGCGAGCAAGGCACACCTCCGTCCGGAGTCCCCATGACCGCCGGCAAACCGAACTCTGGATGTGCCAGGCGGTGCCCTGAACCCAAACTGAGGTGCGGCTCTATGTTATCAGAGAGACTCAAAGAGCCGCAACCACTCTCTGCATATCAGCCATGTTCCACAAGGTCATCAGCGCCAAACGTTCGCGTTATCGGACTGGAGCCAGCCCGCAGACCAGCCTGCTACGACGTCTCCGTTTTTGCTTCTGGTGACGTGGTTGTCAGTCGACAGACGGCAGGGCACTTGCTTCATTTGTCTTTGTCCGCCCAATCGGACAATCCTGTCTGTGCACAAGCGACAACTACCCTGCAGCGTGTAAGCCACCTCGCTCTTCGCGATGCCAGCGGGCGTGGCCTTTCTTCATGCGCATCGAAAGAAAGGATCAGTACTTATGGGAGGGAACCCATTCGAAAGCCAGCTTGAACGGCTGGCAAGAACACTCACAGAACAGTTTGGCGTACAGGTCGTCTGCCAGGGTGATAACGCCTGGACTGACGGCGCACAGATCGTACTGCCTTCAGTTCCAGAGCCAATCAGCGAAGACCTGGGACGAATGATGGTCGGCTACTTGGACCACGAGATGGGCCACGTGGCCTTCTCGGATTTCAAGGTGGCCGAGCGGTTCGCCAAGTCGCATCCCGGTTTCGAGGGCCTGCTCAACGTCATCGAGGACGCCTTGAATCGGAAAACGGGCTTGCGCCAGGCAACCTGCGAGAGGAGGATGTGAATGAATTGAGTCACTGAAACCTTTGGTCGAGACCCTGGATCGGAAAAGGGGTCAGAAGTTATCATCAGTAAAGGTGGTAACAGGAGGGTATGTTTTTCCGCGTTCTCGGCGTACTCAGCGGTTGGAATGAAGTGGTCGGCCGTCAGCAGCCAATCCTTTCCATGTTGCCGCGTGAATGACGATGGGAATCGTCGAGCCGGGGGGTCCCGGATGGGAATTTGGGACCAGCGGCAAGAGAGCGGGTCAGGCACCTTTTTGCGGGCTTCCCTGCATGGCATCGTGCCAGATGGCCTCGTTGACCTTCCCCGGGTCACCCTGCAAACCGCGTCAGGCAAAAAGGAGCCAGACCCCGGCCCGCCAAACACGTACTTGCATACGGCAGCGACGGGGAATGCAGAATTGTGAATGCAGAATTGAGAATGGGTCGTGTTGTGCCGTCGCCCATGAACCTCACCGCCGGTGAACTCCGGAAACAGCGCTGATTCTGCACAAAACGTCCGATCCAGACATGCTTCTCCGCACGCCTGGGGGGATTCCTATGCAACTGGGGGGTATACAGGCCCACCCGCGCACGGAAACGGCCGACTCGCTGAGCCGGCCGTTGCGAACGTGCGAAACCTTGAGGCAAAACCAACCGGGCGGCAACCGGCCGCCGGTTTCCTAAAGGCTCTGTTCCTTGGGCACTATACCCAGAGCGTCCATTCGCCGATAGAGGCGGCTGCGCGAGATGCCCATAATCTTGGCCGCCCGGCTGCGCTGACCGCGGGCTTGGCGAAGGGCATCGAGAATCGTTCGCCGCTCGACGTCGGCCAGTACGCCGTCCAGCTTGGCCGCTCGGTCGCCGCCCTCGTCGCGCTCCCGATCGCGATTGCGGAGAGCTGCACGCACCTCGTCGCCCTTGAGCACCGGACCCTGCCCGGAGGCCAGCGCGGACTCGATCACATGCTGCAGTTCACGCAGGTTCCCCGGCCAATGGTAACCGTCGAGGGCCGCCCATGCGCCGGGCTCGACTTCGGTTACCTGTCGCCGACCGCTGCGGTTGAAATCGCTGATGAAGACATCGACGAGAACCGGAATGTCTTCCTTTCGAGATCGCAGGGCCGGCAGTTCAATGCTGATTACACTGAGCCGATAGAAGAGGTCCTCCCGGAGGTGGCCCGAGGTAATCAAGTCCTGCGTCGGCCGACTCGTGGCCGCGATGATTCGGACGTCGGAGACGTCCTGTTCGCTGCCGTCGCCGGCCGTGTATTTTCGTTCCTGTATGGCGCGAAGCAGTTTGGCCTGGGTGACCAGGGGCAACGCCGAGACGTCGTCGACGAAAAGGGTCCCGCCTTTCGCCGCCGCATACGCGCCGACCCGTTCGACCAGTGAGGCAGCAGCCGCGTGGTTCGGGTACCCGAACAGTTCGCCTTCAATCACATCTCGCGAGGCGCCTGTGCAACTGACCGGCACGAACGGCCCATCCTTGGCGGGCCCGCTGTTATGGATCGTACGGGCAACGGTTTCCTTGCCGGTCCCGTTTTCGCCGACGATCAGCGCCGGCGAACTGCTGTTGCTCGCGGCGGTGATCTTCTCGAACACGGGCTGCATGGCTGGAGCGCGGCTGATGATGTCTGTGAAACCGTAACGCTCGCGCATGTGCTGTCTGAGCGATTCAAGCTCGTCGCGCAACCGGGCCGTGGTGTCGAGCCACTGATCCTCGCGAACCTTTGCCTCTGTAATATCGCGAACCACCCCGATCAAGCCTTCGGGCTGACCGTCGACGCCGCGCAGGGCGGTGTAATGCGTTTCAACCCAACGATGGTGGCCGTCCCGCATGGTGATGCGCATTCGCTGGCGGGCGCACGGCAGATCACCTTTGAATACGGCCCAGCCCGGACAGAGGGAATTCTGGAGCGTTCGCCCCTGCTCGTCGCGGCACTCGGTCACACCAACCTCGCCACAGGCTGAGCCGATCACCTCCGAGGTCTTGTAGCCGGTCAGCCGTTCACAGGCCGGGTTGAACAGCACGTATCGGCGTTCACCATCCAGAACGAAGACGCCGTCTTCGGTCTGTGACAGAATCCGTTCCAGTCTGGTGTCAATCTGCGAGGACGAGTTCATGGCTTGTCTCCATCACGGACATTTCCGTATCTATGGGGATCATAGTCCCTTGATTCCGGTCGACCACAATTAGCTTTAAGTCGTTTATCAGCGGGAGGTTATAAGCCAGGGCCGGCGGGGCCGAGCCGCGATGCTGAGGGGGTATGCGCCCGTTTTCAGCTCATTTCGCCTCCCGGTGTGCAGCATGAGGTTGCGTACGGAGTACCGTTTGGAAGCCGGTCGCATTTACGAGAGGGGCAGGCGCCATTCACCGAAAGAACGTGTATCGAACGATCGCAATGACTGCCTTAACGCCGTCCACCCAAGTAATCTTCTTTCCCTCGGAATAGTCCCGGCCGGCGTAACTGATGCCGACCTCGTAGACCCGACAACCGGCCTTGGCCACCTTGGCGGTGAATTCCGGCTCGAACTCGAAGCGGTCGCTCTTCAGCTCGAAGTCGCGCAGGATCTCACGACGAAAGACCTTGTAGCAGACCTCCATGTCCGTCAGGTTCAGGTTGGTCAGCATGTTGGATAGCAGCGTCAGGATCTTGTTGCCGAGCATGTGCCAGAAGAACAAGACCCGGTGTGCTTCGCCGCCCACGAAACGCGAGCCAAAGACCACGTCCGCCCGGTTTTCAATGATGGGTGCCAGGAGTCTCGGGTAGTCGCGCGGGTAGTATTCCAGATCCGCGTCCT
>CAZTQK010000500.1:0-4065 GCA_964615635.1 uncultured Planctomycetales bacterium
GGCAAGATCGAGGTACTCGCGATATCGCAGTTCTTCGCCCTGCACGCAGGCAACGGTCACGCCGTCTTCTGGCGCGAAGTAAGGAGGTTGGGAAGCGAAACCGAGAAAGAAAACACCTCCCGTCACACAGACGGCTGGTATCCAGGCCCGGCGACGCCATTGCCACAGCCCGTAGGCGACCGCTGTATTGACCGCCACCAGCAGCAGCGACAGAAGGTACACGCCGCCGATCGAGGCGATTTGCGCCACCCAGAGATTGTGCGATTGACTGTAGCCGAATGCCAGAAAGGAAAACCGCAGCCGAGGCAGCCCCTCGCATCTTAGCACCTCGGCCCCGACAAGCGTCAGCGGCACGGCCCACAGCATGGCCGCGGGGCCGAATCGCTCCATCAGCAGCCGGGCGACCCGGAACGCAAAGCCCATCCAGACAGCGAGGACGACGATCGTTGCGCCGGCAATCGGTCCGGCGATTTCGATCAGCCAATCAAGGCCGATTCGATAGAACACCAGTCCAAGAACGATGCCGAAAAGCCACGTTACGGCGGGCGACAGCCGCGGCAGCGCCATCAGCCAGGGAACCAGGGCGATCCAGGCAAGAAAGTGGAGGTTGAGCGGTCGGAAACAGGCGGCCATCATTCCGCCGGACGCCGCCGCCACGAGGAAAGCCGTCAGCCAGGAGCATCTCCTGGGTTCGGTCTTTGACTCGACGGCCTGGCCACCGGCAGCATGCATGGGCAGAGACTCTCCCAGCTACAGCAACAGCAGAGTATCCTGCACCACCTCATTCCACTTGATGCTATGCATGCGATTAACGGAAGTCATCGGGAACAAGCGAAAAAGAGAGTCTTCTGAGTGTGGGTCAATGCATTCTGTCGCCACATTCACCAGAGGTTTGGCGATCGGGGGCGAAGCTCGATGGTTTCGCCGACCTTCGGCGGGATGAAGGAGATGAATTCACCGTCCTGCCAATGCAACCACCTGAGCGACGAATCCTCAAGGGGCACGGCGAAATGAAACACGGCCTCGGCCGGGCGGAGGTCGGGCGTCAGTTCCGTGACTTCGATGGTCAGGCCGGTGAGCTTCACCTGCTGGCCGACGGACATCGGACGTCGCTCACTCCGGAAGAGATGCTCAAACCGCCAGGCGATGAAGCTGTTTTCGGGCCGGATGGACAGCGTTCGCTCGTCCAAACGGCGAATCACGACTGCCGGCAATGCCGGGGCCAGAACGCGAGTGTGCCGGGGCACCGGCTGGCCGGCCAGTTCACGCTGCACCGACAGGTACAACGCGTGCATGGAACTCGGGGCGTTGACAATGATGAGGTCCTGCTGCTCGACGTCGGCATCCAGGGCGGTCCGCACCGTGAGTTCGTGGTTGAGCCTCTTGAAACCCATCGGGTACGCCGCCGTCATCGCCATGGCGATTGGAGCCAGTCCCAGGTGTATGACCGCCAGAGACCAGCCCAGCACCCGCAGTGAACGCCGGCTGCTCGGCGCCGCGCTGGGACGGTCCTCAAGTCGCAGGACGCGCGAAAGAAACTGGGCCAGCAAGCCCATCGCGCCGATGCCGACGAAGATCAGAAGCCGGTTGGCCGGGAAGGTTGCGCAGATGGGCACCAGCGACAATGCCATACCCAGCGCCCAGAAGCGGGCGATCGGATCACGTCGAAGCAGAGGCCACATCGCGGCCGCGAGAAGCGCGATGACTGCCAGTCCGAGAAGCTGAAGCAACAACATGAACTGATTTGAAAGGAGTATCGACACTTCCGACGGCGGCGCCGCCCACTGGCCGAGCATCAGAAGTGGGACTCGCTGGATGACGCTCAAGGCGAAGACGCCCGGCTCCCCGATCGGGTCCACATACAGTCCCAGGTGTCGCACGCCTTGGCCGCCCAACGTCCAACTGACCCGCCACAGAATCAGGATCGCGAGGTAGGGAAGAATGACAAGTGCTCTTCGGTGCCATTTGCCATGGTCCAGACATACGGCATGGGCCGCCAGGTAGGCGAAGGTGCCGACACCGGCCTCGGCCGACAGGAGACTGGCGGCGGCGCAGAGCATGGCTATCAGTGCGCCGCGGGTGCGCCCCTGGCGCCGCCAGCAGTCGTGGGCCAGGATCGCCAACGCCCCGAACACGGCCGAGATGATCGCGTTGCGGTTCGCCAACCACGCGGCTGGGATGCTGTGCGCATCATCGACGGCAAACAGGATGGCAGCCAGGCCGGCAGCGATTCCCGCCCCCATCATTCGCCGATACAGCGCAGCCGCAGCCAGAACCAGCAGCCCGTACCACAGTATGCTCTGCAAGTGCATCGGCCAGGCTGCGTCGGGCCACAAGCGATAGTCGATCCAGTGAGTCAGGATGGTCAGCGGCCGCCAGAAGCTGCCCTTGACCTCCGGCACGGTCCACCAGGGCAACCCTCCGTAGTCCACCAACTTCATAGTTCGCGCAGGGTCCCCATCGAGAAACCGGAACATGTCCCAGATCGATCCGGAGAATGTCGGGCAGTGTGTCGAGCCCCGGATGGTGAGGCGATGAAAATCGTCGTCAAACAGCCAGCCCACGCGCAGCGACGGTGAGACCAGTATCATGGCGATCAGGGCGGCGAAGATCGGCAGCCTGGTATGGCAGAAGAAACGACGCACCCGCCCGCGCCATGTGTTGGAGTGGGTGCCCGATGTTGAATCACAATTCGCCGCGTTCACTTCTCGCATCTTCTCACGGCCGGAAAAGCTACCGGCGAAGAGGGTGCGCAGCAACTGGTGAGCGGCAGGCAGTCCATTGATCTGGTTGATGCTTGACAGTCTCTTCTCATGATGAGGCAGGTGTGATTCGGCGACAGGTCAGTCGCGGCCGAACGCCTTTGCGGGGGTGCCCGCGATGATCCTGACTTCTCCGCCACGTTCAACCGTTGTTTCCGGGGCGACATCGCCGAAAGCCAGCATGACGTCGGTGCAGGGGTTCTGCGGGTTGCTGTGCAGGAAGTAGGCGTGCGGGGCTTCGATCGCAATGCAGCGCCCCGCGGTGGTGTTGTGGCTGACCATGAGCGGCAGGTCGAGCCGGTGTCGGTTGAAGCCCCAGAACTGCCGGTAGAAGGCGTTGTCGTAGGACTCGCCCGTCATCAGGTAGGCTTCGAAGCCGTTGGGCATGCCTGAATCGCGTCCGAGCTCGGCCAGCGACTGCACGTGCCCATCAGATCGGACGAACGTGTTCGTGTCCGCCCACCACGGGGCCTTGAATAACTTGAGGCAGATCGCCGCCCCGGCCTTGTGGATCGGCCGCGTGCCGCGATTGGTCAGGCGGATGGAGAACGCAACGCCATCAGTCGTCGGCCGCAAAGAGGTCGTCCATTCCACCGGCTCATCGACGGGCACCCGGATGCCGGCGCATTCAAGCGTGTCAGTCGCCACGCGGGTGAAGTTGCCCGGGCCGAAGAGGCCTGCCTCAGTGACCTCGTGCGTCCACGCATCACCGCGCTGCTGCCATGGCCCGCCGACCGGGTAGATTGAACTGAACCCGCTGTTTGTTGCGATGCCCTCCGGCACCCACAGACGCATGTCGCCGATCCGTGCGGGGCCGACGAGCACGACCTCGCAGGTATTGATGTGGGGGCGAATACCGAAGATGTGTGAGCTTTCCGAGGCCGCGCAGCCCGCGATTGTTGCCAGGGCGGTGGCCATCGCCGCTGGGATCATCGATCGTCGAAAATGTCTGTCCATGGTCAGGAAGCTACCGACAAGGGGAGGCGGCGGCAACAAAGGGGCAGGAACAGAGGTGTTGGACTATCGGCCTATCCCTCTGTCAGACGGTTCGTCTGGGCGGCGGTTGGACTGTGGGGCGGCCGCTATCCACGCATCAAACAGCGGATTGTCCCCTGGGGTCCGTGACAGTTTAGGCGGGGAGACGCTATGGTTTTTTCAGAACCGCGACCGTGAGGGAGCGGCCCCCGTGTGGTGTTGGCCGCTGTGCGGCCTGGCCTGTCCTTGACCGACCTGCAAAGTTCGGTCAAGGGCCCCTCGCTCACGCTCGGGGTTCTGAAAGAACCGCCTGGACTGTCACGCACCC
>CAZTQK010000501.1:0-4061 GCA_964615635.1 uncultured Planctomycetales bacterium
CAACTGGCGATCGAGCGCGCCGAGCGGCTCGTCGAGGATCAGCAGAGCCGGGCGTGAGACCAGGGCCCGCGCGAGCGCGACCCGCTGTCGCTGCCCGCCGCTCAGCTCGGTGACGCGTCGCTTCTGGAAGCCCGGGAGCTTGGTGATCTCGAGCACCTCGGCGACGCGGTCGGCGATCTCGCGCTTCGGGGTGCGCCGCATCTGCAGGGGAAAGGCGACGTTGCCGTAGACGTCCCGGTGCGGGAACAGGGCCAGCGACTGGAAGACGAGCGAGATGTCCCGCTCGTACGGCTTCTTGCCGACCATCGACTCACCGCGGATCGTGATCGCTCCCTCGTCGGGTTGGGTCAGCCCGGCGATCATCCGCAGGATCGTCGTCTTGCCCGAGCCCGACGGCCCGAGCAGGGTGAAGAACTCCCCCGCCCGGATCGCGAGGTCAACGCCGTTGACGACGGCCTGCTCTCCGTATCGCTTGGTGATCCCCTTCAGCTCCATCAGGGTCAGGGCCAGTGCGTCGGTGATGGCCAGCATGACGGCGATGCTGGCCGAGGGAGTCAGGCCAAGCGGGCAGGCCTCCTTGATGATGCCCATATCCAGGATGATGTCGCTCAACTCGCGTAGCCGCGAGTCGGGATGCGAGGTGATCCCGATGATCGTTGCCAGGCCGAGATGCCTGCCGAGTTCGAGCATCTCGATGATTTCGTTGGTCTTGCCGCTGGTGGAGAGGGCGACGATGCAGTCATCCTGGCCGATCAGGCCCAGGTCGCCGTGGGCCGCCTCGCCGGGGTGGATGAAGGCGGCCGGCGTGCCGGTCGAGCAGAGCGTCGCCGCGAACTTGTGGGCGATGTGGCCGGCCTTGCCCATGCCGGTGGTCAGCACTTTACCTTTGCAGTCCCGCAGGGCCAGAACGGCCTTCTCGAATTCACTGTTGACCTCGACCGAGGTGATGGCCTCGGCTTCCTGCTGCATGATCTCGGCGATGCGTCTCTGAATGTTCATAAGAAGCTGTCAGCTTTCAGCCATCAGCGGTCAGCCCGGTATTGCTACTCTCGCACTTGACGAGCCGGCGGGTTTATCCCGGCGGTTTGAGTCGTCGCACAATCAGACCGAGGGGATAAACCCCTCGGCTCGTCAAAACCGCGGCTGTCAGCCGCCCCCACGTGCCGCACAATCAGACCAAGGGGATAAACCCCTCGGCTCGTCAAAACCGCGGCTGTCAGCCGCCCCCACGTGTCGCACAATCAGACCGAGGGGATAAACCCCTCGGCTCGTCAAAATCGCGGCTGCAAGCCGCTCCTACGTGCGCCGGCTACAGTCTACCGGTCATTTTGCCGGCTGCCAAATCTCCAGACCGTGGCGATTCATCAGATCGCCGTCGCCCAGTATCTCGCAGGCCGGGCCATCGGCCACAATTCGTCCCTCGTCGATCAGTGCCACGCGCGAGCACACCGTGCCGACCAGCGTGAGATCGTGTGAGGCGATAAGCAGGGTCGCATTCAGACCTTTCAGCACCTCGATCAGCCGCCGTCGCGAACGCGGGTCGAGGTTGCTCGACGGCTCATCCATCAGCAACAGGGCCGGGTGCATGACCAGGACCGAGGCGATGGCGGCGTTGCGTTTCTGGCCCATCGAGAGGTGGTGCGGCGGCCGGTCCAGCAGGTCTGACAGACCCATCTGTTTGGCGGTGTCTTGGACGCGGTGGCCGACGTCGTGGGCATTGAGTCCCAGGTTGACCGGGCCGAATGCCAGATCGTCGGCGAGCGTGGGCATGAAAAGCTGATCGTCGGGGCTCTGGAAGACCAAGCCGACACGTCCTCGGGTCTCGCGAACCCGCGAGCCGGTCAGCTGGACGCCTTCGACGCGGATGCTGCCCTGGCCGGTGTAGAGCCCGCTGACGCACATCAGCAGCGTGCTCTTGCCTGAACCGTTCTGCCCGACCAGCCCGACCTTCTCACCGGCCTCAACGGCCAAGTCGACGCCTCGCAGGGCCTGCGTGCCGTCGGAGTAGGCGTAGGTCAATCCGGCAACTTGCAGCAGCGGTTCAGTCACGCAACCATCCTCCCAGGTGCCCGCCCCATCGCATCAAGAACAGGTAGATGGCCGTCACGGCGACGAACAGAGTGTCATCCGATTTCCACTGCAGCGGCCGGAGCAGGAGGATCGTCCCGTCATACCCTCGGGCGATCATCGCCATGTGGGTCCGCTCTGCCTGCTCCAGCGTCCGGATGAAGAGGATGCCGACCAGCCCGGCGCTGCTCTGCCATCGCCATCTCATCGGGCCGAGACCGGCATCGCGCGCCGCCCGGGCCTGCTTCAGGTGCATGGCCTGGTCGATCAGCAGAAACAGGTACCGATACAGGAAGCGCAATTGCGTGACCAGCACCTTCGGCACGCCGAGGCCTTCCAGGCCCTTCAGCAATTCGGGGAAACGGGTCGTACTGGCCAGGGCGATCAGCGCGAACATCCCGAGGACGAAGCGGATCAGGATGGTTGCGGCCGTCAGCCACCCGCCGGGAATAGTGCCTGGTCCGAACGGCGACGGCACCGGCCTGGTGTCGAAAACCGGCGAGAAAGCCACCAGGCAAACGATGAAAGGCGATACCAACAGGGTATGCTTGGCGACGAACCACAGAGGCGTGCCGCTCCACAGAAGCAACACGGCCGGAAAGACGAGATAGCCCGGCGAGGGCAACTGGTAGCGGCCGAGCGAAATCAGCACCGCGCTGTACGCCACGACCGCCAGGATCTTCGCACGCGGATCGAGCCGGTGAATCGGCGAGTCCCCGTAAGCGAAGCGATCAATGTAGTGGTGGTGCATGGATCAGCGTCTCATTTCCCCCCCTTGGCAAGTGGGGCAGGGGGGTGTTCCGAGGGGCAGACCCGCCCGCTGTTCACCCCCCCCTTTGTCCCCCCTTGTCAAGAAGGGGGAAAGAAGGCCGCCGCGTCTCTGGCTCACGCCGGTGGGCCCGCACTCGCGGCCGGCTTCTTGCGATTCCGATGCAATAATACGCCGATCAGCCAGACGATCAACAATGTGATGATCGTGCCGACCACGCCGCTCACGCTCGTCCACGCGGGCGATTCGGTGTCCCTCAGAGTGTAATCCGGCAACGGGGCGGTCCGCGCCTGCCATTCAGTGGTCTTGACCATGAGCGGGTCGGCATCTGCTGTGACAAGGGCGGCATCACCGGCCTCTTCGTGTGCGGTCACCGATTCCAGGGCGTCAGCCCAGCTGCTGGCGAAGTTTGAGACGACCGCTCCGAGCAGCAGGGCCACAACGGCGATCGAGGCGATCACCGCCTTGTTGCTCAACCCTGAACCGGCTGCGGCAAGCCTCTCCGCCACGCTGCCAAGCGATTCCGGCCGGACCTTGGTCAGATAGCCCACAACCAGGAAGGTGATGATCGCTTCGCCGAGAGCCACCAACAGGTGCAAACCGACCATGACGGCCATGAACTTGCTGAACGGCACGGCCGCGATTCCGCTTATTGTCGCCTGCACGGGCACCATGGCTGCGCCTGAGACCATGCCGATCAACGTGCTGACGAAAACCGCCGAATACAGCCGCCCGGCACCGGGTCTTGTCCCTGCCATCAGGGTGAACAGGCCGTATCCCAGATAGCATGGCAACACGCCCATATTGAAAACGTTGGCGCCCAGGGCCAGCAGCCCGCCGTCCTGGAAGATCAGACACTGCACGATCAGGATCGAGGCCATCACCAGCGTCGCTGCATGCGGGCCGAGCAGAATGGCCAGCAGCACCCCGCCGCCGAAGTGTCCGCTGGTGCCCGGCAGGATGGGGAAGTTGATCATCTGGGCGGCGAAAACAAAAGCCCCCATCACCCCCATCAACGGCACCTTGGCCGGATTGAACGTTCGGCCGGTCCGCCAGGAGGCATAGGCCAGCATAGTCGCCGCTATGACAATGAATGCCACCGCCACCTTGGGCGTCAGCAGCTCGTTGGCCATGTGCATTGCCAGCATGTCGTGCTTGTCTCCGCTTTACGCCGGCCTCCGGTTCCCAGTATTCCGACTGCTGGGTTGGTAGTATTGCCCGGGCC
>CAZTQK010000502.1:0-4050 GCA_964615635.1 uncultured Planctomycetales bacterium
CGTTGAGGATACCGAGCAGGCTGTTCGACACCTTGATCCACGCCTGGCACTCGTCCTTCTGGTCGGCGCCGGCGAGGTCGCTGAACTTGAACTGCTTGATCGGCTTGCCGAGAAGCTCGTTCTCGTACGTCGAGAAGGTCGGGACGTCCGTGGCGAACTGCTTGCCATCGTTGATGATGCCGCCGCCGCTCTGGCCGATGATGATCCCTTCGCCGCTGTCGATCAGGAAGTCGACGTTCTCGATCGGGTCATCGTTGTAGCGGGCGTTGGCCGGGGAAGCCCCGGTCAGGTTGGCGATGGTGAAGGCAGTGTCGGCATCATCCATCCAGAAACTGCTGCTGGCGAGGACGCTGTGCAGAAGAATCGCACCGCTGTCCTTGGTGGAGCAGAAGCCATCGCGATCCATGGCATGGAACACGATGTACTTGTACTGGTCGGTCTCGCCGTCTTCAACGGTCACGTCCTTGTAGCCGCCCCACGTCCAGGTGACGGTGGCTGCGTTGGACAGAACCGGGAAGTGCTTGCCGCGGAAGTCAGGGTAGTCAACGGTGGCCGTGATGGTACCGGTGCCAACCTTGTCGCCCGTCTTGCAGTGCTTGCCGCCCGCGAGCACGTTCGTCGTGCAGGCCGTCAGGTCGGTCTTGAAGTCGCCGTTGGCGGTGACCATGAACTCGCCGTGGT
The DNA here is from genome assembly GCA_964615635.1 of uncultured Planctomycetales bacterium. Lineage (GTDB taxonomy): Bacteria > Planctomycetota > Phycisphaerae > UBA1845 > PWPN01 > JAUCQB01. The sequence continues at coordinate 682 of CAZTQK010000502.1, forward strand.
TGTCCGTGTAAACGACCAGGTCGCGAGCGATGGTGTAATCGTTGTAGGTGTAACGAATGAGGCCGAGTTCCTTGAGGTCGGTGGAGCTCAGAGCGTCACCGATGCCTTCGGAGTTCGTGCCGACGAGAACCGGCTGCCAGAAGCGGTAAACGCCCTGGCCGTCTCCGCCGGGGCCGTCAGCCCCCCAGCTGTTCCACAGGTAGCCACCACCAGCCACAACGGCCGGGATGAATGGGCTATCCGGGATGTTGGCGATGTAGAACGCGTTCGGGTACGTCTGGTCGCCGAGGGCGGGGCCCGCAGGACCGCTGTTCGCCGTGCCCAGGTAGTACACATCCGACTTGGTGACCGACTTGATGAAGCCGGTGCCACGAATGGCAACGCTCACCGGTGCCGGAGGCATCGGGGCGTCCCACATGTCAACGTCAAGGTCGCGCTTGCCGGTATCCCGGATGCTCCCCGGAACCCAATTGCTCAGCGCGGCGCCACCCTGGCCATCAGCCGCGAGGCCGGTAGGCTTGGTCGGGTCACCACCGATGATATCGAGCAGGCTGAAGGGCCCTTCGAACGGCACGCCGGTGGAGTAGAAGATGTTGGTGCCCACTGCCGGGGCCGAAGAGAACGGCACTGTCAGGAACAGGGCGGTTCCGGCACAGAGCGCAACCGTCTTGCTCGAGCTGCTCGTACCGAAGTAGATGTTCCGGCCAATCGGGAGGTTGGCGCAGCTGGAGACAAGGATTGGGCTGGCGGGAACACTGAGGCCGTTGCCGGTACCAGTGCTGCCAGTCGCAACCACCGCCGCGACGCTGTACGAACCGCCATCGGGGGTGCCGAGAGCGAACGACCCATTGTCAGGGGCGAACATGATGTCGTAGTACGGGCGGAACTGCTCAGCAGTGCCCTTGGCATCGCCAGTCGCCGGGTCAGCCGGGCCACCGGCCAGGAGCGGCCAGTCCTGCGGCATCACCCAGCGGTTTGCCGGCAGCACGTTGAGCGGGTTGCTCGTATCGGCGGCGCGGCCCGAAGGGTTGCTGTTCACGAACCAACCGGTCACGCGGCCGCGCACCAGGAGGTCCTTCGAAACGTTCCAGTCCGCCGCGTTGTCCGCGTCGTCCTTGCTGGCGTCCCACGGGTTGCCCGGGGTGTAGTCAGCGTAGTAGGAGTTGTTGTGCGTCGGCTTCGAAACCTGCGTCACCAGCGACACGTTGATCGTGTTGATCTTCATGTAGTAGACGACGAAGGCGACCTTCGTGTAGTTCGAGATGTCGGAGCCGTCCCTAGTCCAGCTGGCGAAGGCTTCGATGTCGACCTCACCCGGGTCTTCCGACTCGTAGAGGACGCGGCTGATGCAGTTGTCCTGCGGGTCGTTGATGATGTCGTCGTCCAGGTTCGAGATCTGCAGCGTCTGGCTGTTGTCGCTCGAGCCGACGTAAACATCAGCTTCGTCGTTGCCGGAGACCGTAGCGCCGAGGCCAGGAACGAAGTTACCGGGGCCGGTGCCCTTCACATACTGGACGAGGAAGTCACTGCCGCCGGTGAAGGCGCAGGCGCCGTTCGGGGTGGGCCCAACGTTGGACGTGAAGTCGGTCCCGGCAGCGCCACCGTCGCCGGCAGGCAGACGCCAGTCGTGCTCGAGGATGATGCGCTGGCCTGCCCACGCGAGGAAGACCTGCTTCTCGGCAACGTTCTGAACGAAGTTGATGGTCACCGATTCGGTCACCGTGATGCCGGTGCCACTGCCCAGCGGGCCGGGCTCGGTGCCAGTGAACGTGATCTTGACCCACTGCCCAGGCAGGCAGTCGCCCGCATAGACGTCAACCGACGGATTACCACCAACGGTGCCGTCCTGATTCAGGTAGGTAGTACCCGCACCTGCACCCTGGACGTCGGCGTCGCAGCCCGTCTCTGAGACGGTCCAGTCGACACCAGCGAGGGCCATCGGGCCTTCCTTGCCGCCGGCGCTGTTCGTGTGACTGCCGAGGAAGACATCGTCGATGTCCACCGCGCCGGTAGCGATCACGTACGTGCCGTAAGCCGGCTGGAGAACCAGGGAGCGAGTGCCAACCACGTTCTGGGCAGTGCCCTGAGACGTGCCGTCGATGGTGAGTTCACTGCTCTCGAGGCGGTTCCACTCCTTGATGAGGGCGCGGTTCGCCGTGCCCTGGTTGTCCCAGGTCACGTTGTACTGAGCCGCATCGGCGCCAACGTAGACGATGTTGATCTGCTGATCACCAGCGTCCGTGCTGACCCAGCTAATGCAGGTCGCGCCGGAGAGGCCTTCGGTGGCATTGTTCGAGTTGCCCGTGCCGGTAAAGATGCGGACGTCGGTGAAGTCCGGGTCCGTGTCGGCCGTGCTGGCGTAGCCACCACCGTTGGTGATGTTGATGTTCGCGAGCGTGATGCCCGGGATCTGGACGGCGGCGCCGCCAGTGCCCGTGTTGCCAAGGGTCGGGTCTTCAGCGACCGTACAAACCGTGTGGCGCGAGCCGCGAACGTTATTGTTGACGTCCTGGGCTTCGATGATCGTAGCGTCGTCCGCAATATGGCGGAGTTCGGCGTTCACGTAGGTCTTCGAGCCGGCCGCGGACGTGAACTGGGTCGGAGTCCCGGTGTCGTCGGTTGCCGCATCGAGGCTCACGGTGCCAGGCGTACCGGCCACCGTGCTGATCGAGCTGATCACCGTGACAGAAACGTCCTGGCCGTTGACGGTCGGACCCGAAAGCAGCGCGAGGCCACCCGTGAGGTTCACGTCGGCAGCGGTGCACTCAGGTCCGGCGCCGGTGCCATTCGTGTCCGAGGCGCAGGTGTAGTTGGCCGGGAACGTGAAGGTGAACGTCTCCGGGACGCCCATCGCGTTCGTAGCCGCCAGCGGGCTGACGCTCACCGGGTTGGCAACGTTGTACGAAGCCCCGGAGATCGTGCAGCTAACCGTCGTGCCGTCCGAAATGGAGCACGCATTCGGCTGATCGATCGTCGTGGTCGTGTACGGGTTGGTGAACGTTACGACGACCGTGCCGGTCGTGTAGTTACCAACAACAGCACAGGTCACGACATTTCCGGACCCGGGTGTACACGTCGTCGACGTCGAACCGATGTTCCCGGTTGCACTGACGAAGGTGAGATCGTTGTCAAAGTCGATCGACACCTGGTTCGTGCCGGCCGCTACAACAGAGCCGGACGGGTTGAAGGTGAAGTTTGCAGTCCAGGCAACCGTAGCGCCTGCAGTGGTGGAGGAAGTCGTCTGCGAAATGCTCGCCGTCGTCGTCGGGAGAGCTGCGCTCGACTTCTGCCACTGAGTACCCAGGGTCGCCAAGACCGCGAAGGCGGCGACGATCGCGATGAGCCACGCGATCTTCTTTCCGCCTACCG
>CAZTQK010000503.1:0-4041 GCA_964615635.1 uncultured Planctomycetales bacterium
CGTCCATCAGTGTCGGGTGGTAGATATTCTGCTCGAATCGCAATGCGGCACCGGCCGGGACGGGGGCACCAGGAAGCATGACGCGTATGCTACTGCGGTGACCGAAGTCATCCCACGCCAAGTTGCCGGTACGGATGTACGCGGTAGAGACACCGTTGACAAATAGCCCCTCGCCTTCGTTCCCAAGTATCTGATGACTTTGCAGCCACCCGTTCGTCATCTCATGTGCTGTACCCTCAACAGTGAAGGTATTGACCGTGATTTCAACCTGACCATCCGGACCGTTGCCCGGAACCCCGTCCAACTCGGTATTGTTGGCAGCCCCCACAGCCACAGCGTAAGGCGCAGGTCCGACCGTGTGTCTCAAGCTGACTTTGTGTCCATACTCGTGCCACAGGCTGTTCCCATTTCTTCTCGCTGGATCCATGGTAACATCGATGGGGACTCCGCCGACCCAGCCAACACGCCACGTGCCGCTGGCGACGCCATTGCCGTCGGGGTTCAGCAGCAGGTCAATGCCGTCGGCGAAGAATGACCCCGCATTGCCGAGAGCGCTGGGAGGAAGCTGGTCTCCCACGGGCAAGTCGGTATCATCCCTGATGTGTGCGCAGTTCTGTATCGTGGCTTGAGCATCATTGTCGCCGTTGAAATTCATTCGATGGTCGTGGCCGGCGTAGGTGGTGTATCTTCCGCCGACACGCTGGTCGACCGCGAGGTCGGCAACATCGATTTCGTGGAAGGCCACATTGAAGTTGGCTGCATTGTTGTCGGAATAAACCATTGCGGTTTGGATGAAGAGGAACATGTCCTTGACCCTTGGGCCGGCCACCAGATTGCCGGCGGCGGTGGTGCCGGTTGGCGCGAGGCCGTGTGAGAACGGTATCTCGTCCATCCGGTGAACGGTCGTAACACCCGCCACCGTGGTCTGAAAGCCGCGATATTCCTCCAAGGCCGTGAAACCGTCACCAATCTCGTTATGCGCGGTAGAGGCGCCGTCCAGCGAGCGATCCTCGATGTCCTCAAGGCCGTCGCGGATCGGGTCGTCCGGGTCTGTTGTGCCCCCAGCGATGCGAAATCGGCGTTCCCATGCGTCGGGAAGAAAATCACCGTCAGAATCGAGCGGGACCTCCATGAACACCTTCGGATCTCCGGGCAGGTTGAGTTGCCCCTGCAGTACGATTCGTCCACCCCAGTCTTTGCACCAGAGGGTACTCGTCACCTTTCCGTTCACGTCAAAGGCTTGCGGTGCCGTTGGGCCTCTGTTGTTCGCGAGTTGAGCGAACGAGAAATCGTCATTTCCGAGACCTGGGGAGCCCGGTCTCGGTGCGTTGCTGCAGTGACCGGTGAAAGCTGTGACTCTCCTCATTTCCAGGATGAGAGTCCGATCCTTGGCCAGACGTGCGGGCGTGACGGCTGTGACCATGCCCACGCCATTCGGCGCGGCGTCCGTGCCTTCAGGCAGGAACGTATCGCGGTTCGTGTCCGTGTCGTCGAACCTGAAGTCCAACGCGGGACACTCCACGACGTCCTCTCGGCTGGGGGCCGGCGCGGTGATTTCGATAGCTTCCGCTATATCCCGAGAGGTTATCTCGCCCCCTGCACCCCTGTTGAAGCGAACCATGGGCAGCAGCGGTACAGCATCGGGGACAGCCGGCGGTGCAGTATTCGTCCGAGACACCGTGCCTGCCATGAAGGGTCCGAAATGATAGAGGTTGCCCCAGATCGCTCTCCTGGCTTCAATGTTCTTGGAGAACAGGGTACCACCGCCCGCGAGCTTGCTGCGCAGGATCAGGTTGAAGGCGTTTTCCGTCCTGAAGGGATTGTGATACAGGACAAGAAACCGCAGTGGCTGATAGTCCGCGAGAGTCGCGTCGTTGTCCGCGAACGTTGGTGGATCGAATGGCAGGGTATTGTCCCCGTTCGGATCAAACATCACGACGAAGACCGAGTCCGATGCCGAGTTTCCCAGCGAATTTGCCGCCCGAACTATCACCGCTTCTTGCGCGACCTTGAGCCCCGCTACCCCTGGTGGCCGTCCCGGAAGCCCCGGAAGCGCGCGCGCTCCGTAGGCCTGCGCGTCCACGCCGTTCGCGACCTCTTGCAGGTCCACTTCCATGTGAAACGTCGCCCGGAAAGGTCGGGGCGGATCGTTGGCGGGACGGTCAATGGTTATGTTCGCCGGGGGCACCTCGATCTTATTGACGGTAAGCGATAACCCGACACTCGCAAGAGTGTTGCCATCCACCATGTCGGCAATGAAGTCCCTGACAGTGCCGTCGATCCGGACCCGGCGGGGATTAGCCGCCGTTCCAGTATATGAACGGGCGGTGATTTCGACTTGCGGGCGAGGAGCGCCGTCCGCGATCGACAGGACAGGCGGGGCCGGAGCGTTGACCGGAGTAATACCAGCAGCCTTAAGCGGCTCGGAACTGCCGGCGGCAACTCCGACAATCTCAATACCCACCACGGGTTCTGCCAGTTGCAGGCTCTGTGCCTCCTGGTAGCATCTGAGGGCACCGTCGAATTCGGTGAAGACCTCGACCACGTTCGGGTTCTCGGTCGGATTGCCGCCTGCGTTCGTGGGCAGCTTTGTGCGGACCGCCATGATGGGCTTGTTCTCGTCCATCTTGTAGAGATTGTAGTCGGGCGCGCCCGGTTGGGCATTCACGCGATTCAACGTCAGCGTCGGCTCCAGTTGGGGGAAGAATGCCGCCGGTTCGGGCTGCGACAACTGGACTCCCCGTGCGTCCAAACCTCGGAGCTTAACGACCCGAGAGGGGCCAGCCGATCCGGGTACACCCAGCCTGAGGACATAGGATCGGGCGGCCGTGGCATCTGTAACATCCGGCTCGGTGCCGGATTCCACGAAGTCGGCCACGTCGCCGTCTGTCTTCTTGTACAGGAGGATGCCCTTAGTGATCGCAACATTATGAACGACGAACCCGTCGTTCGTGTATTTCACTTTCGGGATCACCCCAAGATCGGACTTGATCCGCGTCGCTTTGACTTCATCCGGTGCAGAGGCTGGCAGTTCAAGGTTCTTTGGACACAGATACAACTCCTTGGACATGAAGATAGAGGATGACCCCATCCGGTGAAGTGTGACCGTTTTAGCCTCAATGCCCGCATCGAGCTCAGCGGCCACGTTGCTGCCTTGCGCTGACACGTCAAACAATGCGACCTGGAACCTGAAGCCATCGAGATAGGTTGTCTCGTTGAGAGGCAGAGGTGGCACGCTGCTCTGATCGGTCGCCGTCCTCGATATGATGTTGAAGCTGCCGTCCCTTGTCACTCTGATGAGCGTGCTGTCCTTCCCCACGTTCTTTAGGCTGTTGATGGCGTGGGCTTCGATGAGCGTGGTGTTTCCCGTCAACGTCAACTGCGTCTGGAACGTGCCCTCGAAAGGCCCCATGCCCTCAGGGCCGGCGTCGGTCTGCGTTACGTTGAGTTCAGTGCCATTGAGTCGCACAGTGCCAACGGGGGCAATATAGTCCCTCACTCGACCGGCGACGTTGACAGGCAGTGTCTCGGCGGTTCCCAGGGCCGGCAGGGCGTTGAGTATGACAACAGGATTTGGATTGAAGAGAGGCAGGACGTCGAACCAGTTCCCGGGCGTCAGTTCTGCGGCTCCGGCCAACGTGAAGAAGCCGATATCCTGCACGGTCACCTGCACGGTATCCATGTGGACGTAACCGGCCGGGCCTTCGCCGTCGGGGTCAAGATGGAAGGTGATGTCCAGATCGCCCGGAGTCAGTGATGCCTGGACGCCCTCGATGTAGAAAGTCATTTCGTGGGTGGGGTTTGCACCACCCGGCATGAGTTGACGCAGGTCGTAGTAGTGGCCGGGGCGGATCCAGTCGCCCTCGCCATCCTGGTCTTCGTATTGGTCCGGCAGGGCGGGTCGCTTGTCTCTGGCCTGATCGCCCGGCTTTTTCCAAAGCCGGATCTTGCCGTTGTCCTGTAGGTTCGGATCCGGGCTGGATGCGGAGTAGGCGATGTAGATCCAGGCCTGCTTCGCGTCCAGGGTGGGGGTTGTTGGCC
>CAZTQK010000504.1:0-4031 GCA_964615635.1 uncultured Planctomycetales bacterium
GGCAACTGCCTCTTCGATCGCCTTGACCATGAGGTCCGGGCTGCGGTGGACCAGACCAAGCGGGTTCATCGTATGGACGCCATAGTCCATGGCCGGCTCCTTGCCGAACTCGCAGTCGAACAGCTCCACCTGCCGCGAAGCGGCAATAATCGCGGCCGGGCCGTTGCGCGTGCCCGCACCGTAAGAGGTTGTGGACTCGTACGGGACAGGCAGCAGCCATGCTTTTGCTCGCTGCGGGGAGGCCAAGTCCTCCGGCATACCCAGGAAATTCCACGGCGATTGAAACAGGCCTTCCTCGCCCATGAATTGCGGCTCCTTCTCAGATCGACGCAAATCGTCTCTGGCCAAGCCACGAACAACCCAGAAAGATACTCCCTGCTCTGGAGCGATTCAAGGAATGCCGAGGGCCGCAGGTCGTGTCGGGGTCGTCTTTCACGATTCCCCACTGCATGGGGCAAGGTGGCGAAACAGCCAACTCCGCAGGACGCCAAAGAACTCGTCGCGGGCATGGCGTTCGTTCCAGGGGCTGTGCCCGCAGCGGGCCAGTTCACGATATTCCAGTTGCGGCATGTGCCGCCGCAGGACGGCCTCGATCATTCGCCCCGGATGAGGATCGTGGTCACCGTGCATCATCAGGACAGGCGACTTGACGCGTACAAACGCCTCGGGATAGACGCCCTCGGCTTGAAGCCGCAACATGTCGTTCCAGGTCTCGGTATGGGCCTCAAGATCGAAGTCCGGCGTCATCTCCTGCTCGTTCCGGCGGTCGATCGGCTCGTAGTCGTCTGCCCGAGAGAAGACCTGCTGCATCCGCCTGATCCGCTCAGCGGGTTGAAGGCACTCCGCCTCCAGGTTTCTCAGGTGTTCTCGCATCTCCTCGGTGATCCGTTGCTCGCGCGTGTGCATGAGCCTGGCCCGGCTGGCCGTGTCAAAGGTGCCGCAGCCGACAAGAACCAACGGCCCGGCAGCGTCGGGATGCTCCGCGGCATACGCCAGGGCGAGCATGGCCCCCCAGGACTCCCCCACCAAGGCAGGTCTTTCGCGGCCGCAGCGCGTCTGAATCAACTCGTGCAGGTCGGCGACATGCCGGGCCACGGTCAGCGGCTCATTCCCGCTTCCGCGTTGCCACGGTTCGAGCACCCGGAATTCGCTCGCCAGCTCCCGCGCCAACGGCCGCGCCGACCCCACCGCCGCAGGCCCGCCGTGCAGAACGACAACGAGGGCGCCTGATGAGCCGTATTCCCATGTCTGCAGCGGTGATTGCTCCATAACCGACGGACCCGACCCTATCTTCGACTCTTGCCGTATGATCCCAGCGCGGACGCCGGCGGGTCAAGAGCGAGATCCCGCGACATGACGTCACCGGGCATCGTGCCCACTGTGCGACGGCGTTTCGCTGCAGTAGGATGCCTTCAGCCGGCGCGGTCTCCGTTACCGCCCCGATTCTGGAGCGAATTCAAATGCCACGCAAACCTCAGCAAGCATCGATCAGAGCACTGATCACCCTCCTGCTGGGTCTGTTACCCACAGGCTGCTCAAACCTGTTGCCCGGGACCGCTCAGTCGCAGGCCGATGTCTTCGTGGCGCCTGACGGCGACGACTCGGGTCCGGGTACCCAGGCCCGGCCGTTCGCCTCTCTGGACCGCGCCAGGCTGGCCGTGCGCGAGTTGCTGAGCAGCCGTTCCGACCGGGATATCGTCGTTCTTCTCCGGGGCGGAGTCTATCCGCTGCAAAAAACGGTTGTGTTCTCTAGGGAAGACAGCGCCCCTGCCGGTCACACCGTTACCTACGCCGCCTGCTCCTGCGAGAAGCCGGTTCTCACCTCGGGCTTGCCGCTCCGGCAGTGGCAACGCGTACGGGAAGTGGTGCCCGGGCAGAAACCGGAAACCTCCGGCAGACTGTGGAGCACCATCGTGCCGGCTGAATTGAAAGAGGTCTCCGTTCTGTTCGACGGAGATCGGCGCCTACCGAGAGCACGAAGTCGTGGATTCGTCCCTCCCCCTGCCGCCTCCTGCAAGGAACACGGGGCCCGCACAAACCATCTGCATTTCCCCGCGGGTGCAATCGCCGGATGGTCGACCGGGCGCAACTGGGACCTGATCGTCGTGCCCACCTACCCGTGGGTCATGAACATCCTGCCGATCACACATGTCGATGAGGCTCAGAGACTGCTGCAGACAGATGTGCCTGCTACGTATCCATTGGGCGAAGTCAAATTTGGCTGTTTTCCTGATGGCACGGCCTGGATCGAAAACGCAGTTGAAGGCCTCGACGAACCCGGGGAGTGGGTGTTCGACGCCACAACTCGCCGAATCTACCTCTGGCCGCCGGGCAACAAGCCCTCCGATCAGATCTCCGCACCCCTGCTCACGGAATTCATCAGAATCGAAGGCCGGATTGATCCTGACGGGCCTGCAGACCAGGCTGTACGTGGGATCGTGCTCCGCGGCCTGAGCTTCACTCACGGGGGCTTCTTCCGCTGGGTCACCGAGAAGGCCGGGCGCGGTCTGCAGCATGACTGGGAAATGTTCGACCAGCCGACCGCCATGCTCCGCCTGCGTGGGGCGGAAGACTGCGTCGTCGAAGGATGCCGTTTTGTCAACAGTGGCGGAGCGGCGGTGCGCCTCGATCTGCACGCCCAACGGAATACCGTCCGCGGCAATCTCATCGCTCACGTCGGCGGCGTCGGCATCCTGCTGGCCGGTTACGGCCCGGGCACAAAGCACGTAAACCGCCTGAACCAGGTCGCAAGCAACCACATTCACCACGTGGGAGAACTGCTCTGGCATTCGCCGGCCGTCTTCGTCTGGCAGAGCGGCGAGAACCTCATCGCCGGCAACCTCATCCACCATTGTCCGTACACCGCGATCGTGGTCAGCGGCCGGATCGTCTGGGATCGCAGCGGCAAGGGTGAATGCTCGCGGACCATCCGCTGGAGTGAAATTGATTCTCGGCTCGGCCCGTCCGCTTCCCGGCTCACCTGGGCGCAGCGGGAACCGTTTCTCCACGGCAGACGAAACATCGTGGAGCACAACGAGATCCATCAGGTCATGCAGACGCTCGCCGACGGCAACTGTATCTACGTCTCGGGAACAGGCGGCGGGAACGCCGTGCGCTGCAACTTCCTCCACGATGTTGAGAGCCCCAACATCAATGCGGCCATCCGCTGCGACGACGACCAGCATGGAACAACCATCACCCGCAATGTCGTCTGGAACACTTGCGGCGAGGGTTTTATCAGCAAGGGCAACAACACCATCACCAACAACATCGTTGCCGGCCTTCGCAAGTGGGGGGGGCAAGGCTGCGAGCCTCGACACCAGAGAGGCTTCCTGGTTCTGCCCTACCGCGACGTCACCGGATCCATCATCAGTCTGAACATCTTCTACTCCACGGACCCGACCATGCGGCTCGCCTTTGAGAACCCGAAGTCTCCCCTGGGCCCCACCCTGCTGCGGCAGTGCCAACTGGATCAGAATGTCTACTTCTGCCCAGCCGACGCACACTGGGCCGGCAAGCACCTTGAGGAACAACGACAGCACGGCGTGGAGCGACACAGTATTGAGGCCGATCCGCGGTTCACCGACGTCGAGAAGGGTGACTTCCGGCTGTCGGCCGACTCTCCTGCCGTCCGATTGGGCTTTGAACCGATCGCACCTCGAAGAATAGACGGGACGTTCTTCCCCTTTTCGGAGTAATAGCCGAACGGACCCGAACGCCGGTCGTCCGGATGGCCGCATCCATTGACCTCAGATGAAAAGTCCCTACCTTGTTGGCACTCTCGTCGCCGCACCAGCGGCAGGCTGGCATGTTGTGGTCAGGCCTCCCGCTGTCGGCGGCAAGAGAACGCTCCTTGTCGAGGCGCACCCCATGAACCATACTCCGGCGGAACTCGCAACTCTCTATCGCGACAACCTGCTCAACGATGTCATCCCCTTCTGGGAGAAGCATTCGATCGACCGGGATTGCGGCGGCTATCTCACCTGCCTCGATCGCCAAGGAAGAGTGTTCGACACGGACAAGTTCATCTG
>CAZTQK010000505.1:0-3971 GCA_964615635.1 uncultured Planctomycetales bacterium
AGGGGGTCTTCGCCAGACACCGAAGTCAGTTCGTTAGTCGTCAGGGAGCCGGCTCCCAGAAGGGCTATCTCCGGTGCCGACGGAGCTGAGAGTCTTGCAGATCAACCCGTACAGAGAATGGTTATCCGAAAAGACGTGTGGACAAAGCGGACAGTCTTGCGCGTGGATCGCGATGCGCACAGGCGGCCGCGTACAGCGCGCTGAAGGAGTGAGCGTATGAGAAGCCTCCGATTGCTTGGCGTCATCGTTTTCGCAGGGTGCATCACCCGGTTGTGCGTGGCCGCGAGCCTGCCGCAGGACCCGCCCGGCGACATCCAGGCGCACTTGTCAGGCAAGACCGGCAGGATCTCTTTTCTGAAGCTGGCCGGCGATGCACAGATTGTGGCTGCACCACCGGGTGGGGCAGTTCAAGATCCGTCCCTGGCGTTTCTCGAAGTGCACGGCAAGGCTTTCGGCATCGCAGACCCGGCCGTTCAATTGACGCCTTTCAGGGTCGAGGCTGATTCTCTCGGCTCCATGCATACAACTTATCGGCAGTACCACAAAGGTGTCCGTGTTTTCGGGGGTGTGGTGAAGGTCCACGAGGATGCCGCCGGTCGAGTGTATGCGGCCAATGGCGACTTCCTGCCCGTGCCTGACGACTTGGCCGTGACGCCCACGGTGAAGATCGCGGATGCCGAGGCCGCGGCCATCCGCTCGGTCAAGAGAGGGGCGCCGACGATCGAGCACGCGGAACTGGTAGTGGTGGATCCGGCCTGGTATGCAGGTCGGGCAAAGGGGGCGAGGCTGGCGTACTACATCATCGTCAAGGACATCGCTGTTGTCTTGCGCGAGGCCGTGCTGGTCGACGCTCGGACGGCGGAGATTCTCGATCATTGGAACATGATTCAGACCAGCAGGATTCGAAGAATCTACGACGCGCGCGGTTCATCGGACCTGCAAGGCGCGATTCTGGCTCGTTCCGAAGGCGACCCTCCTTATTCGCTCGAGGACGTCAATCGGGGTTACGACTATGCGGGCGACGTGTACGACTACTATTACCGGGCTTTTGGTCGGGACAGCATCAACGGCAACGGCATGATCCTGAAGGTCGTGGCGAATTTCTACTCTCCCGGTTTCTGTCCGAATGCCTTCTGGGATGGGGAAGAAATGGTCTTCTGTTTGGAGACGATCACCGACGACATCATGGCTCACGAACTGACGCACGGCGTGACGCAGTACACCGCCGATCTCATGTACAAGAACCAGCCCGGGCAGTTGAACGAGTCATTCTCCGATGTCTTCGGCGAATTGGTGGACCTCTTCAACGGCGATGCCGCTTTTCCGGGAACGCCGAGCGGACCGCCGAACTGGCCCACTCACCCGACGGGGCCCGGCCAGGATACGCCGAACAATCTTCGCATGCGGTGCAGTTTCTACCCCAGCTACCCTGACGGCGTCCGCTGGTCAATGGGCGAAGATGCCACCTCGTTTGGCGGGGCGATCCGGGATATGTTCGATCCGACCTGCTTCGGCGATCCGGACGAGAGCCAAAGCCCGCTTCAGGTCTGCATGGCCGAAGACAACGGCGGCGTTCACAGCGGTAGCGGCACTGCCAACCACGCTTTTCAACTGGCGACGGACGGCGGCAGTTTCAACGGCATCACGGTAACAGGCATCGGCCCGATCAAGACCGGTGCGGTCTGGTACCGGGCGCTGACCAGGTACTTGACGGTGCTCTCGGACTTCCAGGATGCCTACCATGCGTTCAACCAAGCAGCACAGGATCTCATCGGGACCAAACCGGCCGACCCGCGGACCGGTTCCCCCTCAAATTCGACCTTCACCGCCGCCGATGCTCAGGAGGTCGACAACGCCCTGCGCGCGGTTCACATGGACATGCCGGGCCGTTGCGGCGACGTCTTCTCTCGTGAGGATCCGGTCCTCTGTGGAGGACGCGTGTCGATCTATTCTGAGGATTTCGAGAGCAAGAACGGAGGCTGGACGAAGGGGAGCAGTGAGTGGGAGTGGCGAGGCGGCATGCCTGGTCGTCCGGGCAAGGGCTGGTATTGCCCCGATCCGTCCAGCCCGAACGGCGCTGCGAAACAGACTCTGACCAGCCCGGAAATCACTATCCCTGCGGGTGTTTTGGAAGTCGGAGTGGTGTTCGCCCACTCTTTCGATGTCGAGGAATGGTGGGACGGCGGCAACGCGAGCATGAGAGTCAATGGCGGTGCCTGGACACTCATTACATCGTTTACTCACAACTCGTACACCAGCAGCCTGGCACGAGCCGACTATTCCTGGAATGACAACCCCATGGCCGGTCAGATCGTCTGGAGCGGGTCCTCCAACGGATGGGGCAAGTCGGCGTTTACACTACCGGAGACGGTCGAACCGGGCGACAAGGTCCAGTTTCGTTTTGACTTCGGCCGCGACTCGTCGTATGGCACGAACGTCGGATGGTATCTCGACGATTTCGAGGTTTTCGCGTGCCATAGCGGTCCGAGCTTCAAGTTGAGCGGCAGCCCGGTCATCGACGATTCCGCGGGCGGCGACGGCGACGGTTCGGTAGAACCGGGTGAGACCATCGACCTCACGATTGCCCTGCAGAACATCGGCGGCGAAGCAACGGGCGTTTCAGCGACGCTTTCATGCAGCCTGCCGACGGTGACCGTGGTGCCCGGGACCGAGACGCAGAGCTATCCGGATCTTCCGACCGGAGAGCAGGGTGTGAATGCCGCGCCGTTCAGGATCGCGCTTGCTCCCGAGCATCCCATGTGCGAGCCCATCCCGCTGCTGCTGTCCATTACGGCGGCCGAGGGAGACGGCCAGATCGGTTTTACCCAGCAAGTCAATGCACTACCAGACGTTGATGGCGATGGGATCGGTGACGTCTGCGACAACTGTCCGACGATGCCGAATCCGGACCAGCGGAATCGCGATGGAGATTCCTTGGGGGATGCCTGCGACAACTGCCCGACGGCTGACAATGAGGACCAGGAGGACGGCGATGCTGACGGCGTGGGCGACGCCTGCGACAACTGCCTGGATGTCCCCAACCCGAATCAGAGGGACTCCGACCATGACGGCCTGGGTGATGCCTGCGACAACTGCCCGACGGTGCCCAACCTCGAACAGTTTGACGGCGACGGTGACGGTGTGGGTGATGCCTGTGACAACTGCCGGTGGGTGCCGAATCCCGATCAGGTGGATAAGGACACGGACGGCATCGGCAACGCGTGCGATAACTGCGTCGAAATAGCGAATCCTTTCCAGGAGGATGGCGACGGGGACGCTGTGGGCGACGCCTGCGACAACTGCATGGATACGGCGAATCCGGAGCAAACCAATTCGGACTCGGACAAGCTCGGCGACGTGTGTGACAATTGCCCGCTCGTCTCCAACCCCAGCCAGCGCGACAAGGAGAAAGACGGCGTCGGCGACGAGTGTGACACCTGCACCGATGTGGATGGTGACGGTGCCGGCGATCCCGGGTTTGCGGCCAACACCTGCCCGCAGGACAACTGCCCGAGCATTCCGAACCCCGATCAGGCCAATGCCGATGACGATCTTCTCGGCGATGCGTGCGACACGTGCACGGATTACGACGGCGATGGATTTGGCGACCCGGGATTCCCGAACAATACCTGCGCTATCGACAACTGTCCGAATGACCCCAACAAGATTGACCCGGGGCTCTGCGGTTGCGGCGTGCCGGAAAGCCGATGTACGTGGTATCAGGATATCTTACCCAATTGCGGTCTGGGTGCTGCCGCGATGATGCCGCTGGCCTGCCTTGGACTGTTGCTGCAACGCGGCGGCAAACGAAGACGGTAGGTACTACTGGACATTCGAACTGTCGGAATGCAGAAATCCAGAACACAGCCGGGTCCGTTGGGCTCGGCTTTTTTCTCGGCAGGAAGTTGGTGCTTCACGGACCGAATCGCCGGACGGCGGCGTCGGTGACCAGCATATCGATCTGCATGTCG
>CAZTQK010000506.1:0-3948 GCA_964615635.1 uncultured Planctomycetales bacterium
GCGCTGAAGGGATGCCCCACACCTGCCTCTTGGTTGCGATTAAATCGACAGGCCCCTCCGGAGGTGGGGTAGCGATGATCAGGTTCCGCGGGTGGAATTCGGAATCATCGGCTTCCCAGCCCTGCGGCGCGCGGCGCCGGGGACCGACATCTCTCACTCCACGGCCAGCACGCGGACTTGCCGAGCTGGAATGGGCAGCGAGAATCTGGCAGCAGCCCCATCGGCCGACGTTTCGACGTCCTGCCCACTGAGCAAGTCGGACACCTTGGCCTTTGCCGCGCCGGGTATGGTCACGTCAGCCTTCTTCTCTGCCCAACTGTGGTTCGCGATCACCACGGTCCTGCCCCCGGGCCCTTCGAGCACGCGGGCGACAACCTCATTGTCGTCGGGCTGGGCCTGAACACGAATCGGTGCCTCAATGCCGGCAGCCGAGGCAGCATCGAGAAGCACCTTCTGCAGATTCCCGTCCGCGGTTGCGTTGTATCCAAGGAACAACAGCGTTGCGGCGTAGAGTGTTCGGCCTTTTCCGCGGCGGGCGGAGACCATGGCGGGGCTCTTGTCGTCGAACTCGGCGACCACTTGGGCACCGGGCAGTAGCTCAAGTTGCTGCGTAGATCGCTGGGCGGGCAGCTTGGCACCGGGTTTGAGCGAGGTGATCAGGCCACGGCCGTCGACAAGCGTTGCCGACGCCTGGCCGATCGTCTGAAACGCCTGCTCGCGGCAGCCGAACAGCTCCGCAAGGCCTGCCCCAGGCACCGTCTCGTAGAGGAACGTCCGCTCATCCTTCTGCGCACACCACGTGCCGGCCACAAGGTAGCCGCCTTGTTCAACGTACTGTGCCAACCACCGTCCTTCCTCGCGAGACAGCAGGTAGGCAAAGGGCAGACAGATCATTCTGTAGCGAGCGGGACCCGCCTTCATGAGCTGCTCGAAGACCAACAGGTCGGCTGGAGTATTCGCCAGGTAGAAGGCTCGGTATGCTCCCCGCACACTGCCGGCATACAGGCCGGCATCTTGTTCGCCGTGGGCCTGGATGAAAACCCGCGGATCGCAAAGAATCGCCACCTGGGCGGGTACCGGCTTACTCGACAGCAGACGACCGGCGTGGCGGTTCAGCTCTTTGGCGACCTCGCCGGCCGCTCGTGCCCGATCGGTGAGGCTGCCGTCGTAGTTGACCAATCCAAAGCCCGCCGCCTCGATGCCTGTCGTTTCCGGCCGCCAGTTCCAGTAGAAGATCCCCGTAGCACCGTGAGCAACACACTGCCAGTTCCACAGCCTGATATCAGAGGGCGTCGGGAATCGCGACCGGTAGCTCAGCCCGAAGATGCTCGGGCCGCCTTGCAGTTCCTCGACCCACATGGGCTTGCCGTCGCCGGCCGAGCGGATGCCGTCGAGAGTTATCCCACCGATGCTCGAATCGTAGGCTTGGCCTCTCTCGAGCCAGAACGGGAAAAACGAAAGGCCCACGAAATCGAAATGCTTGCCAATCTGGTACTCGTCGGTCGAGTTGTGCACGTAGCCCCAGCCCCAGCCGCCCAGGTGGCAGGTGATCGGGCGATTCGGATCGCAGGCCCGGGCGGCCTCCGCTTTCATCCGTTGAAACTCGGCCGTGTTCCAGAGCATGAACTGCCGCCAGTCGAGCCAGTAGATTTGGGCCCGCTCGAACGCTCCCACACGCACCGGCTCAATCTCCGACCAGTCCTTGTAGTATGTGGCCCATACCTCGTTCAGCTTGTCCAGCGTGCCATACTTCTGCCTGAGCCAGTCGCGGTATCGCGCCGCCGTGTGCGGGCAATAGCAGTAAAGATCGGCAACGGCCGTTCGGTCGACCGGTGTCGCGGCCGAGACCCACACGCCGGCCTCGGCCCCAACATCCCAGGCCAGCAACGACGGCCGATCCTTGTATCGCGTCACAACCGTTCTGACGAACCGGTCGATCAGCTTGCGGACCTCGGGATGGTCCCAGCACGCCGGGCCGGGCTTGAAGTCGGTCACCGACAGCCACCGGCCGTCGGGGTACTGCCGCGCCACCCATTCCGGCTGAAGCTCAGGCCAGGGCCACAGCAGGATCCGCAGGCCGTGCTTGTCGACCAGATCCATCAGCCGGTCCAACCGCTCGAAGTTGAACTCGCCGGACGCCGGCTCGATGTCGTACCAGTCCACGTGAGCGGCCATCGAGTTGAACCCGACCTCCTTCATCCGGGCCAGGTCCTTGTCCATGTACGCCGCCCACTCGTCCACCGGAGGCAGATAGTGCTGCCAGTGCGAAATGGTGCTCATGTGCATCGCCCCGCAGGGAAAGAAGTCGGCAGGCAACGAAGGGTGAATCCGAACGCCGCTTTGCGCGTCTATCTCGGCACCGCCGGCTGCAATCGCCAGAATTCCCAGCAGTCCTGCGGCTACTACTCGACTTGTTCTTCGCATCATCAGGTATCTCCCACATCCGGCTCACTATTCGTCACGAGTCAGCTTCCACACATCCGATGTCATGTTGTTGCCCGCAACCATCCATACGTCACTCTTGTACCCGAACACGCTCGCGGCCTGCGGCCCAGGGCGTCGCAGGCAGTTCATGCGGCCTTACCTCCACGAGGCCCCGCCTGACAAGCGCCGGTCGGCTTCATCGGCGGGAGTCGTGCTTTCAGTAGGTGGCATGATCGCTCAGTCCGCCAAAGAACGCAAAGCTGAGGCCTGAGAGGGTGCTCTGTTAAGAGCCCCGCAACGCCTAGCCCTGAAACCAGACGGTCGAGCAGCCCATCTCCGCCCCGGCGTGTTTTCTCTTCTCCTGCGCAACTGTCTACTGCGGGTGCCCCATCTCTTCGTACGTGTTTAGGGTGCTGGGGTCTGGCTCTTTTTGCCCGAATGCGGTTCGCCGTGCAATCTGGAGTGGTTGGCTCAGTCAGGCGGGGGCTCGGCGGCGCGAAAAAGACGGCAAAAAGTGCCTGACCCGCTGTCTTGCACACTAAACACGTACATCTCTTCAGAGATGGGGAGCGATGATCACAGTCCCTGTGTCTGTCCGACTGTGCCTTCAACTGACAACTGAACACTGATGACTGACAACTTCTTCTTCTCCTGCTCCACCCTCCACTCTCCCGCGCAACGCCGGGTACGGTCACGATGATGAACTGCGCGGGCGACTTTCTTCAGGATGCCCTTCAGTAGCGACTACGCCCTCGCCGGCGATTCTGGCCACCATGACCGCTGGCCCCAGAATCCCTTCTGGGGCCTTCTGGTCGAGAATTCCCATCCTCATTGCCGCCGAATGCGGAAAGGATTCCGCGGAGAGAGGTGGCCCGGAAAGGATTCCGGGCCAAGCAAATGATGGACCGTGCGTGCAAGAACGCTACTCCGGAATCTGCTTGGCGACCAGAGCACCCTGCGTGTTATCCGTGGAGTTGGAGGTTCCATGACTCTGCGGCCGGTTCATGAAAGGAGGCACCATGACAAGCGGGGCAAGGCGCGGCAGAATGCGAAACAAACCCAAGCACGCAAGCGATCAGTCATCGGCGATTGGCGCTCATCCAGATGAGACTCCGCTCGGCCTCTCTGGCTAACAGCCAAGAGCTGACAGCTAAGAGCTTCCTTTGCCAAACAAAGCCAAACTTGGGCAAACCAGTGAAGACCGGCAGCCTGTTGATACTGGAATCCTGTGAATTTGGGCGATGTGCTGCCGAAAAAGGCTCGATTCGACGCGAATACCCTTCGTCCCGAGAAGGGTGGCATGGCCGGTGGCCGACTCGCGGCGACGTCACCGCGCTTTCCCGCTCCCGACCGCCCCTGGCACGTCGGTCAAGGGCTGGCAGCGCAACTTGTAGGACAATGGCCGGGCAAAAAGTCAGCCTCTCCGCTTCATGCTCCGAAAAGACTGGAGGTCTAACAACCCAATGGTCATGATGATGCAAATTACCCCCCCCCCCCCCCCCAACAAAAAAAAAATCTCAAAAA
>CAZTQK010000507.1:0-3945 GCA_964615635.1 uncultured Planctomycetales bacterium
CCTGGACTCTCATCAGTGATATCCCCGCCTGCGGCGAGGCAGGCGCGCTATCCGTGGTCAAGAATGCCTTCTTTATGGCTTTGGCAGCCAGGTGCAGACGTGCTTGCCGGACCAGTTGTCCACTGAGGCGTAGTCCACCATCTGGATGGAGCCGCCGTCGGTGGGAACGCGGAATTGCATTCGCGTGGTCTTCAGCGTGGGTGGGACGGCGGTGACATCCACGTACCCATCCTTCGCTGTGATCACGACGGCTTTGTCGTAGTCCGCATCGATGTTCTCGTCCCTGGCCAGCACCACGGGCCCCCTGATGAGCGCCTGATGATTGTCGCCGGCGCGGTTGCTCCCGCGAGGCGAATCGATCAGTCGGCAGCGCATGTCCAGGGTCAGCTCGATCTTGTCGCCGCCAGACCAGGTCCGATTGATCTCCGCATAGGTTCCGGGCACGGCCCGCACTGCGTCGCCGGCAACCTTCAGCACGGTCGATGCGCTCCATGAAGGGATACGCAGCCGTATCGAGAACTTCTCCGGTGACTGCGGCGTCACGGTCACCACGGCAGCGCCGGATTCTGGGTAATCGGTAGCGATCTCCAAGCGAACCGGACGTGAGGCCGGGCTCGAGGCCGTGGCCGTGCCCGCGTTGTAGAGATTGATGACCGGCCCGGTTTTCGAGTTCATCACGGCGACGAACGGCAGGTACGCCAGCCCCATCGGGCCGTTCAGATTGCAGCAAGTCACGTAGACGTTGTCGATCGTCGCACCCCATCCTTCCGGATTGGTCTTCACGCCGTTGAGCAGATTGACGTAGCTGAAGCCGTCGCCGGACGGCTTCATCGCCCCGATCAACCCGTTGTAAGCGTATCGCTCGATCTCGTCGACGGTCGACGGATCTCCCGTCAACCGCAGGATCTGGCTGCACAGCTTCAGCCATGTGACGCCGACGCAGGTCTCCATCATCCGCTTCATGTTCGGATTGGTCTGCTCGAGAGCGGTATAGTCCCAGGCCTCGCCCAGGACGTCAGGGTGGTAGGGCTGGTCACCTCCGCCGTTGCCGATGATGGTGATCTCCTTCTCGCGGATGTTTCGGTAGAGGTTCAGGACCGCTCTCTTCCATCGTTCGTCGCCGGTGACCCGATAGTATTCGACTAGGCCCTCGAACAGCGACATCATCTCGTAGGCCTTGGGATACGGCCCGCCGATCTTCTCCGGATCTTTGTTCTTCAGGGCATCTTCAATGATCTTGTATCCCTTGGCACCGCCCTCGATCTCGACGATGTACCTGGCGAATTCGAGATAGGCCGTGCGCCCGGTCAGGTTGTAGAGTCGCATCATCGGTTCGAGGATGGTGCTTGATTCGATGTGATTCGGGCTCCAGCCCTGGTCGACGATACTAACCTTCGGCGGCGGGCCGATCTGTGCGACGGTGGCGTCGGCCTCATCAATCATTGCCTGCAAGACGGCCGGGTCTTTCTCCACGTGTCGGTAGTACTCGTCCAACCCCAGCAGAACGTATTTCCGCTCCCAAAGGTCGCCGCCTGGACCGTCCGGTTGCTTGGATATCTCCGAGCAACTGATGCTGCCGTTGGCCCGCTTGGTGCTGAGCAGGTCAGCCACGGTCTTCTGGAGGATCTGCTTGAGCTCGGGGTCCTGGGTGTAGCGGTAGAACATGCTCCCCGATCGCACGGCCTTGCCCCACATCTCGCCCTGTGCGAAAAGCTTCCGGCCGCTCCTGAACATCTGCACAAAGCCGGCGTACGGCACCACTCCCTTGTTCCAATGAGTAATCGAGTTCTGGATATCGTCCTCCAAGCCGCCGTTGAACCGGACGGCACCAGCCGGCAATGGAGCGAGCTGATCCCGGACCGGCTCAGTAGCCGGGGCTCTGACGGTCAGGAACAGGAGCATCATCGATACTGGTTTCCATGACGAGAACACGGCCAAGCGAGCACGACTTGTCTTCATTCTGTTTGTCTTCCGGTTTTTGCCTTCCGAGCCGGAAAAGGGGCGACACGTTTGATAGCTGTGTACCATCCGGCGGTCGCATATTCAAGCCGGTCTCAGGAAGGGTCCCGGCAAGAGGGTGTTCATTTCCTGATTGTCTCCCGATACGTGGAGGCGAACCCCTGGCATGCACCCCACGAGCATGTTGCGTGTCTTATTCCTCAAGAAGCGACCGATAACGTACGAGAAATGGATAGGCGCAACAGAGACCAGGCGCGATACAATGGCATCAACCCCGCAGGGTGCCCGGCGGGGTGAGCAGAGGTGAAGGATCAGCAAGGAGCTTCTGGTCATGCATTTCAGTAGAGTGAACGGACGTTCGTTTTTCCGTTTCAACTGCCTCATGCAGTCTGCAACGATGGCGACGTTTACGATCGCAGTACTCCTGCCCACAGGAGGTTGCGGGCCGAACGAAGGCAATCCATTGGACAACACCTACACGGTCGTCGTGACGGCTAATCCGGCCAACGGAGGCACCGTCGCGATTGATCCCGCCGAGGGACCCTACGCCGCGGGCCAGCTCGTCACACTCACCGCCCAGGCGGCGACCGGCTACGAATTCGATCGCTGGCAGGGGAGTATCGCCAGCACGGCCAATCCGGCGCAGATTACGGTGGACGACGACTTGGTGATTGAAGCGGTTTTCGTCGCGACCGGCAACGGAGGAGGCGGCGGAGGAAGCGGGGGCACAACGGATACGGAGGTCAACGAGAACGTGCGGGTTCTGCCGGACACCGTCGAAGTCACCACGGACGACGAAGGGCAGACCATACTGACCGGAGAAGACATTCCAACCGGGATTGCACCCGGCGCGCTGATCGTCTCCACGCGCGGCGAAGGGCAACTGCTCCGCGTCAAGTCGTCGCCCACCATCAACGGCGGCCAGACAACCTTGGAAACCGAACAGGCCTCCCTGACCGACCTCATCCGCGAGGGCACGATCGAGATCAGCGTCCCCTTCGACCCGGAGACTGCGGTATTTCAAGGGTCCTCAGGCGTCGAAATGGGAACCACGAAGCAAATCCGTTTCCTGCGCACGGGCGACCGGTCGGCCGCGTTTACGACCAACAGCCACTCCATCGAGCTGGAGGACTGGGGCAAGGTCACACTCGACCAGTTGACCATCGACGTCGACCCGGATTTCGACTTCACTGCCAGCATCGAGGGCAGCAGTCTGAAGCATCTGCGTTGCACGGCAGGCACCGGCTTTCACCTGAGCATGGACGTCTCGATCGAGGCTTACCAGATCTCAGAGCTGCTCAAGAAGGAGGAGACCATCGGCAAGGTCAAATGGCCCAATCCCGCGGGTATCATGGTGATCGCCGGCGTGCCGGTCGTCTATCAGGTGTACCTGGAAGTCAAAGTCGGTGCCCAGGTGACGTTCGGCAACGTGGGGGAGATCTCGGCAGGCCTGGACTTCGACGCCGATGCCACGCTCGGGGCCGAGTACACGAAGGGCGAAGGATGGGGCCTCGTCAACGAGAAATCCACTACCTTCTCCCCCCACACGCCGGAGTGGGGCATCTCGCCGATCACGGCCCAGGTCTACGTCCAGCCGGAGTTCGGCATGACGTTCTTCGGCTGTGTCGGCCCGTCGTTGTCGTGGAAGGAGTATGTCGAACTGGCCGGCGCGTACCGGCACGACGTGCTCGGCGCCGAACTGGCCCGCGGCAGCGAATGTGACTTCAATCTTACCTTCAAGATTATCGATGGCCTGCCCAGCTACAAGTACTCACACAACCTTTTCAGCACACGGCAGGTGCTGCTGGCGCGCATGCTCACAGGCGTTGACCCGGCCGAACTGGGCAGCGCCAGTCTCTCGCCCGGAGACCTGGTCTGGGACCTCTACGGCTTTACGCAATCGCTCACGGCGACGGCCCAGGCAAATGCGGGTTACGAAGTGGCGGGCTGGACCATCTACAACCTGCTCAGCGGTGGCGGCGAGAC
>CAZTQK010000508.1:0-3945 GCA_964615635.1 uncultured Planctomycetales bacterium
TCAGGTGTGTACTTGATGGCGTTGCTCAGGAGGTTGAACAAGATCTGTCGCAGCTTGCCGGCGTCTGAGTTCATCGTCGGCAGGTTCTCGTCCAGGTCCGTCGTCATGACGAGCGACTTCTTGTCCATGTTCGGCCGGACGAAGTCGCACAACGCCTCGCAAACGTCGCGGAGCGAGAAGACGGTGCGGTGCAACTCGATCTTGCGGGCCTCGATCTTGGCCAGATCGAGCAGGTCGTTGATCAAATCGAGTAACCCGCGACCGCTGACCAGGATGTTGTCGGCGAAACGCGCGGCCCGCACGACATCGATCTGCCCGCCACTGAGCATCGAGTCTCGCAGCAGGTCCGCGAAGCCGATGATCGAAGTCAGCGGGGTCCGCAGCTCGTGGCTGACGTTGGCCAGGAACTCGCTCTTGACCCGGTTCGACTCGAACAGCGCCACATTGGTCTCGGCCAGTTCGCCGAGCTTCGCGTCGAGCGAGCGGTTGGCGGTTTCCAGTTCGGCCCGGGCCTGTTCCAGACGGACGAGCATGTCATTGAACGCGTCGGAGAGTCTCTCGTATTCGTCTCCGGTCTGAAGGCTGGCCCGGGCCTGAAGGTCGCCACCGGCGATGCGGCCCACCAGTGCGGTGAGTTCACGAACGGGTGCCAGAATCAGTCGTTGCGAGATCAGATAGAAGACCAGAATGGCCAGAAACCCGGCCAGCATGCCGGCCAGCACCAGGATGGCGCGGGTGAAGAACCGCAATTCATCAATCGTCTTCGGCGCGGGCAGGCTGATGTCGATGATGCCGATGAGCGGGTGGCTCGCGGATGTCGACGAGTGTGTTCCCCTGATTGCCTGAACGTATCGATAGACCGTCGGCTCGCCCGGCGGGCGCATCAACCCACCCTCCCCGCTGGTGCCCTCGCTGAGCATTCGTTCGACGCACTTCTTCTGAAAGTCATCCAGTGGCGGATGCAACTGGCTGCCCATGACCAGTGCATGTTTCAGCGCAGCAGCCGCCCGGCGGGTCGCATCGAAGCAACGCTCGCGTTTGTGTGCAGGCAGCGATTCCCACGCGAGCCGCGCCGCCTGCCAGCCGGCGGGGGGATCGAATCGCTGCCCCAGCCTGTCAACAACCTGACGCGCGTGTGCGGACAACTCGCTGACGAACTGTGCAAATTCCCGCTGTTGTTGGGCGACAGCCTCACTGCTCTCGGTGGGCGGCAGCTTGATCAGGACTGGGCGACACTCCTTCAAGAACGGGAGGACCTTCTCATTGACTTCCCACCACTGGTCGAGGGCCTTCTGCTGTTGACGCCAGTCGGTAGCGGCCGGATCGATGCGAGCGGCGGCCAGGGCGGCCAGTTGCTGGGCGCGTTGAACGTGCATCTGGTCGACGAAGGAACCCATGGTATAGCCGGGCACGAAGAGTGCGGCGGCGATGATCAGCAGGACCGCGAGCCCGAACAACAACTGGCACTTGCGGGCGAGCGAGATCTGGAACAGCGAGAGGAGCCTCATAGACGCTATTGTACACGCCGGCCGCACCATCCGCACCGCCGCAGGGGGAGGTGGCGTTGCAGGCCGGCCGGGCGTAGACTGGAAGCCCATGCGGAAGCGAAGGGTGGCAGCAGCGTGGGGGACATGGCTGGTGGTCGCCGGGGTGCTCGCGGCCACCGTGTGTCATGCCCTGTACTATCAGAGCGATGCCTATCGCCGCGGGCTCGAAGCGGATCTCGCCGGCTTCTTCGGCCTGCCCACGGAAATAGGGAACATCTCGCCGCACACCTTCACCGCACGGCAACTCGAAAATCTCCGCGTCTGGTTGCCGGAGAAACGAGACCTGGTTTTTCGCTGCCCGCGGGTGATCTGGGACAGAACGGGCGCGAGTGACGGCCGTGAGGCATCGATCGACATCCATCAGCCGGTTTGGCTGCTGGGCTCGGAAGCATGGCGGTCGCACGACTACACGCGCATTCTGCAGGCGGGCTTGAGACACAACTTTCAGGCCGCGAAGGTTGGGTTGGTCCGGCTGCATGAGGCCCGTCTCGAATGGCAGTGGCCGGGCTGCGATTTGCACGCAGACGGAGTCGACGGCAAGCTTGTTTTCGATGCTCAAGGGCAAGGTCAAGCGGATCTTGTCTGCCACCAGTTCAACGGTTACACGACCGCCGCTCCCATCCACATTTCGGCCCGGATCGACCCGGACGCTGATGACTTGTTGCCCGAAGTTGTGCTGGTCGTTCCAGAGCTCCCCTTCACGTCGCTCGGGTTGGATCAGATGCTTCAATCTCCGGTGACCCAGGGAGCCTTCTCGGGGACGATCACGCTGAGGCAGTCTCGCAAGGGCGACCATATCATCTTGACCGGACGCGCGGTCAAGGCTCGCCTGGAGGAGTGGACAAAGCGCATTCCCGGCGGCGCGGTGTCGGGCTTGCTGGATCTGACTCTTGAAAGGCTCATGGTTCAGGACCGGCAGTTGCGAGATCTGCGGTTCAGAGGAGAAGCGACGCAGATCGAAGTGGATTCGCTGCTGGCCAGGTACGGCTGGCCGCGGGTGGGCGGCACCGCGAGGCTTCGCGTCCTCGAGGCACAGGTGACGGATGGAGTCGTACGCAGGCTGCACGTTTCGGGGAGTTGGGATGGCGGATCACTGGACAGCTTGTGTCAAAGGCTCTTCGGAAAAACCGGCCTGGAGGGGCGACTGCGGGCTCGCATCAACTCGCTCGTGATCGAGAGCGATCAGATTGCCAGCGGCGACATCGAGCTGTCGGGTGAGCCCCCGGTCGGGAAAGCCGGGTCCATCGAGCGGGCGTTGCTGGTGGATGCCTTCGAGAAGGTATTCGGCCTGGCGTTGCCGAGCCAACTCCTGCCCAGTCGCGTTCAGTACACGCAGATGGGCGTCCGGATTGTGATTGATCATCAGGATGTGCGCGTGTTGAGTGGGATGGGGCCTGCCGGCCCGGCTGTGATCACAACGCAGATTCTCGGGCAGGACCTGCCGTTGGGCGCACAATTGGATCTGCACCTGACCATCGATCAGCTCCTTGATCAGGCCAAAGGGCAATTCGATTTCCTTCCGCGAGATCTTCGCGAACGGCTCCTGCCGCCGACCCGACCATCCGCACTTGACTGATGCAAGTGGCGGCTGAAACGACGAATCAACCAACAGTCTACTTTTTTCAACTTCCGATTATTTTCGGGCTCCATGCTGGAGTTGATGACGTCGTCATGACGCGCCGCGTCAGGTGAACACCCTAAAGCCGGTGGGGTGAACGACCGATACACACGGAACAGCCGACGAGGTGGATCGATTCACTTCACTTGGCGGCAGATACCCCTGTGGCGCCCAAGGGGTTGTTCGGGGACCGGCGGATCGGAGATGTGGGGCAATAAAAGAGGCGCGTGCCCCCGAACGAAAAATCATGCTCTCCAGTGCCCAGTGCCTGGCCTTGTTGGTGGGTCTCCCCCAGTGAGTATCGGACCCACGTGTGGGTTTCTGCTGGAGCGGTTGTCTGGTGTGGGCGAGAGGACGAAACGAATGAACTGCAGGCCTGACAGTTGGAACAGTCGGATTCTGCTGGTAGATGATGATGATCGGATACACGGACTGTTCAGGCGCATCCTGAAGGCTCCTTCCTGCCGGACGCCTCCTCAAGAGGGTGCGTTGGCTTCGGACGTCTCTGCTTTTGAGATGCACTCGGCATTTCAGGGAGTCCAGGCGTTAGAACGGGTGCAGGCGGCCTGTGCTGCCGGTAGGCCATTCGCCGTGGTTTTCATGGACATGGAGATGCCGCCGGGCTGGGATGGGATCCAGACCATCGAGCGGGTCCGGCAGGTTGACCCTGGTGTTGAAGTAGCGATCTGTACAGGGCACTGGACCGATCAGCGAGAATGCCGATTGCGCGCCGTCGAGAGATCCCAGGACATCACGGTCGTCTCAAAACCATTCCACAAT
>CAZTQK010000509.1:0-3925 GCA_964615635.1 uncultured Planctomycetales bacterium
TAGGCAACATCTAGCGATAGACGGGCGCCCGTACTCTCCCAGTCGTCTCTCCAGCGAAGCTCCGTTCTATGAGAGAGCGGTGGCGGTGATAGACCAAGCCATGAGGCTTCTCCATGAGCACCGGTTGAGCCCGGTTCTGTGGGACCTGAGGCCTGTCCAGCGAGTCATTGCGGGTGGTGGAGTTGAACTGGACTGGTCCGACTACGATCGGCTGGTCGGCGGGATCATGGATGGGTCGGCGTTCGAGGATCGAACAGCCGCCGCGGCGTGGCCGTTGCCGTTCGACGAACGCGATCCCTCGCCCGATCTGTACGGCGGCCCCGGATCGGAGTCATACGAACGGTATGTTGCTGACTACCTGCGCAGGTGTGTGGCCCACTTTGAACAGCGAGGATGGCTTGATCGGCACTTTGTCTGGGTGCCGTTGAGCGATGAGACCAGGGCCGAGCGTTTCAGGGCGTTTGAGCGAATGGGCAGGCTGTTGAGGCAGGTCGAGCCTCGTCTGCGACTGGTCTGTCCGTTAAGCCCGATGTCCCTGGAGCCATACGGTTATCTCGACGACCCGTTTGTGGACCTCTCGGCCCTTGTGGGCGTCTGGTGTCCTCCGTCGGCCGAGGCGGACCGTGCCGCTCTGGCTCGCCAGCGAGCTGCCGGCAAACAGGTCTGGCTCAGTCCCGGCCGTCCGCCGTACACCGGTTCCCTCTCAGTGATT
Organism: uncultured Planctomycetales bacterium; assembly: GCA_964615635.1. Classification (GTDB taxonomy): domain Bacteria; phylum Planctomycetota; class Phycisphaerae; order UBA1845; family PWPN01; genus JAUCQB01. Next base: position 713 of record CAZTQK010000509.1, read on the forward strand.
GCATCGCCCGTTGAGGCTGCAAGTCTGGCCTGGCAAGTTTACCGGTTCGGCTATGACGGGGCATGCCTGCCCATCGTGAACGAATGGGCTGGAACAGATGCCCCCGGTCTGATCGGCAGCGAGAGTCAGCTCATCTGGCCTGGCAAGCCATACGGCCTGCCCGGGCCGGTGCCGTCGATCCGGTTGAAGCGGCTGTTGCGAGGCGCTCAGGATTACGAGTACCTGTGGCTGCTCGATCGCAACAGGCGCCCGGCGATCGCCCGGCTGCTTTCGACAGATCTGTTCCGTTACGGTGGGACGGAGTGTTTCAACGAACACTTCCTCGACAGCCGAGGGCCGGGCTGGGTGACCGAGCCGACGGCGTGGTCGATGGCCCGGCGGCTGATGGCCAGAGAACTACAGGCTGCTTTCAGCGAGCAGGGTGACCGTCCTCAGACGGGGCAACCGGACGACGTGGCCCGGTTTGCGGAAGAGATGGAGTGGACTCGGCTCGTTTCGGCGATTCGGCGCACGCAGGTTGTCATCGAAGGCGTGAAGGTCCGGTTTGAACCGCAGGATGTGGCCAGCCCGGCCCATCTGGAGGCGACCGTGTCATTCTTCAACGCCACGCCGAGGCCTTTCCAGGGCAAGCTGACGTGGGCGGGATTGCAGCAGGGTTGGAGGCCGGCCGACGACGGCCGGTCGATCGGGCCGATCGAACCGACCCGTGGAGCGAGGGTGGTGATCGCGGCGAAGGCCCGAGTCATCCAGCCGAACACCGATGGAATTGTGCCCGTGCAGTTTGCCCTGCAGCCGGCCCAAGGCGAGCCGGCGATGTTCAAGGGGCGGCTCTGCGTGCTCACGGCCCAGCGGATCGGCAAGCCGTTTGTTGTGGACGGCCGGCTCGACGATTGGCCGCTGGCGACAAATGTGGCCAGTGATTTTCTGCTGGTGGGTGCCGGTGAGGTGCCGAAGATCGGACGGGCGACCCCCGATCGCCCCTCACAACTGACGACCGTCTTCGCATGCAATGACGACGAGGCCCTGTACATCGCTTTCAACTGTGCCGAGAGTCGGATGGGCGACCGGCAGATCGGCCGCAGCAATTACGTCCGCTACGACGACCTGTGGCCGGTGGGGGAGGATCTCGTGGAGATCGTGCTGGACCCGACGGGCCAGGCCGTCGGGCCGGGTGATCTCTACCATATCATCGTAAAGGCCAACGGGGCACTCGTCGCGGAGAAGGGCATCCAGTGCCTCGATCGGGTCGCCCCGGTCTCGCCATGGGCGTCGGAGATCACGGCCGCGGTGGACGATCAGTTTCGACCCGGTTGCTGGACGGTCGAGATCCGGATTCCGCTGGCTTCTCTTGAGAAACGTGGCGACGTTATCGGTGTCAACTTCGCCCGCTTCGACGCCCGCGGAGGCGAGTACTCCTCCTGGACCGCCTGTCGCTCGCACATCTACAGCCCGATTACGCTGGGGAATATGCAGTTGGGGAGGTAGTAGCTGTCAGCTATCAGCGATCAGCTTTCAGCCAGATGGTCCGCGAGCGCAACCCCTGCCGGTCTCTCACTCATGTCGGTCGCGCAATAGGGCAAGGGTTATCCGGATAAGGGCGTAAACGAGCATCAGAATCGTGAACACCCCCGCAAGCAGACATCCCGTATGCCGAGGGCTCGGTCCCGGCTTTGAAGGCAACAGTATTCCGACGGCGGCCATTCCCAGAAGGACAAGCAGGATGACTCGCCAGGAGAGCGCCTTGTTGACCGGTTCCCAGCTCATCACATGAACCTTTGTCCCGTTGCTTTCCTGGCGTGTTCGACGAGATCTTTGATCCGCTGAGCGTCCTGCTTGCGGCAGATGAGGGTGGCGTCGTCGGAGTGGATGACGATCAGATCGCTCACACCGATGGCGGCGATGAGATGGGCGGATTCGCTGACCAGGATATTGCCATGAGCATCCAGGGTCATCACTTCGGATGCGGCTCGAACATTGCCGGCCTCGTCGGGCTTGAAGACCTCGGCCAGCGAGGGCCATGAGCCGACATCAAGCCATTCGCAGGGCATCTCCACGGTCAGCACGCGGTCGGCCTTCTCCATGACCGCGAAGTCGATGGAGATCTTCGGCAGGGACGAGAAGCAGGTCAGGATGGCCTCTGACTTGGCTGGATTGTGGAATCCTGCAGCGACCTCACGAAGGCCCACATCGATCACGGGCTGATGCTTGCCGATCTGGCCGATGATGGTCGCCAGCCGCCAGGCGAACATACCGCTGTTCCAAAAGTACTCGCCCGACTCGACGTACCGCCTGGCCGTGTCGAGATCGGGTTTCTCCTTGAATTCGAGGACGTCGTAAACACCGGGGTCGACCTGCGGGCCGCAATGCACGTAGCCGTAACCGGTGTGCGGGCTGCGCGGGGTGATTCCGAACGTGATCAGCGCGTCCGCGTGTCGCTGAGCCGCGTCGAAACCTCGCTGGACCGTAGCCGCGAAGACGTCGACCGGCTCGATGAGTTGGTCGGCGGTGAAAATGCCCATCGTGCCAGCAGGGTCGCGCAGGGCCAGCAGGTGGGCGGCCAGGCCGACGGCGTTGGCCGTATCGCGCGGGCACGGCTCGCCCATGAGGTTCTCGCGGGGCAGTTCGGGCAGCTCGGCCGCCATCGGTTCGATGTAGTCGCGCCCGGTGATGATGTAGATCTGATCGGCGGGCAGCAGGGCTCTCAGCCGCTCGAACGAGCGTCGCAGCAGCGATTTGCCCTCGAAGATGCGGAGCAACTGCTTGGGGTGGCTCCGCCGACTCAGCGGCCACAACCGAGTGCCCGAACCGCCGGCCATGATGACTGCGTGGTGCATGAGAGGTCCGAAAAAGCTCTTAGCTCTTAGCTGCCAGCTATTAGCCAGAGAAGACAAAGACACGGCTTAACAACGGCCCGGGTACCAGCCCATGCCATACAGGGTCGGCCCGAAACCGATAGCTCAAGGCTGCAACCCGATGGCCAAGAGCCAAAAAGGCTAAAAGCTAGAGGCTAATAGCTAATAGCTCAGAGATCAATCGCCGGCTTCTCATATCCTCGTCGGCCCATGAAGTGGAACGTCAGCAGTTTGCCGAGTTCCACCGCCGGCTGGTCGTATGGGTTAATCCCATACAACTTGCCCATGATCGGAATCATCGCCTCGTACATGTAGATGAACTCGCCGACGGTGTGGGCCTTGATTTCCGGGAACCGCACGG
>CAZTQK010000510.1:0-3907 GCA_964615635.1 uncultured Planctomycetales bacterium
AACGGGTCCGTGCAATCGAGCGTATCGAACCAGTCGCCGTAGCAGTTGAAGCCCCATTTCTGGGCCTCCTGCAGCACGGCACGCATCTCCCGTTCACCCGCGACTTCGTACCAGTTGCCGAAGTGGCCGGGGGCGTAGAGTTCACAGAAAAAGGCGGGACTCGCGCAAGCGGGCGCAGCGCAGCAGGACAGGACCGCGGCAAACAGGCGGATTCTCATGTGCGGACACCTCGTCTTGAGCTGCGCCGGTCATACCGCTTCGTTGATCAACCTGACATCTGCAAATCGGCAGAACCGTTCGAGGTCCTTCACCAGGCTGCCGTAGCAGGTGACGCGGTGGATGCCGGCCGTCCATTGCTGCCAGAGCTTCTCCGCGTTGCCGTCGATCTTCACCTTGATCTGCGTTCGGCAGCCGCGCTCTGTTTCCGGAATCTCGGTGATCTGGCCGGTGAAGTACCGCATGGCCGACATCTCGTCGGGAATGGCGACCGTGACCTGTTGGCCGGTCCGCATCGTCACCTGGGGGACTGCCCCTTCCTGCCGCTCCATCACGTCGCGAAGCTTGTACGGCGCTGACGGTTTGTCCGGGCCGTCCATCTTCGTGCAGCCCAGGCAGTGAATGAGCGTCGCGGAGTCGGTTGAGAAATCGAACGTCGGATTGCACACGAAGCTGGGCCGGCCGGTCAGCCCCTGGAAGATGATGTGCATCATGACGCACGGCAGGTCCGACTGGCAGATCCCTCCGAGCCCGATGTCGTTGAGCCGGGCGAATCCGATGCACGGATAGGCCGGGATCTGTCGCCACATGCTGCCGTAGCAGTCGACGGTCATCACCGTGGCGTTTTCCTCGCCCATGAGCTTCTGAAACGCCAGCGACAGCTTGCACGACTTGAAGATTTCATCGGCCGAGGGCTCGACGACGGCCGTGGCGTTCTTCGTCCACCAGTCAGCCTCCACCTCGGCATCCTTGTCGGCGATCGAGTTGTACACCTCCAGCATCCGATCGCGCCCGATGAGAACGAATTCCGTGCCGAACTTGGCCTTGGCTTTTTCGGGATAGTCCTTGGGCTGGTGAGCCGCGGCCAGATTCAGCACCTTGGCCTCGCGCAGATGGTGCAACGCCCGGAACGGCCGGACGGCCGCCGCCAGTTCGTGCGGATCCGTGGTCAGCACGCAGTCCATCTTGCGCCCGATCTCCTGGCGCCGAAGCTCGCTGAGGTAGAACCACTCATGTCCGGCGTAAGGGGCGGAGTAGATCATCGTCGGCCGGCCGATCTTGAGGATCTCCTGCATCACCGGCAGCGTGTGCAGCGTCAGATGGACCACCAGAATGCCGTCGGCCTGCTGCAAGCGCTCCTTCAGCGGGGCCAGTTCCTCGGGTTTACCGATCAACTCGTCCACGAAGAAATCGACATCCGCGAGTTCGTCTTTGAGTTTGTCAAATCGCTCCTGGTACGCGCGGCGCTCCGACTCGACGTCGATCGCCGGGTTCGGATAGTGAGCCTTGGGGACCCCGAGGTAGAGGCGGGCAACCTTCACCTTCGTACCCCGGCAACCGGGACTGACGAGCCGCGTCACCTGTGGCCCAGCCGCGAAGCTGAACACGCCCGGCCTGCCCAGACAGAGCAAGCCGCCGCCCACTGTCGCCTGGATGAATTCTCTTCGGTTCATGACGGTCCTCCTTAGCCTGCCCGGCCTGAGCGAATCCGATATGCCGCCAAGTGGCATTGTCGAATCCCACGCAACGCGAGTCAACCAAAACACAAAAGGGGACATCACTGATTAATAATGAGTGATGTCCCCCTTTCCTCCCTCAGCAGCCCGGACGGCACATTCGAGGTCACGATCGGTGATTTCAAAGACGCTTCGCGGCGAGTCTGGCTTGCCCGGCAAGCGATATTCGCCGGATCATGCCGCTGGACAAGAACGACGCGCCGATCGAAGTCCTTGCCGCTCCCGCGAATCTCTGCGTCGGTTTCTTCATGTGGCTTTTCGGGATCCGCATCTGACATGTGCCGTGTTTGCCGAGGGGCGACGAGGCAGACCGCCAAACACGCCGGTTTTGCGAAAGGGTCCGCAGTCATCGGTGGTGGGTTGTCCGCCGGAAGACCACGCGGATAAACCGCGTGGCTCGTGAAGACATCAACTATCATGCCGGCAACCCAACCGCTTCTCGCAGAATATTTCAGAAACGCAACTCATTGTGTCGAAATAGCTTACGCCCGACGCCCGAAAAGCAGTCGAGCAGCGAGAGGTAATTTTTTTCAGCGCTTGCAGTCATTAGAATGGAGGCACCCGCCTACAGGGGCTCACGGGGACTGGAAATGGATCTCAAGGGAACCAACTCGACGGACACAGATCGCCTGCTGGAGCGGGTACGCAAGGGCGATCGTCAGGCCCTGGAACGGCTGTTGGCCAGCCATCGCCCGGCCGTGCGGCGGTTCCTCGAAATGCGGCTGGATCCGCGGCTGCGTCAACGGCTGGACCCCTCCGACGCGGTCCAGGAGACCCAGGCCGAGGCGGCCCGGCGGATCGATGCCTACCTGAAGCAGGAATCCATGCCCTTTGCGATCTGGCTGCGGCGAATCGCTTATGACCGTCTCATCATGCTGCGTCGCAGGCACGTCGGCGCCGAGCGCAGGGCGGCCACGCGCGACCTGCCGCTGCCGGACCGCTCATCAGTCGATCTCGGCCGCCGCGTCCTGGCTCATTCGGCAACGCCCAGCGAGCAGTTGGCACGCCGCGAGCTGGGCGAGAGAGTCCGCCAGTCAATCGCCGGGTTGGACGACGAGGACCGCGAAATCGTTCTCATGCGCAATTACGAGGGTCTAAGCAACCTCGAGGTTGCCCAGGTCCTCGACATCGATCCGCCCACGGCCAGCAAGCGCTACGGTCGGGCACTGCTTCGCCTCAGAGCGGCCCTGATGAGCCGCGGCTTCACGGAGTCCCTGCCATGAGAGAGGCCTCCCCACATCACGACGAAACGATCGAGGAACTGCTCGGCCAGGCCGCCGACGAGTTCACCGAAAGACTGCGGCGGGGCGAGCGGCCGGATATCGAGGAGTACGCGCGGGCCAACCCGCGCATCGCATCGATTGTCCGCGAAGTGTTCCCCTCGTTGATGATGATGTCGCCGGCCGGACCCGAGCAGCAGACGCCGGACCAGGCTGCACCGTCAGAGACACCCTTCGCCGGTGTCCTGGGCGACTACCGTCTTGTTCGCGAACTCGGCCGCGGTGGCATGGGCATCGTCTACGAGGCCGAACAGATCTCGCTCGGCCGGCACGTGGCGTTGAAAATCCTCTCGTTCGCGGCCGTGCTCGATCCGAGGCAGCTTCAGCGGTTCAAGAATGAGGCCCAGGCCGCCGCCCAGCTACATCACACGCATATCGTGCCTGTCTTCTCGGTCGGCTGCGAGCGCGGCGTCCACTACTACGCGATGCAGTACATCGACGGGCATCCGCTGTCCGCAGTAATCAGCGAGTTGCGGGATCTGGCCGGCCTGCCGCCAAGAGAGGATCGTCCGCCGACGCATCGGCCGTCGCGGGTCACCAGTAGCCTGGACGCACGCCAACTGGCATCGAGCCTTCCGAATGTGACGGGCTCGTCTGCCGCATCGCTGTTGCCGCCGGCTGCGCCGAGCGGTGCGACAGCGGTAACCTTTGCGACGGGCGGCACGGCTGAGGGTCGAACCTTCTACGAAGCGATTGCCAACCTCGGCATAGAGGCGGCTGAAGCCCTGCAGCACGCCCATGAACGCGGCGTCATTCACCGTGACATCAAGCCGTCGAACCTGCTCCTGGACGCCGCCGGTCACGTGTGGGTCGCCGACTTCGGGCTGGCCATGATGCAGACCGACCCAGGGCTGACATTAACCGGGGATCTGCTCGGCACGGTCCGCTACATGA
>CAZTQK010000511.1:0-3906 GCA_964615635.1 uncultured Planctomycetales bacterium
ACGGGGTTGACAGCATGGGATGGAGTGGGATACTGGCATTTGAGACCGCGTCAGGGTCCAGGCAACGGAAAGGCTCGTGTCCTTCATGCGAACCACGCTTCGAAAAGCCACTGTCGCAACGACCGCATGTCTCCTGCTGGTTCAGTCCTCACTGAGCCAGACGCTCTCTGAGGGCGAACCTGGAGACACCGGCGAGGCCCGGGTTGCGACGTCTTCCGGAGCCACACAACCGAGGGTCACCCCCGAGCAATGGGCACGCCTCGACCGGGTCACCGACCGGGCGCTGGCGTGGCTGGCGGCGCAGCAGAAGCCCGACGGATCGTTTCCCACGCATGAAACGGGCCAGCCCGGAGTGACAGCGCTGTGCACTCTGGCTTTTCTCTCACGAGGATACGCACCAGACCACGACCGCTATGGCCCGGTGGTTGCCAAGGCTGTCGACTACGTGCTGAGCTGCCAGCATCCCGACGGCCTGATCACCCGGTACTACCCGATGGGCCCCTTCGCGTCCAAGAACCCGACCCACACGGCCTTGTACAACCACGCGATCGGCAGTCTGCTGCTCAGCGAAGTCTACGGCATGACCCGCGGAGATACGAACCGGCGCCTGCGCAAGGCCATCGAGCTGGCCGTGGAGTTCACAAAAAGACGACTTCCCGGCCCCAAACAACGGCGCGACGACGAGGGCGGCTGGCGATATGCCCGCTCGAAGGGGCCTGGACACGACGATTCCGATCTGTCGGTGACCAGTTGGCAGTTGATGTTCCTTCGCTCGGCCCGAAACGCGGGATTCGAGGTGCCATCGCAGTTGATTGATGAAGCCCTCGCATATGTGCGTCGATGCTTTGATGCCGACGAGGGGACCTTTCTCTACGGGCTCAGAAGTGACCGCAAGGCCACGCGATCCATGGCCGGGGCGGGAATTCTGTCGCTGTCCCTTGGGGGACAGCACCGCACCCGGGAGGCGGCGCAGGCAGCCAACTGGCTGCTGGCCCACCCGTTCGACATGTTCCACGGTACCGAGGGACTCGGCGACCGATTCTTCTATGGGGCCTTCTATTGCAGTCAGGCGATGTTTCAGTTCGGCGGAACACACTGGGATCGCTTCTACCCGCCGCTGCTGCGGCTGCTGGCGACTCACCAGCGGGCCGACGGCTCCTGGGAACCCGAGCTCTATGGCGACCAGCTTTTCGGCAACGCGTACACCACCGCCATGGCTGTGCTGGCCATCACGCCGCCGTACCAGATGCTGCCCATCTTTCAGCGATGAGCCGGCCTGTCATTCGCCTTCGAGACGAGATGACCGTGCGGCAACATCGGCAATGTCGCGGAAATAGGCATCGATGGCCTCGCGATACTGCTCCGGCGGAACGGTTCCCCGCGCTTGTCGCAGTTCGTCTTCCAGCACCGATACGAAGACGTTGAAGTCCCGTTCGTTCCGCAAAGGCGGAGCGGCGTCGGGCAGGTTCCTGTCCTTCTGAGCATCTCTCGCCCTTGCCAGCTCGGCTTCTCGCTCGCGCCTCTTGTTCGCCTGGTTCCCTCTCTCGTTCTCCAAGGCCTGCTTGGCTTCCTCCAGCGCGTTCAGGAGTTCGGCTTCCCGCGCGCGGGCCTCGGCCGCGGCAGCCTGGACTTCCGGCAGGTAGGTCCCCGGCGGCCGATCGGATGTCTTTCCCGAATTGGGCTGCCCAGGGGATTGATTGGGTTGTTGACCTTGCTGGCCATTCTCGCCCATGCCGCTGCCGGGGCCGTTTCCCGGTTGGAGCCAGTCGCTCTGCAGGAGCAGATTCGTGCGAATGACCGCGCCAAGAGCTTCCACGGCGTCCCGCTCGTCCAGGATGGAAGCGAGCATCTTCTCGAGCGGCATACCGGCCGCCGGCATCGGCGGTGCGGGCGGTTGACTGGCGATGAACTCCTCGATGGCGGTCAGGAGGTCGTCGAACTGCTTCTCGGCGGCCGCAAACGTGTCGACGGCCTCGTTTTCCTTCAGGCGAGCGACCGGCCACTCCGACCTCTGCAAGGCAAGCCGAGCCGTTCCCTGGGATCCCGGAATGGCGATGTTCAGCGTCTGGGCAAGCTGTCTGGCAAGTCCTCCGATCTCGGGTGGGAATCGCGCAGACAGGGAGTCGGCCACAGTCTCCATCTTGGCGCCGAACTCAGAGGTGTCGCGTACCAGAGTGCCTTGTTCGACGGCGGCGGCCGCGTGGTATTCCTTCTTCAGCAGGGCCTGAGCCCTCTCGATCCAGCATTGCACACGCAGAGCAAGGTTGGATGTCTCGGTCAGACGCCGGGCGGCATAGCTGATCAACCTCGCGTTGCTCTCATCGGCGGATTGCAGCTCCGCGAAAGCGGTCTGCAGGTCCCCGGCATGCCGAAGCAGAGCTTCTGCCTCCTGTATTCGTCGAGGCAGGCTCTCGAAAGAGAGTGAGGAATGAGTCTGTCGCGCCAGTGAGGCAACCTGATCCGCGAGTGTGTGGCACTGATCGACCTTGTCCATGCCGGCGCTCAAGTTGCGGGGCACCCAGGTCTTGACGTTATCCTTGATCTGAGCGGCCAGGAGGGCAGTCTCCTTGCGTTCGTCCGCAAGGACCTGAAGATGCTGATTGAGCAACGTTTTTCGTCCGCGATCGTCAGCAACCATCCATTCCGTCACACGATCGCGCAGCTTCTGTTGCCGGCGAGCCAGGACGGTCGCCTGGTCTCGCAAGGTCATCGCGCTCTTCCGCATGTTGGCCATGAAGCGATTGAGCAGATCCGGATCGTCGGCCAGGGCCTTGGCCAGGGCGGCCATGAGTTCCTTTTTGCGATCGGCTCGCTCATTGAGGGCCTTAAGAATGGCCTCCGCCATTTCGTCGGGGATGATCTGCCACTTGCCCGCCCGTGGATTGAGCAACGGCTTGCATGCCCGCAGCATGGCGTACGTGTCTTCGACGAAGGCCTGGTACATCTTGGCCAACTGCTCGAGGGTCCGTTCCTGCTGCTCCTGCTTGACGACCTCGTTGAACTCCCGGGTGAGATCATCGAGCAACTGGATGGCCCGGTCGATGTGGTAGGCGGCTTGCGTGAGCGCCTTCAACCGATCCGGGGGGGTCTCGGCCAGAGGACTGAGTGAGGCCAGCTCGATGCGGGCGGGCTTGATGTGGGCCACGCTGATATCGACCAACTGCAGGCCGACAAACGCGTATGGGTTGGTGCCGCTCTTCACTTTCAGCTCGGCAATCGCCTTGTCCGCGTCGCCCAACCGGGTGCTTGCCCTTGTCACTTGCTGTTGCTGAGCCTCATCCCGGTTGGTCCTGGATCGGACTTGTTCGAGGGTGCTGTCAGTCGCCTGCCCTGCTTCAACCAAGGCCTCACGCACCCGCTGCAGGTAGTTGCTGATCGCGATCTGTCGTTTCTTGCGAGCCTGGCCCTCGTACGTGCCCACATACTCGTCGATCTGAAGATGCAGAGCCTTCGAACTGGCCGAGCCGTGCGACACGTCCAGAGCCCGCTTCGACATGTTATTGGGCGGGGGAGGAGTCATGCTGCCCGAATCGCCGTCGGAAGGCTTGCCCTTGCTGCCGGAGGCGCTGGCCATGTCCGCCGAAGGCTGGCTGGTCGAAGCCTGCTGGTCCGTCGTGGGTTTCCCTTGCTGCTCGGTTCGTTCGGCGGATGCCTGCTGGTTCTGATCCTTGGGCGCGCCGGGTTCGGTTGCCTCGGCCATGTCCGCCTGCGGGCTCCTCTTGCCGCCCGATTGCTTCCCCTGACCACTGGCCGATCGCTGGTCTTGTCGATCGCCTGACTTTGATCCTTGTTTGCCGCCCGAGGCCTGATCCTGGCGACCGGCGGAAGCTTGATTCTGGTTTCCGGCGGCGGATTGCTCGCTCCGACTGCTCGCAGCCTGGGCATCGTGTGGAGCCCCCGGCTGCA
>CAZTQK010000512.1:0-3874 GCA_964615635.1 uncultured Planctomycetales bacterium
TCTTATGGATCCAGTCTTCCATGTCCTCCTTGGCGTGTTCGCAACCGGTCGGCAGATCGATCTGGTAGCTCTCGCAGACGAACCCGGCCAGAAACTCATCGCGGTAGACGACGAGGTTCTGCAAGTCCCACGGTTCGAGGGCGTGGAAGTAATCCTCCGGCAGTGAATTGCTGGCCCGGACGAGCAGATCAGCGAAAGAGTTCTCAACATGCCCGCTGACCGAGGTCCAACGTGTTTTGCGGACCTGTCGGGTTCTGGTAACCGTCCGGCCGTTGACGATCGCGTGATACGTCTCCGTATCCCAGTAGTCGTCTCCTCGCTGGCCGGTGTAGTCGCTGCCGGTGTCGCAGTTGTAAGTCCAGGCAGGCATGTAGATGCCTGAGAGCGTCCCGGCATCGGCGTTCCGGTTTAGCGAGGAGGGGGCGAACCACCGCGAGGCGATCCAGTGACGAAAGCTCTCCATCGCCTGCTCGCGTGTCACATGGAACGGCAGGAGATATCCGGGGCGGATCAGTTTTCGGGAGGCGGCCCGGGCAATGATCGGCGCGCCGCAGAACGGGCACTTGTCGGCGGTCACATTGGGTGGGAGCGAACTCTCGGCCGCACAACTGGAGCACTTGACCGCCAGTGTCTCGTGCAGTTCTTCGCCGGCCGCGAGTTCTGCCAGTGCGGCGGAGTAGTCGGAGCCCTCCACCAGCTCGGATTCGATTGAGATCTGGTTCTCCTGGCCGCAGTACGGACAGGTCAGGGCGGTCGTGCCGGGCGCGAAAACCAGGTCGGCCCCGCACTTGACACAGGGGAACTCGCGTTGCGTCGATGCCTCATCGGCCACGGGTTCCATGGTCAGGCAAGCCCTTCTTCTCGCACAATGGGAAAACCGCCGAACCGCAGTCACGCGTTCGGCAGCGGAGGCGGCGCGTTGGCCAGGATTCCCGCCAGTTCTGTCACTTTCCCCGCCGGCGCCCACTGGACCATCCCGTTCTTCCAGACCAGCGTGTCGCCCTTCAGTTGACCGGCGGCCACCTTCGCCTGCAGCCCGGCGAGGTCAAACGGCCCGGCCTGCTTGCCCTCGATGGCCACGAAAAACGCGGCCGAGGCCGGCAGCGGAGGCGGGGCCCCGGGGCCGCCGGTCGCCTGCTGGGCAGCTCCCATCGTCTGGGCCATCTGCCCGCCCATCGCCAGACCCATACCCATACCGATGCCTGCACCGGCCAGCCCGCCCGGCGTCTTGGCCGCATCGTCGATAGCATTGGCTGCCTGAAATTGCGTGTAGGCTTGAAGATTGCCGATCACCCCCATGCTGGTGCGTTTGTCCATCGCCTGCTCGACTTCCGGCGGCAGTGAGATGTTCTCCACCATCAGCATGACGACCTGCAACCCGAACACATCGAAATCGTGCTGGATGCGGGCAGTGATGAACTTGCCCAACTCGTCGTAGTTGCTGGCCAGATCGAGCACCGGGATCTTGCTTTCTCCGAGCACGTCCGCGAACCGGGCGATGAGCATGTCGCGAAGTTGCTCGCCGATCTCGTCGACGTTGAAGCGGCCGTCGGTACCGACGATTTGGCGGATGAAGGTTGCGGGATCCTTCACCTTGATCGCGAATGTGCCGAACGCCCGCAGCCGCACCGGCCCAAACTCCGGGTCACGCAGCATGATGGCGTTCTTGGTGCCCCACTTGCGGTCGGTGAAGGTGCGCGTGGAGACGAAGTACACCTCGGCCTTGAAGGGGCTGTTGAACCCGTACTTCCATCCGCGGAGGGTGGCCAGAATCGGCAGGTTCTTGGTCTCCAGCGTGTACGTGCCGGGCGTGAACACATCGGCCAACTGACCTTCGTTGACGAAGACCGCGGTTTGCGACTCTCGCACAACCAGCTTGGCGCCGTACTTGATCTCGTTCTGATAGCGCTGGAAGCGATAGACCATGGTCTCACGGCCATCGTCCAGCCACTCGACGATGTCAATCAGTTCGCCTTTGAGTTTATCCCACAAGCCCATGATAGTCCTCCCGCCGTTGATTCGGCCCAATGAGACAGCCGACACTATACCAAGTATCCGGCCCGAAGCGAGTAGGAGCTCGGATGCTTCTCTACCTCGTTTTCATCTTTCTGGCCTGGACGGCGGCTCCTCAAATCAGTTGGATCTGCGTGATCTCCGCCGGAGCGTTGATCCGTACCGGGAACCAGTTGCCGACCCCCGCGCTGACCTCCAGGACGCAATCGCCTCGCCGGTACTCGCCCCAGATATAACGGAACAGCAGACTGCCGCCTCCGATCGGCGTGCGCGATCCGGGCGGCGTGAGCATCAGTTGACCCCCGTGGGTGTGACCGGCCAACGTCAGGTCCACACCACGGTCGGCCAGCGGGTCAAATGCGTGCGGATGATGGGCCAGCGCGATGGTGAAGCGATTTGAATCCGCACCGGCCAGCGTCTCGGCAACCCGACCGGTATGACCTGGGTCTCCGCCCCTGCGTTCATCGTATCGCGACCAGAACAGGCCGGCGATCTGGATGGTCTCGCCGTCGATCAGCAGCGGAAGCGTGCGGTCCATCAGAAAGAACGGCTCGCGGTGATAGAGTTCCCGCACCGCTTCCCTGGGCGAATCAATGAGATCGTGATTGCCGATCACCACGAAGCGCCCGCACCGCGACTCCATCTGGGCAAGGGCGTCGCACGCCGCCGGCATGAAGTCGACGGAATGGTCAACAAGATCGCCCGTGACGGCGATGATATCGCTCTTGAGCTGATTGACCGAATCAACCAGCCGGGGCAGGTGCTCCGGCCGGAACAGCCGCCCGACGTGCAGGTCGCTGATGTGCGCGATGGTCAGCCCGCGCAGCCGATCCGGCAGCCGCGGCATTCGCAGGGACACGCGGCGTACCCTGAACCGCCCACCCTGCCATGCGGCCAAGCCCAAAGACCCGCCGGCGACGATGATCGGTGCGGCCGCGATTGCTCGCAGGAGCAATTCTCGCCGCGACGGGTTTTCACTCTCTTCGGTTGGCACCGAGGCCGCCGACGAAGATCGCACTCCCCGCAACACCGCCCGCAGGCCCGTCAACGGTGCCCACAGCGTTACCAGGAGAACCATCAGCAGGTGCCAGATCAAAATCAACTCGATGAGGGCGAGCGGATAGGCGTCCCAAGAGCCCCGAAGGCCGGAGAGCATGAGGAATAACGGCGAGAGCATCACGAGCACGAACCCACCCCAGCCCCACCGCAACAAGCGCCGGCAGGTCGGGGATCGGGGACCGGGATTGGGGCTCCGAAGCTGTCGATCGACCCACGCCCACCAGAACACAGTGGCGAGCAACAGCATGGCAGCGATCAGCAGAAAGGTGATCCCCCAGAACAGCGGCAGCCAGCCGAGTCGCAACCCGGCAAAATACGCCAGAATCAGCCCGATCAGAACCAGTGCGACACGTTCCAGAAGACCGCTGCCCTTGTCAGTCATGCCGCCAGCACCCCGTCGAGGCAAAACCCTTGCGCCATTCTATCCTCGCGCGTCGGTCCTGACCAACCGCTCGAGGAAGATCGCAATGGAGTGCTTTCACGATTGAAGCATCGCTCCATACCCAACCAGCCCGATCGCCGGTCGCGTGGGGCTGATCGCTAATTGGTGAGTGCTGACAGCTTCGTCAACCCCCAAGTTGCACAAGAACCGCCGCAGGTGTGCAGGAAAGCCCTTGTGGATCGGGCGTTTTGTGCAGAATCAGCGCTGTTTCCGGAGTTCACCGGCGGTGAGGTCCATGGGCGAAGGCACAACACGGCCGATTCTCAGTTCCACATTCACAATTCCGCATTCCCCGGCGTTGCCGTGTACGTGTTTAGCGTGCTGGGGTCTGGCTCTTTTTGCCCAAATGCGGTTCGCGGT
>CAZTQK010000513.1:0-3872 GCA_964615635.1 uncultured Planctomycetales bacterium
CACGATGCCATGCAGGGGAGCCCGCAAAAAGGTGCCTGACCCGCTCTCTTGCCCGCCTCAAGGTCCGAAAACGTGGGCAACCTCTGTCGGCTTCATGGCTGGCCGGCGAGCAGAGTCTCCACCTCTGACAGAGTCGGCATGGACGACTGTGCTCCCCTTCGCGTGCAGGCCAAAGCACCGGCGGCGTTGGCAAACCGGATGGCCTCGGTGAGCTTCCAGCCCCAGTTTCGCGTGACGGCCAGTGCGGCGGTGAAGGCGTCGCCCGCGGCTGTTGTGTCGACAACCGTGACCGCGAACCCCGGCACGGCCGACTCCCCTTCCGGCGAGAACACATAGGCGCCGTGCTGACCCAGCTTGAGCACTACCGACCGGCATCCTCGCTTTGACAAGGCAGCAGCAACGGCCTGAGGACTCTTGGCTGCCGACAGACCCGTCAGTTGCGAGGCCTGCGCTTCGTTGGAGGACAGGACTTCGACCCGAAACAACGAATCCGGCAGACCGTCTTGGGGCAAAGGGGCGGTATCCAGAATGATCTCGAGGCCATGCCGGTGGCAGACGTCGATGGCATGCTCGACCGTTTCAAACGGGATCTCCAACTGCAAGAGACAGACCTTCGCCGTTCGAATGACTTCTTCCGCGGCATCGACGTCGGCCGGTGTGACCTCAAGATTGGCACCCCCGGCCGGTGTGACGGCGTTCTCGTCGTGGTCGGGGGCGGCAACCGTGGCCGTACCGCCGGCCGCGCCCGGTGTCGATCTGATCCACGTGCAGGCCACCCCATTGGCCTTCAGGCCGGCCAGCAGGGCCTCCCCCACGGAATCCGCGCCAACCCGACCGATCAGCACTGCCGGTTCACCCAGCCTGGCGATGGCGACAGCTTGCGTGGCACCCTTGTCTCCCGGGATGGCTGCGAAATCCCGACCAGAAACCGTCTGGTCTCCTACATGAATGTAGGGTGTCCCGACCGCGCGCTCCATGTTGATGCTACCGACGATGACGATCGGGTTTGAAGCCATCGACTACCGTCTCCTTGAGGGTAGTTGCGCACCCTCGGCGGGGCGGACGCCCTTGTTTCGAAACAACCCGCGTTGGCCCGCGTGCGCGCGGCGTTATTGGACCTTCGGTCACTTGACTTGTCCACCGCCGTTCAATATCCTGATCTTTTAACGCTGATTTCCCTTTGAAAGAAGGAACCTCGCTCGGCGTGTCATCCCCTTCATTGAAACACCACTGTGGCCTGTTTGGTGTCTACGGTCATCCGGATGCCGTGCTGCTGACCTACCTGGGCATCTACGCCCAACAACACCGCGGGCAAGAGGCCGCCGGAATCTGCAGCGTCGGCAGCGGGGGTCCCATCCAGCGCTACGCCAACATGGGGTTGGTGACCACGGTATTCCACAATAAGCGTATTCTCGACGAGCTGCGCAATCCACACGCCATTGGGCATGTTCGCTACTCGACCACCGGCTCGTGCCATAACGTCAACTGCCAGCCGATCTTAGTGAACTACGCCCGAGGGCAGGTGGCAGTGGCTCACAACGGCAACCTCATCAACGCCGGTCTGCTCCGCAAGGAGTTCGAGGAAGACGGGGCCATCTTCAACACCACCAGTGACTCGGAGGTCATCCTGCACCTGCTGGCCCGGCCGGCTCATCTGGACAAGCCCAACGTCATTCCCCACGTACTCGGACATCTGCAAGGGGCATATTCGCTGTTGTTCCTGTTCCCCGACAGGATGGTGGCCGCCCGGGACCCGTTTGGTTTCCGACCGCTGGTGCTCGGTGAACTGGAGAACGGCGGCATTGCCGTGGCCAGCGAGACATGCGCCTTCGACATCATCAACGCCAAGTTCCTGCGCGAGGTCGAGCCCGGCGAGGTGGTGACTATCACGGACAAGGGGATGCAGAGTTCCCGGATCGTGCCGGGCGATGCCTTCCGGCCGGCCTACTGCATCTTCGAGCAGATTTACTTCGCCGACCCCGCCAGCGACGTCTTCGGCGAGAACGTCCACAAGGTCCGGCAGGCCATGGGAGCCCAGTTGGCCCGCGAGGCGCCTGTCGAGGCCGACGCGGTTATCCCCGTACCCAATTGTGCTCGCTGTGCGGCCATGGGCTACGCCCGCGCCAGCGGCATCCTTTATGAACGCGGCTTCACCACCAATCATTACGTCGGCCGATCGTTCATCATGCCCGAGCAGGTGCAGCGCGACCTGGTGGTGCGGATGAAGCTGAACGTGATCAAGCAGAATGTCCGCGGACGCCGTCTTGTGGTGGTCGAGGATTCGGTGGTTCGCGGCACCACCACGCGCGGCAAGATCGGTGCCCTGCGCCAGGCGGGGGCCAAGGAGATACACCTGCGCGTGGCCAGCCCGCCCATTCGTCACCCCTGCCACTTCGGAATCGACTTTCCCACTCAGGAAGAGCTCATCGCCAACCAGCGGTCCATCGACGAGATCCGCAATTATCTGGAAGTTGATTCGCTCCACTACCTGTCGCTCGAAGGTATGCTGAGCTGCGTCAAGCACCCCGCCCGTCACTACTGCACGGCCTGCTTCAGCGGCCAGTACCCGATGCCCGTCGACCAGCAGATCGGCAAATTCGCCCTCGAACGGTATCAGCTCAAGATGTTCGAGTAACCAGCCCTTGGGTTCGAATCCTCGAACGGTGACAGGGTCTCTGCCCACAACCCCTCAGCCTCCAGTCCCCAGGCCCTTTTGTGCTTGGTGCGGACTGGAGAATTTCGTTCGGCAACGGTATATTGGGCCTTCTATGAGCGAGGATCACGAATCGACATCAGACCAGCAGCCCGTTCGGGAGGATGCGGCCGCCGAGGCTGTCGCTCCCGAAGCGGTTGATGATGCTTTGCCGACCGATTCCGATGCTGCCTGGACCGAGTCGGGCCTGACCGAGATCCTGCCCGATCCCGAGTTCGCCGCGGGCGAGCCGGGAGGACGGTTGAAGAAGATCGCAGGTGGGCGTCTGGCGGACGAATCCGATGAGCCTGCCGCCGACCCGACGGCCGGCAGGTTGGCCGAGGCCTTGGCCGGTCTATCGCAGGAGACGGGTGAGGCCGGCGATACCGGTACTGATGAGTCGGAGGCGGGAGCCCAGCCGAGTGACGACGTCACCGCGCCGCAGGCGAGCGACCAGGAACTGACCACCGAACGGGTGATTGAGGCGATCCTCTTTGCTACCGATGCGCCGTTGACGCTGGGCAAGATCGTGTCCATTCTCGGCGTCGGATCGGTCCGCGATGTCCGCAAGCACATCAACGCTCTTAACAAGCGGTACGACGAGCAGGGATCGGCCTTCCGCATCGAGATCATCGCCGGGGGCTACCAGATGCTCACCCGCGCGGAGTACAACACCTGGCTGCGGCGGCTGCGGCAGAACAAGCAGGACTCGCGGCTTTCGCAGGCGGCCATGGAGACGCTGGCGGTCATCGCCTACAAGCAGCCGGTGGTGCGAGCCGAGATCGAGGCCGTCCGCGGTGTGCAATCGGGCGAAATGCTCAACCGCCTGCGGGAACTGGGCCTGGTCAAGATCGTCGGCCGGGCCGAGGACGTCGGCCGTCCCATGCTCTACGGAACTACAAAGCGATTCCTTGAAGTCTTCGGTCTCTCCGGCCTCGACGATCTCCCCGAAGTCGAGGAACTCAAAACCGACGAAGAATAACCGCCGCGTGGCTGGATCCCCTGACGGCCCGGTCTTTCAGGATATGAGCGTTGCACCATTCGCCGTCTTCGCTGGCCCCAGCCGAGCGGCAGGTCTGCGCCCTCGCTGGCCCCAGAACTTGGTTGCTCGCTGCTCCCAGAATCCGTACGTGTTTAGCGGGCCGGGGTCTGGCTCCTTTTTGCCTGACGCGGTTCGCAG
>CAZTQK010000514.1:0-3869 GCA_964615635.1 uncultured Planctomycetales bacterium
AGCCGACGACCGCGGCTTCTTTTTCCCGGCCGCCCTCGACGGTGTCTTCTTCGCGGGCGAGACGGCCCATTCCTTGATCACCGGAACAACCTTCTCCAAGGCCAACAGCCTCGATCCCTTCATGAGGATCGTGTCAGTTCGATCCAAATAGGACACCAACCGCCTCTTCGCCGAATCCGCTGAGGAATAGGCATGCGTTTCCACTGCTCCGCCCGAAGCCGCCTCGATCGTCCGAGTGACCAGCCGGGCTTTCTCTCCAATGGCAATCACCATGTTGACATCGCTGTGAGCGATTTTGTCGGCCGCTTGGCGGTGCAGTTCCTCGGAGGCCTCGCCCAACTCGCGCATGTCGCCGACGATCAGGACTTTTCTCCCGTCGGTTGGCAGATTGACGAGCACGTCAACAGCCGCCGCCAACGAGGCCGGGTTTGCGTTGTAGGCATCGTTGACCAGGGTCAGATCACCGACACGTTGATACTCGAGCCTCATCGGAGGCAGCGAGAACGTCGCCAGGCGGGCGGCGATTTCCTCGTGGTCCACGCCCAGCCGTCGAGCCACTCCGATAGCCGCAAGAGCGTTTAGAACATTGTGCCGGCCGGGAACCTGCAGCTCGTACTTGAACCGATCGTTGACCGTGAACTCCAGATGGACCGGCGGAAGAGTCTCACTCACCCGCCCGTCGGATTTTCTGGCCGTGCCGACCTGAAGGCCGGTCACCCGGATGTCGGCATCCTTCCATTCGCCGAAGGTCACGCATTTGAGCTCTGCCAGCCGCCGATCGCGTTCCAGGGTCTTGCGGAGCACCTCACAGTCGGCATTGACCACCGCCAGTCCTTCTGGCCGGAGGTGGTGAAGTAACGATAGTTTCTCCTCGGCGATTTGGCCCAGACTGCCCAGTCCCTCAAGGTGGGCCTCCGAAACGCCCGTAATCACCGCGATTTCCGGTTCGATCAGTTTAGCCAGCGCCGCGATCTCGCCCGGAGCATTGGTCCCGACTTCACAGACGACGAAAACGTCCGACGGCTCGACCGATAGCAGTGTGAGCGGCACACCGATCGCATTGTTGAAACTCTTGACCGAAGCGCGACCCTGCCAGCGACCGGAAAGCACATGGGCAATCATCGCCTTGGTCGTGGTCTTGCCGTTGCTGCCGGTCACAGCAATGACCGTCAGCGACCCGCCGACCACCGACCGGCGGTAGTAACGCCCAAGCCGCCCGAGGGCCTTTACCGTGTCGTCCACGCGGATCAAGAGACCTTCCGGCTTGGGGTCGGTCACCCGGTTACGGCCTGCCCGCAAGGACGGCATTTTGAAGTCATCTCGAACGACCACGGCCATCGCGCCGCCGGCCAGTGCCTGCTCTACAAAGTCGTGACCGTCGAAGCGCTCTCCCGGAATCGCGATAAACAGGTCGCCCGGCTGCAACTCGCGCGAGTCGATGCAAACTCGCGAAAAGTTGCCCGCCGACACCGGTCGATCACAGGTGCCTTCCAGTGCTTCAATACCCTCTGCAAACGTCAAAGGTCTCATGGCCTGATGCCCTTGTCCCGGTTCAGATCGTCGTCGCACCCCACCCCGCCGATGGTCTTGGCCGCCTTCCCAGTGTTCATCGGTTCTTCACCTCGATCCGGATAGGACTTGCGCTGCAATCGCTGAGTCATCGAATGGGAACCGCTCCCGGCCGATCTCCTGGTAATCCTCGTGGCCCTTGCCGGCCAGCAGGACAATGTCCCCAACACCCGCGAGGCCGACCGCCTCTTGAATGGCCTTGCGGCGGTCCGATTCCACACGCACGCGGGGAAGGTCAGACGGATCGAAGCCCGTCATGATCTCCTGAATGATGCCCATGGGCTCCTCGGTCCGCGGGTTATCGCTGGTGACCACGATGCGGTCTGCCCATTCGGCCGCCACCTTGGCCATTCTCGGTCGTTTCATGCGGTCGCGATCTCCACCACAGCCAAACATCACAATCAGACGCCCTCCCTCCCGCTGCACGAGGGGTTTGAGCGTGGATAACACGTTCTTGAGCGCATCGTCGGTGTGGGCGTAATCAACCAGAACCGTGAAGCCCAGGTCTCTGCGCACGCTCCCGGCCGGCATCTCCACACGCTGTAACCGCCCCGGGATGCATCTGGCCGCCTCCAGCCCGGCGACCACGGTCGCCAGCGGGACTCCCATCGCAACGGCCGAACCCACTGCCGCCAGGCTGTTCTGGACATTGTGGTTGCCGATCAGCGGCGAGAAGACCTCGCAGGATTCTACGCGCCCCGAGTAGATAGCCGTTCCGCGAGTCTCCAGATCAAACCTTGTCCCCGAGGCGCTGCCCTCTTTCACAATCGCGCAGACGTCCGGTATTCGACCGTCCCCGCGGTTGCCGTTCTCCTGCGCGCCGTAGCGGACCACGCGCCCTCGACAATCCGCAACGATCGCATCGCCGTAAGGGTCGTTCATGTTGACCACCGCGACCGCGCCCGGGACCAGACCGTCGAACAGCTTCTTCTTGGCCCGCAGGTATGATTCCATGTCCTTGTGGTAGTCCAGATGGTCGCCGGTCAGGTTGCTGAACGCTCCGACGGCGAACCGAATACCTGAACACCGCTCCTGGTCCAAGGCATGGCTGGACACTTCCATGACCGCATGCGTGGCACCGGCCTCAAAGGCCTCGGCCAGGTGACTCATGATCGTGGTTGCCGGCGGCGTGGTCATCGAAGCCGCAACCTTCCGCGCCAGCAGATCGTACTCAATCGTCCCCAGCAGCGCCGTCGGATAGTGGGCCACCTGAAAAATGGACCGCATCAGGAAACAGAAGGTGCTCTTGCCGTTGGTGCCGGTAATCCCGACCACTCGAAGACGACCGTCCCGCTGAGCTTTGTCCAGACCATAGAGTGTCGCAGCCAAGCGTCCGGCTAATCCGCGACTGCTGCTCACCACCAAGCCCGCAACACCCTGGGGCAGGTTGATCGGCTTCTCGCTGATCACCGCGACGGCCCCTTTGCCGACCGCAGCCTCGACAAAAGCGTGGCCATCGGCGTGCAGGCCGGTCGTCGCGACGAAGCAGGACCCGGGATCCACTTGGCGGGAGTCTTCCAGGATCGACGTGACCAGTGGGTCGGACGGGCCACGCCATCCTTCGGCCAGCCCGGCCTCGCTGATCAGTTGGCTCCATCTCAATCCGTGATTGGACATCTTCTTCCGTCAGTTCCCCGTGCGGGCGACTCCCGTTCCGGTCACAGACAGCCTCCACGCAAAGAACCGGCCCTTCGCTCACCTAGTCTGATTCGCGCGGCCCCGTCAAGCGAAGCACGTGCGACCATTGGCGATCACGAATCAGGGCCTTGCCAACATCGACATCGCCGGGACTGACTCTGAACGCACCGCGCAAATCGTCCAATACCCCCACGCTTCGCGGCGTGGTCCCGGTTGGCACGCGGCACAACATGCTTGAGCCCCCGGGAAATCACCCGATGCCGAAACTCAATTGTATTTCGTTTGGAGATCCCTCGCCAGACTCGCGTGTTTCTGGGGCTCCGTCTTGTCAGGCGGGACGTTCAGATAGGGCAAAACGCCCTCCATGATGGTCTTGGCCGCCGGCAACGCCACTGTCGAGCCGTAGTAACCTATGCTCCTCTTGGGCTTACGGATCATGACGAGAACCACGACCTGCGGGTCGCTGGCCGGGGCCGCCGCCACGAACGAGCCGAGATACGCATCCGGTTCGTAACGACCGCTGCCGATCTTGGGCACCTGTGCCGTCCCGGTCTTGCCCATCACCTGCCATTTGGCGATGTTGCACGGTTTCCCGGTCCCCTCGGTCACGACCCCGACCAACAGCGTGTGTATTGTCTGGGCCGCGGGCGGGTTGATCTTCT
>CAZTQK010000515.1:0-3869 GCA_964615635.1 uncultured Planctomycetales bacterium
CTGCCGCACCAGCGTGCGGATCTTGTCGACGTTGTCCACGATGCACTGCAGCCGGTGCCGCAGGTCGTCGTGGCCGATGTAATCCTCCATCAGCGCGGTGGCGTCAGACAGGATGTCGCTGAGCGGCCCGGCGATCTCTGAAGAAACATTGTCCGCTAGACGGCCGGTCGTTGCATGTCGTTCGACCACCAGCAGGTCAAGAATGTGCAGGGCGATGGCCACGTAGCGACCAAATATCTCCGCGAACTGCCGATCCTCCTCGCTGAACGCACCCGCGCTGTCGCTTTCGATGTTGAAGACACCGACCACCTTGTCGTGGAGCCACAAAGGCACAGTCAACGACGACCTGGCATCGCTGATGCCGACGAGATACCGCGGGTCTTTCTGCACGTCCGGGCAGATGTAGCTTCGACCCGTGGCCGCAACGTACCCGCTGATCCCGTTGTTTTCCGTCGACGCGTAAATATCGATCTCTTCGCCCTCGGGCAGCAGGCCGGCACTGAGAACGAGTTCCAGCTTGCCGTTTCTCTCGTCGAGCAGGCGAATCGCGAAGTTGGTGAAATCCAGGAGTTCTCGGGTCGATCGGATGATCTTTCGCTCGAGCAGTGCCAACCGCTGGCCGGCGTCCATCTTCGCCAGCTCCTGAGCATCCAGCCGCACGAGTTCACGGCCGGCGTTGTCGATGGCATCCATCTTCTGTTGAAGACGGCGGGCTCGGGTCACATCCGATACGGCCACGACCAGGCGAGTCACCTGACGGTCTCGATCCTCGATTGGCGTGATGGACGCGTCGTAATAGCGGTCGTTGTCGACCACCAGGCTCAGACCTCGAGCACGCCCGGCGGCCGCCCGCCCCTCCGGCGAGCTGTATGCCGTTGTGCAATGCCTGCGGATTCGCTCGAGAACCTCCTCAGGAAGCTTCTCCGCGCGAGCGTTGCGCCAGACAACTTCGCCCGACGGGTCTACGATGCACACACCCTGCCCGATCACATCCAGTACCGCACCGAGCTGACGATGAGCTGCCGACCGCTCAGATACGAGGAACTCGGGCGAGGTGCTCACAAACAGGCCAAACTGCTCTTCCTCGAGCGCCTTGAGCGCCGATTGAATCGTGGTCTCGACACGGACTTGGCCAAACTGAGCAAACAACTCCGTCAGCCCGGTCACATCGCTTCCTTCGGGCTGGAATACCAGAACCTTGCCCGCAGCAGTGTCGGCATGACCCATCGGCAGGACCTCGTGTTCGGACAACTCGCAGACAATCCATGGTATCTTCGCCAACACTGTATTTCAATCAGGCAGCAGAGCATAAACGCCCGATTGCGAAGTGAAACCACAGGCCAGACCGCAGCCACAGGCCAAGACGCGCTCTGTTTTCGGACGTTCGCGGTGGTGACGGAAGGGGCCTGTTCGTTGAACGGCATCCGAGGCTCAGCGAGACGGGCTGGTATCTGCCGCGTACGCTGGGGTCTGCGTGTAGGACGTCTTGACGATGGGGGCCAGCCAGCGCACCACGAAGGACTCCCTGGCCCATGTGGTGTGCAGACCATAGTGGCCCGAGTCCGCCATCTGAGGGGTGAACTCCTGCTGGCGGAGCAATCGGTCGTACAGTTCGTGTCCTGCCTTGTCCATGCCCCAGGGTTTCACAAACCCCACCGCCCCGGCGGCCCTGGCATGCCGCCCGTCGACGGTACCGAAGATCGCGGTGCCCGCTTGCAGAAAACCGACGTCATACTTCGAGTAGTAGTTCCAAATCCCCGCTCTGGTGCGGCTGAGCGCTTTGCGCAGATCGTGGTCGGGAGACAGGGCAGGGGCCAACAGAATTGCGCGGTCGATCTTGCGTTCGGCGGGCAAGGCCTCGAGGGTCAGCACTGCCACCCCCCCACCGCCGGAGTAACCGATAATGCAGACCGGCCGGCCGGGATACGTGTCCTGATAGTTGGCAATCTTGGCGGCGATCCGGCCGGCTTGTTTGCGGTTGTGCTCGGACCAGCGAAGATTGAGCAACCAGGTGAATGTGCCGCCAACGGTCCAGTCATAGATTTCGATGGCTCCCGGCACACCGCCGTTGTTGAGGCCGAAAGCGATGCTCTCGTTCAGATTGCTTCGCCCCTCAATGCCCGGCAGAATGATCGTGTACCCTTTGGTCCATCGGGCCTGCGTCCGCAGTTCCGAAGTCGAACGCAACGGGACCGCACAGCCGGTGACCATCACGACTGACAACAACAAGACCGCGCACGCAAGCCGACAACCACTCTGTCGGCCCCGAGAAGCTCGCCCGGCAAGCGGATTTGAGGCTCTCTTAACACCTGCGACCACAGACCCATTCTCCATAGGGAACGGCGTCCACGCCACCTGAACCCTCACACCGATCCCGCCCCCCGGTTGACCGGTTTCCGGCAGAATCGATTTATGCTACCTCAGCGCGTATCATCGGACAAGAGCCGACGAAAGCTGCTGCAATCTTCTTCCCGACAAGCATTTGTGACCCATCGTTTCGTCGCTCAACCATCCCGCTCAGCCATGGTCGCGCAGGACGGCTGCCTCGCTTGGCATCTCGAGCATCCGGCCGGCATCGGCCAAGACATGGCGAACGACCTCATCCATCACACCGCGGATGCGGACGCCGGCCGAGTAGGCGTGACCGCCACCGCCCAGCTTCTCCGCCAGAGGCAAGACCGGCGTGCCGCCCTCACCGCGAAGATTGACGCGGATGATGCCCTTCTCCCCTTCGGAAAAGAGCAAGGCGATGCGGATTCCGGACAAGGACCGCGGAATTGAAACCTGGTCGTCGATGTCCTGCGGCGAGCACCCGCACGAGATGATCTCCTCGTAAGTCAACGTACTGTATGCAATGTGCCCCTCGGCAACGACGTGGGTGTTGTGGTAGACCTTCCGGATCAGGTCGAACTCGTGCCGTTCCTGCGACCGGGCGATGCGGTAACCGATCCGGTCAACGTCGGCACCGCTGCGAACCAAGTCCGCGGCCGCTTCGAGGCAATCCGCGGTCGTGCTCGGCAGCGAGAAACCGGCGGTATCGGAGTAGATGCCCGCGTACAGCAACCCAGCGGTCGCGGCATCGACGCCCCAGCCTGCCGCTCGGATCAGTTTCCAGATCAACTCGCAGGTGCTGCTGGCGCCGTCCTCCACCCAGTTGATCCGGCCGAAGTCCGGGTTCGTGATGTGATGGTCGATGTTGACGACCAGCTTCTGAGCGATGGCTTCCCAATGACCGGCGACGTTGACCCGTTTCGTGGACGCGGTATCAACGACCGCCACGACGTCGGCGAGCTCAATCCTCTCCGGGGCGGCGATCGGCACCCCGTCGCTCAATTCCATCAGGAATTGCAGCTTCTGGCTCTCGAGCGGACCCGGGAGAACGACGGCCGCCTCCGAAGACGGCAGCGATCGTGCGAGGCCGAGCATCGCACCTAAAGCATCAATGTCCGGCGTCACATGACCTGCAACCACCGGCAAACGAGCGGCGGCCAGAGTCTCGATGAGTTCCTCAGGAACGGACATGGGTTACTTCCGCATCGCCTCGATCAGGATCCGAGCCGTCGATTCTCGCATGACCCGCGGATCGGGCAATCGCCCGGCCGACAAGGCCTCACGAACGTCACGGCCGCTAATCGGAATCGGCTTCCAGCCCTTCTTGCTGCACTCGTCGACCAGCCCAACACGCCCCAGCTCTTCATAGTACGCGGCGAAGCCCACCTTCACCGGCTGGATCAGTAGCTCGCCGGTCAGTTGAGAGAAGACCTCCTGGGCGGCCAGCGGGTCCCAGATGTCCTTGCCGTCGAAGTAAGGGGCATCGGCGTGCTTGCGGCCGATGATGATGTCGGTGAAGCCGAAGTTCTGGCGGTAGA
>CAZTQK010000516.1:0-3854 GCA_964615635.1 uncultured Planctomycetales bacterium
CGGCGTCGAGGTCCTTCTGTTCGAGCAGCTTGCGCCAATCCTGGTACGTCCTGGCTCTGGGGAACTTCTCCGAGGCCTCGCCCAGATACCGCGAATCGATGTCGCAGAGGGCCGCAATATTCTCACTCTGCACGCCTTCCGTGTTGTTCTTGCCGCGGTTGCTGACGCCGATGATGCCGATGTTGAGTTTTTCGTTCGGCGAGCCTCGCGTCACTATCAACGGCTTGCGTTGGGAGGCGGCGCAGCCGGCCAGCGACAGCCCGCCGGCCGCCGCCACGGCACTCTTGAGAAACTCGCGACGCAGGATGGGTTGTTTCATCTTTCGGCTCCTTCTCGTTATCTCATTCTGCTTTGCGGCCCCTGATCCCGAGCCACAAGCCCCCAGGCCCCAGCTCCTCTCAGATGTGCTCGGCCACGATGCCGTACACCTGGGCATAGGCCTGGAAATCTCGCATGTGCTTGCCGGTGATGAAGAGCTGGTGGAAGCCCTGCGTGTCGCGAACGTCGGGAGGGCCGTCGAGTTCCAGTTCAACCGAAGTGCGACACCCGCCGGCGGGAGGCGTTTCGTAGTTCCTGATCACCTTGCCCTGACCGAGGATCATCCGCCCGGGTTCAGTCAGTTCCATCACGGTGACGTCTGTGCCCTCGGGCCAGATAACTTGCAGTGAGACTCCCAGGTCGGACTCGGCGTGGCTGCGGAGGATGAACTTGGCCGGGTCCTTGTCGAAGCCGAAGATCCGAGTGCCGCACACGCAGTGGGCGCCGATGAAGGTGTTGTCCACGGTGTTGGGCACGGGGTCCTGCTGGAAACCGGGCTTGCCGAGCAGCTTGAGGCACAGCTCGTGCGACATAACCGCGTGGAGATCAGCCTCGCAAGTCGCGGAGATGCCGTCATCGAGGAACTTGCACCAGGCCATGCACGGTGGCGTCGGAATCTTCTTTTCGGCCACCAGGCCGAGGCAGTCCATGGTGATGCCCTGGCAACCTTCCTCCTGCATGATCTTCCGAGCGGCGACGTAATTGCGAGCCGCATGGATCATGTCCTCGTCCGTCGGCTCAACGATCTTGGCGGCGGCTTTCTTGTAGTCGTCGGCGATCGCCCGCACCTCCGGCGTCACCTGAACGGTCGCCAGGGCTTCGACGAATCGCTCCCGCGGCAGAAACTTCAGTGACAATCCGAGCGGCTCAAGAACCTGTTCCTTGGCTTCTTTGGCGACCAGCACTGCGACCTTCGTCCGGCGAATATCGTGGTGCGCGCGAATCATCCGCAAACCAAAGCGAACGGGGTTGAGGTCGAAATCGGCGCAGGAAGCCAGATACACGCCCGCCTGCTTGGCGATCTTCTGGATATGACCGGTGAAACACACGCCCAGCGAGGCGAAAATGATGGTCGGGATTCCGGAGTCGGCGATCTTGGCGACCTGGGGCCAGTTCTGGAAATGCAGGGGAAAGACGATGGTGCCGTCCAGGTTGTCGGCCTTGGCCGTGGCAATGAACTTGTCCGTCTCGGCATTATCGTGCAAGGGCTCGTCGGCCCAGGTCACACGGATCTTCATGTCAGCGGCGAACTGGCCGATCAGTCGCCTGCACTTGTCCATGAACGGGCCGCACACGTTCTTGTCCCAGGCCGTGCCGGGCCAGCCGAGCCAATAGTCCTGCTTGGGCCGGATGAAGACCGCGCGGACTTCGGGCATCTCCCTGTTCGCTGAGGGCCGCGAAGCCGGCGCGTCCGCGGCCTGTGCCTGACGCGCGAGCAGGCCGCCGATGATGGCCGTTCCAGCGGCGGACGCAAGCATTTCCCGACGCGAGAAACCGTCACACGAACTGAAGCAGCGACAACACATGAGTGAGCTCCTATCTGTTTTGTGCGTCGACATGATGCATGCGATGTCGCATGCGGTTTGTCGCCGCGCGAGTTGATTTGGCGACGAGTCCGTGACGGCATCATAGCGGAAAGCTACGAAGCTTGACAATCGTCAGTAGCGGGCTTTTCACGCGACAAGCGGGCAGCCAGCACGGAAGCCACTGCCCGGCACACGCTTCCTGGAACTCGAAGAGTCGATGAAAGGCGGACTTCATCCGAAATCGGCGGTCACTGCGGCGAGCACCCAAGCTCGGCCGCCACGGCCGTCATTTCGCCGATCATACCGTCCACCAGCTTGACCGACTCTCGCATGATGCCCTCCCGACCGCCCTTGGCGGGCAAGGCGGCTTCCCAGGCCGTCAACGCCTTCCCCGTCTGCTCCAGGCTGTCCACATACACTTTGAAGAATCGCCTGGCGGCCTCCTTGTCCCGCTCGGCAACGCCGCTTGTCGTGACGACCTGCTTCAATACCCAGAGAGCCTTGAGTGAGTTGATGTATCCCTGCACGACAAGGCTTTCCTGAATAAGCGTCTCCTCGCCCAGTTCCCTGGCAAGCCGGACCGCTTGCTCGGCCTGGGCAACGTCTCGGTCGAGTTGTTCTGCGGTCTTGATGTCACCCCAAGGTGTGGCGTACACGTCCCACAGGACGTAGCCGAGATCCGGCAATTTGCCTTGTTTCAGCAGGTCGGCCACTTTGCCCGGCACCTTCCGTTTCTCGCCCGCGGGCCATTCGCTGCCGTAAACGTCCCACGCCACCGGGCCAAGTGTGTCCGACCATTCGGCAAACTTGTCCGGGTCCTTCATGCCCTGGCGAACGGCCCACGAGAGGGCAAACTCGTGCGGAGACCGGCCCTTGGCATTCCAGCCCCACTCGGCCGCCGCCTCGGTGTTGAAGGCCACATGGTGGAGCCGCGGGACGGCATAGCCGAGGTAACCCGAGAACTTCTTGTCAACGAACTCGTTCATGCGGTAGTGCATGAAGTGCGCCCCGGTGAAGGGCTGCCAGCAGCCGACCAGAGCGCAGGCATTCGTGCACACACCGATCCAGCGCCCTTTACGAGCAGTCTCGACCAGATACGGGCGAATCATCGGTTTCTCGCTGGCGTTGTAGGTGAACAGGCTGTGGTAATACCACACTTTGACCTCCGGCGGCAGTTCCGCAAACACCTCCGGGTTGCTCTTCTCCGTTTCCTCGCTGGTCAGGACGCGCAGGCCCAGGTCGGGTTGCTTTTGAAGAGCTTTCTTCCATGCCGCGACGATCACCCGCGCCTCCAAGACGTTATGATCTTCCTTGCGGCACTTCTCGCACTGACAGCTCTTCTGGCCGCCCAGGTTCTCGGTCATCCACACATCGATTTCGCGAACCCCCGGCTTCTCCCCCCAGAGCAGCAGCCACTGGGTCAGCAGGTTCGTGAAGATCGGATTGGAGTAGCAGATTGCCCCGGGCTTGGCGTCCTTGCCTTGAAGCTCTGGATAGGCGTTGAAAACGCCCCCATTCCCGAGTTGCTCCAGGTGCAAGACGACCGGAACAGGATTGACCCCGTAGGTCGGCCCCTCGTCGATCATTCTCTGCTTGTATGGGGCGTAGCGAACAAAGCACTGCTTGTTCTCGTCAACACCCGTGGTGGAGATCTGCTCGTCGTAGTTCATCTTCCGATCCGACATCCAGCGAATGTGCTCCGAGCTGTCGCCGCCCCACAACCCCCGGTCTTCAAGATCCGGCCAGTCGGTGATGCTGACCAGTGGGATCTGAACACTGCCGTCGCGCAATTCGGCCTTGAGCAGTTGCTGCATCGTCTTGGCGGCGTAGTACAACCCTCTCGGACCGCCTCCGACCAGCAACAAGCTACTGCCTTCCATTGGGGCGATGCGATAGGCCTGATCGCGGTTGGGCAGATCCGCCAGGGCAGGCTCCTGAGCGTCGATCTTCAGAACCAGGTGGACTGAGGCGTCGGCAACCGGCCGCTGCTGCGTCCCGAGGCACTCATGC
>CAZTQK010000517.1:0-3834 GCA_964615635.1 uncultured Planctomycetales bacterium
TTGCCGCCGGCCGACTTGATGCGCTCGTATCTACAACGGTCATCGAGGTCGGCGTGGACGTGCCCAACGCCACGGTGATGGTCGTACAGCATGCCGAGCGATACGGGTTGGCCGCCCTGCACCAGCTTCGCGGGCGTGTCGGGCGCGGATCGAAGGCGTCGATCTGCCTTCTGATGACTGATTCGCAATCCGATCTGGCCAATGAACGACTGGGCATCCTCTGCCGGACCACGGACGGTTTTCGCATCGCCGAGGAGGACCTGCGGCTGCGCGGCCCGGGCGAACTGCTGGGCACCCGCCAGCACGGCTGGCCCGAATTCCGGGTCGCTAACCTCGTGGAAGACACCGAAATCCTGATGCAGGCACGCGATGACGCCGCCTCGCTGGTCCGGGAAGACCCCAGCCTGAGGAACCCTGTCCACGCCCCGCTCAAGGTGGAACTCCGCCGCCGGTTCCGCGACAAAGTGGCCTTCATCCACGTCGGATGATACAGTATCCCATCCGGCTCAAGTGAAACCGGTGTAAACTCATTCTCTCGATGGAGCACCAGATGCAGGGGCTCGACGACCTCAAGTACGACGCAAGCGGCCTGATCCCGGCGATCATCCAGGACGCCGACACGGGCGAAGTTTTGATGATGGCTTACATGAACAAGCACAGCCTGGAGGAATCGATCCGGACGGGCAAGACGCACTTCTGGTCGCGATCGCGGCAGAAGTACTGGATGAAGGGCGAATCCAGCGGCCACACCCAGGAGATCCGCGAGGTGCTCATCGACTGCGACGTCGATACCGTCCTCATGAAAGTCAAGCAGAACGGCGCGGCCTGTCACGAAGGCTACAAGAACTGCTTCTTTCGCAAGTACGACGCGGCAAGCGGGCAATGGTCGGTCTGTGCCCGGCGCCTGGTGAATCCGGACGAGGTGTATGGGAAGAAGTGACCGATTATCTCGCTGCTGAGCCGGCCGACGGGGGAGCAACGCTTGGCGATCCAGGAGTATCTGCCCTTGTTTCCGAGACGTGTGCGATGGCTATGGTGGCCGTCCGCGCTGGCCGGGGCTGTCGGCTTGGCTCTGACCTACGGCTTCGCTGAGCCGGCCGTCGATGACCGACACATCTACCAGATCCTGGTCGCCGCCGGTGCCCTGTTTCTGCTCAGCCGCGTCATGCTGCTGATCCCGCCTGTCGAGATCTCCGCTCGGATCGGGCGGTGCTGGCTGGACTTCGCGGTTCTTCTGGCCGGGGCGGTGTGGTGGGGACTGGATCACGACAGGGAGCGAGAAGTCCTTGAAATCATCGCCGGATACAGCACGGCAGCCGGCCTGGTGGCCGCGGCCCAGGCAGGAGTCAAGTGGCTGACTGAAGGGCCCCTGCCCGGCGTGCATCCCGGCCCGGTCCGGCGACTGTTCCTGGCCGGCTTCTTCATGGCAATCGTCGGTGGGTTGATCCTGTCGTTACCGCGATGCTGGGCTCGGGGCTATCCCGCCTCGTCAGAGAGCAGCTACGCGGGCCAGTTCCGTTACGAACTCGGGGCCCATGCCCTCAACTGTCTGTTCACCTCGACATCGGCGATCACCGGTACCGGTCTGTCGGTTCACGATGTGGGGCAGGACTTCAGTCTCGGCGGGCAGATCGTGATTCTCCTGCTGATGCAGGTCGGCGGATTGGCCATCCTGTCAGTCGGCACGGTGCTCGGATTGCGGCTGCGGGCCATGCTCGGCTGGGAGACTCACGAGGATGACACCGCACCCCAGGGGCTCCGGCGGGCGGTCAAGTTCTCGTGCATCCTGCTTCTGGGCGCTGAGGTCATCGGCTTCCTGGCGATGTTCTTCTCGCAACCGGGGCTGTTCGATTCCTCCGAGCCGCTGCGGCCGAAGATCATGGGGCCCGTTTTCCATACGATCAGCGCGGTCTGCAATGTGGGCCTGACGCTCAACAGCGACAGCATGGTCGGTGCTCGCGGGCTGACCACCACCTATGCTGTGATCTTGCCGCTGATGGTCCTGGGCAGCATCGGCGGGCCCGTGTTCTTCTCGATGTACCGCAAGCTTCGCGACCGCGGCACCCGTATGCCGGCGGATGTCTGGCTGACACTGGGCACCACGGCCCTGCTTCTGGTGATCGGCGCCGGCCTGCTGTAC
This sequence comes from uncultured Planctomycetales bacterium, assembly GCA_964615635.1. Lineage (GTDB taxonomy): Bacteria > Planctomycetota > Phycisphaerae > UBA1845 > PWPN01 > JAUCQB01. The sequence goes on from CAZTQK010000517.1 coordinate 2,141, forward strand.
GGCATCGAGAGCACCTACACATGGCAACTGCGGTACCCGCAAGAGAAGACTCTGGGCAGCCTGCAATGGAACGGCACATCCTCGGCGCCGGCCGGGGAGATCATCTTCAGTTCGGACGGCAACGAACGGGTGCAGGCTGAGCGGATGCCGACAATGCAGCGCGGTCCACGGATTGCGGCAGCCTTCTTCCAGAGCGTCACGGCCAGGACATGCGGCATGCGGACGGCCCGTTTGGATGAGAAGTCGGTCTCACCGGCCAGCCGCCACCTTCTCATGATCTTGATGCTCATCGGCGGATCTGTCGGTGGAACGGCGGGCGGGGTGCGGATCTGCGTCGTTGGGCTGCTGCTGCTGGCGATCCTGCGACCCAGGGGACGGCTGTGGCACAGCGAAGCGGACTTTAACGGCGGAGCGGGTCGGCAAGCGTTGGCCGCGGCCGGCACGGTGGTCGCGGCGATGGTCTTGCTGATCTTGGTCACAAGCTTCGTGCTCACCTATCGCCAGAAGACCCCCTCGTCGACGTCATATACGTACGAGTCCAGCAGCGCCCTTTTCGAATCGATCAGCGCTTGCACCAATACCGGTTTGTCCACGGGAATGAGCAGTCAACTACCGACTGAAGACCGCCTCAGCGGCCCGGTTTGGCTCCGCGTGAGCAGCCGCAGCATGTTGATTCTGGCCATGCTCTTCGGTCGCGTGTTGCCGGTCGGCATTCTCTTGCGGTGGGCCACCATCAGGAGCAAACAGGCCCCGTCACCAATGGCGTTGAGATAGGTCGGTATCAGCGGCGCGCCTGCCACGCCTCGGCAGATAAAGCTTTGGTCAGGAAAATCAGGTGCCGATCTCGGCGGGTCTCTCGCCTTCGGTCAGGACCTTCTGAATGGCGCCGCGTGTGAAGGTGATCTTCACGTTGGCCGATTCGTCGACTTTGAGCGTGACTTCGTTGTCGTTAGCGGTCACGACCGTGCCGATGATGCCGCCGATGGTCATGACGCGGTCGTTCTTCTTGACCGCATTGAGCATATCCTGACGGCGTTTTTTGTCCTTGCGGCTGTTCCAGGCGACCATGCCGTAGAACACCACGATCATCAGGATCAGGCCGATCCACAACGTCGGAGGGCTGCCCCCGCTCTGGGCAACAAAGGCAATGTCAAACGCGTGCGTCACTCGCAGGCTCCTTCATCGTCGAGATTGTTCGAGCCACCGGCGGCGGCTACTGGAAACTCGGTCAGCAGTGTGCCCCAATCGCCCTTGGGAATCAAGTCTCGCAGGCGAGCCATGAACCGTTGAAAAAACCACGAGTTATGTGTTGACAGGAGGATGGGGCCCATCATTTCTCCTGCCAGGAACAGGTGCCGGATGTAAGCCCGGCTGAACCGCCGGCAGGTCGGGCACGGGCAGTCGGCCTCGAGGGGCTGGTCCTGAGCCCTGTATTTCTCGTTGCGGAGCCTCAGAGGGTTCGTCGAAGTGAATGCATAGCCGTTTCGGCCGTTCCGCGTCGGGAGGACGCAGTCGAACATGTCGACGCCCGACCTGACGGCGGCCAGGATGTCCCTCGGCATGCCGACGCCCATAAGGTAGCGGGGCTTGCCAGACGGCAGGTGCGGCACCAGCTCATTCAGGACCTCGACCATGTTCTCGTGCGTCTCGCCAACGGAGAGTCCGCCAATCGAATATCCCTGGAAGTTCAGGTC
>CAZTQK010000518.1:0-3816 GCA_964615635.1 uncultured Planctomycetales bacterium
AGTGAAACCAAATCAGGGGTAAAACGATGAGGAAATGCCAAACTCCAGAGGCCGCGAAGCGGCCAACACCATATGGGGGCCGCTCCCTCACGCCTTCGCCGGGCTTCGGCGTGGCGAGTACGGTCGCGGTTCTGAAAAAGCCGTGGCACCTCCCCGCCTAAACTGTCACGGCCCCCTTCAGCTCTCAGGGGTCGGTTGTTGTGGTGCCGACGCCCTCGTCGGCACAACATGCCCACGACGCCGCGGAGCGGACCATCCGCCTCTGCCAACTTCTACTGAACCCTGAACCCAGGTGCGTCTTTGGCCCGGGGGCAGGTCTCATCCGTGTGCCACTGCTCTATTGAGCAGTGCTGAGGCGTGAGGGCACTGCCGGCACAACGGTGGCACACGACGGCGCTGCTTGCTCTGCCGGTCGCCACAGTCTGGCGAATGCACCCCCCGAACCCCGAACCCCGAACCCCCTGGCCTGAGCTTGTCGAAGGCCGAACCCTGAGGGCAACCTTGCCAAGCCTGCGGCAGGCGGATTATGCTCTCGGTCCCTTTTGTTACGTCGAGTCGCTTGATCACAAGGGTGATGTGATGGAACCTCTGGATTGGATTGTTATCGGGTTGTATTTCGGCGTTCTGTTGGCGGTTGCGTGGTGGAGCATCCTGCAGCGTAAGAACACCGCCGCGGACTACTTTCTGGCCGGCCGTCATGTGGGGTGGTTCGTCGTCGGGGCCTCGATCTTCGCTTCGAACATCGGGTCGGAGCACCTCGTCGGTCTGGCCGGGGCCGGGGCCAGTAGCGGCGTTGCCATGGCACACTACGAACTCCACGCGTGGTGTGTCCTGGTGCTGGGCTGGGTCCTCCTGCCGTTCTACATGCGCAGCGGTGTGTTCACCATGCCGGAGTTTCTTGAACGGCGCTACACGCCGGCGGCGCGGTGGTTCCTGTCGGTCGTCAGCCTGATCGCCTATGTCTTCACCAAGGTGGCCGTGGGTTTGTTTGCCGGCGGCATCGTCTTCAAGTCACTCTTCCCCGTCAACATCTTTGAAGGCGTTGACAACTTCTGGGTCGGAGCCGTGGGCATGGTGCTGGTCACAGGCACATACGCCATGCTCGGCGGCTTGAGGGCCGTCGTATACACCGAGGCGATCCAGACTATCGTCTTTATCGTCAGCTCGGTTGCGATCAGCGGTATCGGCCTGTACAAGCTCGGCGGCTGGCGAGAGTTTCGAAATGCCTGCGGTTCCGAGTACTTCAATCTCTGGAAGCCGCTGAATGATCCGGAGTTTCCTTGGCTGGGCATGCTCTTCGGTGCCCCCATTGTCGGCCTGTGGTACTGGTGCACCGACCAATACATCGTGCAGCGAGCGCTGGCGGCACAGAACCTGACGCAAGCCCGGCGGGGCACCATCTGCGCGGCCTACATGAAGCTCCTGCCGCTCTTCATCTTCATTATCCCCGGCATGATCGCGTTTGCACTCGACAAGAGCGGCAAACTGATCGAAAACCAGCAGGTGTTCACTGACGAGAAGAGCTTCAACCAGGCCTTTCCGGTGCTCGTCAAGGCCATCCTGCCCGCCGGTATCAGAGGACTGGTCGTGGCGGGGCTCCTTGCGGCCTTGATGAGCTCTCTCGCTTCGGTGTTCAACTCCTCCTCGACCCTGTTCACCATGGACATCTACAAGAAAGCTCGCCCACAGTCTTCAGAACAGCACTTGGTCTGGGTCGGCCGAATCGCCACCGGGGTGATGGTGCTGCTGGGACTGGCCTGGATTCCCGCGATGGCGCTCGTGTCCGATGCCCTGTACAAGTACCTCCAGAGCGTCCAGGCATACATCGCTCCTCCGATCGCGGCGGTTTTCTTCCTCGGCCTGTTCCTCAGGCGAATCAACGGAGCGGGCTGCATGGCCGGACTGATCGGCGGTTTCATCCTGGGCATGGGCCGGTTGGCCGCGGAGCTATACAACAAGAGCTACGACAACGCCTTGGCGGGCACATTTCTGCACGGATTCGCAACCGTCAACTTCCTCTACTTCTGCATCATTCTCTTTACCGTCTCAGTGCTGTTGATTGTGCTGGTCAGCCTGCTGACCCCACCACCTCCGGCCGAGCGTGTCAAAAGCCTGACCTACGCGACGGTGACGACTGAGGACCGGCAGGCCAGCCGGGCGAGTTGGAACAAGTGGGATGTGGTCAACACCTGCGCGGTGCTTTGCCTGATCCTGGTGATCTACTGGTACTTCACGGGGTAACTGCTCGGGGCCGCCGGTCCGATCGTGCGAACACCAATCTGATATAATGCCTCGTCATGGTTACCGAACCGCCGGAAGAGGTGCAAGGTAATGAGCCGCCCGCTGAACAGGCGGGCGAACCGCTGCCCGACCCGCGACAGGCGCTGCTGAACAAGATCCGCCACCTGCCCAAGACGCCCGGGGTGTATCTGTTCAAGGACGCGCAGGGACGGGTGCTCTACGTCGGCAAGGCCAAGGACCTGCGCAGCCGGGTGAACAGCTACTTCCAGAACTCGACTGACCTGCTGGCTACGCGCGGCCCGGAAATCGCACACATGGCTTCGCTCGCGGTGGACCTGGATTTTCTTGACTGCGAGACGGAAGTCGATGCCCTGCTCCAGGAGAACCGGCTGATCAAGGACATTCAGCCGCCGTACAACGAGCGACTCCGCGACGACAAGACTTTCCCTTACCTCGAAATCACTACCTCCGACGATTTCCCCGGCGTTTACGTCACGCGCAAACCGCGAATCAAGGGCAGCAAGCTGTTCGGACCGTTCACCAACGCCGCCGGCGTGCGCGACGCGGTCAATGCCCTTCAGAAGGTGTTCAGATTTCGAACATGCGAGTTGGAGATCATCGACGGTGACGAGCGGCGGCGCTACTTCCGTCCGTGCCTGCTGCACTCGATACACCGTTGCACCGCCCCTTGCGGGGACCGCATCTCGAAAGAGGAGTACCGCAAGGACATCGAGCGGCTCAAGAAGTTCCTGTCCTCCAAGCGAAGTGTTGTACTCCGGCAGTTGAGCCGGGAAATGGAGCGGGCTGCCGAGCAGCGCGAATACGAGACGGCCGGCAAGCTGCGAGACGAGATGAAGGCTCTCGAATCGCTTTCGCTCTCGGGCGATCCCCAGGCGGACGTTCAGCCGGAAGTCTTCTATGTTGACCCCGCCGAGGGGCTGGCCAAGCTGGGGGAAATTCTCGGTCTCGATCAGCCGCCGAGGTCGGTCGAGGGGATCGACATTGCCAACCTCCACGGGCAGGAATCCTGCGGGTCGCTGGTCTGTTTCATCGACGGCAAGCCCTTCAAAGGAGGATACAAACGTTTCCGGATCAAGACAGTCGAGGGTATCGACGACTACGCCATGATCCGGGAGGTGGTCCTGCGACGCTACCGACACGCCGCCGAGGGGGAAGAGCTGTATCCGGACGTGATCCTCATCGACGGCGGGCTCGGGCAGCTTCACGCCGCCCTGAGCGCCTTCGACGAGATGAACATCCGCCCACCGATGGTAGTCTCGCTGGCCAAGCGAGAAGAGGAGATCTATATCCAAGCCCGCGGCAGGCCGGTCCGCCTGGCGCGCAACCATCCGGCCCTGCGCCTCTTACAGCAAGTGCGGGATGAGGCCCATCGCTTCGCCCAGCACTACCACCACATCCTGAGGCGCAAGAAAACGTTTGACGAGGACGTCGCCGCTTGACGAAAGCCTCCCAGAGTCGACCAGACGCCCAAACGCCGTCCGAGAAAGCGCGGCGGTTCCGGGCGAGAGTCGGGGCAGCCCGGGTAGCACCTGCGATCACCCGGCACGGCCTGAA
>CAZTQK010000519.1:0-3811 GCA_964615635.1 uncultured Planctomycetales bacterium
TACGAGCACCTCCAAGCGTGCCGACAGCTCCTGTCCTAAGTCGCTGTGCGACGCCTGTGCCCCTCCTGAGAATCCTTGCGCATAGTTGCGCTGAAACTAGTAGAGGAATGAACTCCAACCTTTGCCTGAAGGAGTGGAGTCATGACAGACGAGCAGAACTTACGGTTGGCTGAGAATCAAGAGGGGTTCGCGGGGTCAGGCCCGTTGGAGCGTAGCGGAAACGGGCCTGACCCCGCGACGCCGCCGGCGGGCGGGGGTGAGCCGGTCGTTGACGTGGGCCCGGACGCAGCCTGGACGGCGGCTTGGCACCAGCAGGCCGTACCGGCAGAGGATGCGGAGTCGCACGAGTTGCCGGACTCGCTGTCCTGGGGAGAGGCTGTACCACCACCCGCCTTACGAGGCCGTCGTCGGGGTACGCTGTCCAAGCCGGTCGACCGGGCGCAGGTTCCGGTGACCCCGCAACAGAAACTGTTGCTATTGGATACCTGGCAGAGAAGCGGATTGCCGGCGCGGGACTTTGCCGCCTTAGTCAACGTATCGAGGCACACGTTGTATGCCTGGAAGCGGCGGTTCGAAGAACAGGGACCGGGTGGCTTGGTGGATCGGCCGCGGGGGACGAAGTCAGGCAGCAAGTTGCCTGAGTTGACCAAGCGCACGATCCTGATGCTCAAGCAGGCGCATCCGGATTGGGGCTGCGAGCGGATCAGCGACATGCTGACGCGCGGTCCAGCTTTGCCGGCCAGTCCGAATGCGGTGGCACGGGTGCTGCGGGAATCAGGCTATGAGCTGGTTGAGCAACCGACTCGCCCGCATCCGGATCACGTGCGAAGCTTCGAGCGGGCGAAGCCGAATCAGTTGTGGCAAACGGACCTGTTTACGTTCGTGTTGAAGCGACAGAATCGGCGGGTGTACCTTGTCGCGTTCTTGGATGACCACAGCCGCTTTATTACTGGGTACGGTCTCCACGGAAGTCAGTCGACGCCGTTAGTGATCGAGGTCTTGCGGGCGGCCATAGGTGCTTATGGTGTGCCGGGCGAGATCTTGACGGACAATGGGACACAATACATCACTTGGCGGGGTAAGAGCCAGTTCACCAAGGAGTTAGAAAAACTAGGGGTACGTCAAATCGTGGCCAAGCCCAAGCGTCCTCAGACTCTGGGGAAGGTTGAGCGGTTCTGGGGAACCTTGTGGCGGGAGTGTGTCGAGAGCGCCGTGTTCATCGATCTTGAGGATGCGCGGCGGCGGATTGGTCTGTTTATAGACCACTACAACTTCCAGCGGGTGCATGCGGGGATTGAAGGCCTGGTTCCAGCGGATCGGTTCTTCCAGGCTGCACCCGAGGTATTGGCGACCCTGAAGCAGCGAGTGGCGACGAACGCTTTAGAGCTCTCGCGACGTGGGGTGCCAAAGAAGCCGTTCTATCTGACGGGTCAGATTGAGGGAAAACCCTTCAGCGTGCATCAGGCGGGTGATCGAGTGATCCTGCAACAAGCGGGTGCGGAGCGATCGGAGATTGAGCTGGTGGCTCCGATCGAAAACGCGGGTGACTCGTTGCCATCGGCAGTTTGCCCGCAGGGGATTCCAGCGTCGGCGGGGTCCTTGCCTGAGGAGCTACCGCCTGGCGTCTCCGCGCTGGATGCTTATCTGACCGAGCGCGGTGAAATCGAGATGCCTCCCACGGACTTGCCGGAGTATGGAGGTGAGGCATGAAGCGGACCACCAAGTCAGCGGATGGGGGCAAACCTGCGGTGAGCTTGAGCGAAGCTCAGCGATTGGCGGCCACGATCTTGGAAGTGTTGGCCGGGGTGCGTTCGCCGCCGGAAGCAGCACAAGGGCTGGGGATCTCATTGCCGCGGTATTATCAGTTGGAGACAAGGGCGGTCGAGGGATTGGTGGCGGCGTTAGGCCCCCGCCCCCGTGGTAAGCAACCGTTGCTGGAGAACCGCGTCCAGCAATTGGAAAAGCAATTGGAAGCAGCGCGTCGGGAATGTGCGCGCCAAGAGGCGCTGGTACGGGTGACGCAGCGGAGCCTGGGACTGGTCATGCAGGTCAAGCCGTCGCCCCCCAAAGTGAATGGTGCCGGTAAGCCGCGCAAGCAGCGCAAGCCCATGGTTCGCTCGCTGCGGGCAGCCGACCGATTGCGAACCCAGGCCGCCGAGGGTGCTGGCCAGATTGAATCCACTTCGCTACAACCAACGGCGCCCTGTGCTGGGACGGAGGAGGCGTGATGAATGGACTGGCACTTGGGAATGGGGGAGTGACTTCCCATGGCAGGACGCAAACCGTTAGGGCCTGGATTGGTGGACCATCTGGAAGGTTCGGCCAGTGCCAAGCAGCGCTTGGCGCTAATCTTGGCGACGATTGCTGGCCGGCTGAGCGTGGTCGAAGCAGCGCGTCGTCTAGACATCAGCGAAGCGATGTTCCACAAGCTGCGGACACGGGTGTTGCAATTGAGCTTGGCGGATCTGGAGCCGAAGCCTGTCGGCCGGCCGCCCCAGCAACTCCGTTCCGAGGCAGCTCGCAGCGCGGAGTTGGCTATGCAGGTGAACGACTTAGAACGGGAACTGGCCGCGCAGTCGGTCCGGCTGGAGTTAGCTCAGGCGATGCCGCATCTCGTGAAACCAGGCCCGCCTGCGGCGCTCAAAAAAACGACGCGACGGACCAATCGCCGACCGCGCTGAGCACCTCGTCGGCAACACCCCGCGCACTCCAATACGTTGCCCGACAGCAAGCTCGCCGCGAGCATGAGCACCATGCTCGAACCGCGGCCGTCCAGTTCGTCGCCCAGCATCAGCCATCCTGCCGGCGCGCGGCTCGCTGCTTGGCGGTATCGGCGCGCACGCTGGCCTATTGGCGGCGTCGCCAAGCCCGGGGGGAGCTAACTGTCAGACCTCGTGGGCGCGTGTGTGTCGAGCCGACTCTTGAGAACCGCTTAGCGGTCGAAGCGGTGCTTGAGGTCGGGGGACCACAGCTTGGCATTCCAACCTTGCGTATGTGTTGCCCAGAGGTCCGGCCTTGCGTCCTGGTCGACCTGCTCCGCGGTTATCGCAATGAATACCAGCGCGGCCATCGCCGGCAAACGGAGACGCTCCACTGGCGTCACGCGGGTAGTGTGTGGGCGATGGATCACAGCACCCCTCCGCGACCGATTGACGGTTGCTACACCCAGATCTTAGCTGTGCGCGATCTGGCCAGCGGGATGCAGTTGGCATGGGCCCCGGTCTTAGATGGAACGGCAGCCCACGTGCTGGCCGTTCTTGAGTCGCTAATGCTGACACACGGTGCCCCGCTGGTGCTCAAGAGCGACAATGGATCGGCCCTCCATGCACCGGAAATCAGTAAGTGCCTGGCTCGCTGGCGGATCACTCCACTGCGTTCACCCATCCGCGTTCCGCGCTACAACGGGAGCTGCGAAGCCGGAATTGGTGGGGCCAAGCGCCGGACAGAATACCTGGCCGCCCGTCATGGGCGGCACCTCGACTGGACCTGCGATGACCTCTACGCAGCTCAGTTGTGGGCGAACGAAGCGCACTTCCCCCAAGGCCTGCCAGCCGACAATGCCGCCAGCCGCTTCGCGGCTCGGGCACCCATCTGTGCCCGTGAGCGTGACACGTTCGAGGCAGCCGTTGTAGAATACGAGCGGCAACAGAACGATGCCGTTCAGAACCCAAGCGAAATGACGTTAGCCGCCCATCACCGTCGAGCTGTACGCCGCGCTCTCGTAGAACTCGGGTACCTCGACATCACCCGGAGCTTCATTACTCAACCTGTTCGGGTTCACAGATGCGCAAGAATTAAGTGAGGGGCACAG
>CAZTQK010000520.1:0-3803 GCA_964615635.1 uncultured Planctomycetales bacterium
CGAACGCCGGCGTTGTCGATGTTCGTGATCCGGCTGCCCGGTCGGCCGATTCCTGGGTCGGCTGGGCTCCCGGCAACACTGAAGAACGCAGCGTCTCTTTCCCCTCCGGCCACTCGTCCGCCGCATTCGCCTTCGGCACGGTGCTGGCCGCGTTCTACCCGCGTCTGGCCTGGCTGTTCTGGTCCCTGGCCGTCGGCTGTGCGGCCTCCCGCTTCATCCAGTTCTTCCACTGGCCCAGCGACTGCCTGGCAGGCGGGACCATCGGGTACCTCAGCGCCTGCCTCTGGGTGCGGGTCTTCCTTCGCCGGAACAACCTCCCGGAAAACCAGCCGGCGCCCGGCTCAGCCGGCGGCTTCTGAAGCACGCTGGAGTCGTTGCCGACTCGACTCAGGTTTTCAGGATGAGTATGCGGTCTGGTATAATGACGGCGTGTGTCGAGGAGATCCCCGTGCAACAGGTCGGCTACGAACAAGTTGACGCTTTTTTCGAAAGGCTCGTCATGGCCGCCGCCGAGAAGGAGAGTCTGCCGGAACGTCAGGAACTCGAAGCGATCATCCGGGAGGGCGGGGGCCTGCTGATCGGGGCCAAGGCGCTGGCTCTGTACATCAAGCCTCGATTCACAGAGGACACTGACTACCTGGTGGACGGCAAGACCTTCCAGAAGGTCCGAGCCTGGTTTCGCGACCATCGGGATCGTATCGGCTATGAAGACGGCGGTGAGGCGATTACCTGCGAACCGCTCGGGATCGATATTGTCGATGCCCGCAACCACCCGGTGCTTCTGGAAATCGCCCGCCGCGAGTCAGCCGTTCCCTCTGCCGAGGCCCTCGCCGCCATGAAGTACTGCTCGGCCATCAATCCCGCCCGGACACGCCGCGATCAGGATGCCGTCGATTTCAGGTCTCTGGTCAAGCTGCCCGATTTCGACGATGCCAAATGTCTGGGTTATTTCGTCGATCGGTTCGAGTCGCTACGGGGCGAAGTGGCCGCCGCAATGGACAAGATCCGGAAAGGCGACCCCGGCGTGGCGATCTAACACGAGGCCTCACGCCTCTTCCAGCACCTTCCAGCCCATCGTGTCGGCCAGGGCGAAGACCGGTTCCTTGAGGTCGCCGTAGAAGGTGACCCGGTGCCAGCCCCACTGGTCCCATTCGCCGAAGAGCTTCTCGATGTCGCCGACCGGCTCGACGGCCAGCTTGGTGCGGCAGGCCCGGTCGTCGTCGACGTTGGCGACCGCCTTGCCCTGGTGGAAGAGCACCTGTTTGATCTCCGGGCGGAACTCGACCGTCGTGGTCATGTACCCGAGCGGAAGAATGGAGCGGACCGATGCCCCCTGGCGATCTTCCGAATGGGTCAGAATCTCGAACGGGTTGGCCTCGCCTTTCGGCCCGAACGCCCTGTTGTGCGCGACGCAGTGGGCGTAGATGATCCGCCGCGAGGAGGTGTCGATGACCGGGTCTGAGATGTAGCCTGGCCGTCCCTGGGTCAGGGCGGTGACCGTGACCATGGTGGCCGTTGATCGCAGGTCACACTCGCACGCCCCGATCAGCCCTTCATTCTGCAGTTCGTAGAAGCCCAGGCACGGGTAAGCATGAATGTGGTTGCCGTAGAACCCGCCGAGGCAGTTGATGGTGATGGCGTTGGCTCCATGCTTTTTGAGCAGGGCCTTCTCGCCCAGATACATGGCTGCGGACTCCTCGAGTGTTTTCCGCGAGACGCCCTCGATCTTCGCGGCCGTCTTCTGCCAGCGATCCGCGATGGCCTTCGATTCGTCCTTATCCGCCGCTTCCCAGGCGTCGTTCAACTCCTTGAAGGGTACCCGGACGACCTCGATGCCCATCTCCTTCTTGACCGCCTCATCCATGTTGTGCCAGCCCTTCTCCACCGTCAGGATCTTCGACTCCTTCATCCTGGCCAGGCAGTCCTTGGGTTTCAGGGCATCGACTTTGTCGGGCTTGCAGGCGAGATCGCCCGGTTTGGGTGTGCGTTGCTGGCGGGCCTTGACGGTGGCCGCCACGAAATCGGCCATTGAGCCGCCATTTCTGACCAGTCTGAAACAGCGGACGGCCGCGATCAGGTCCTCCATCCGCGAAGACGCGACGAAGCCGACATTGGGAGTCTTGCTTCGGAGGAATCCCGCGGTGTAGACGAGGAACCCGCCGCTGCCGCCGTACTGGAAGTCGGCATACAACGTGGGCTTACCGGATGCCGCTATGGCCTGCACGACCTTGTTCCAGCAGTTCATCTGGTAGACGAGGTAGCCGTCGATGTTCGCCGCCTTGTCCTCCTCCAGGATTTTCTTGGCCGCCTCCTCGCCGTCGGCCATGCTCGTGAGGAACTCGAATCTCGGGCAAGCCTCCTTGAGCGTGTTGGTAATCCGATCCATCGCCGGTTGGAAGTCAAAGCCGACATTGGGCCAGTCCGGGCGAGGCTGCTTGACCGCGTGCAGCGAGTAGATGATGCGAACGCGGATCTTATTACGCCCTTCGGCGGCCATCGCAGTGGACCCGGCTGTCAGTATGCCCGTCGCCCCGACACACGTCGCGCACCCGGTCGCCAGGAACCGCCGCCGACTCATCTGGCAGCACGCACATCCCGAAAGCATCTCAGGCATACTCATGGATGAATCCTCCGTCATCGAATGGACTGGACCGGCTTCGCTGCAACTGCCCGGGCAACACAACGCCCGAGGCTTCTCCAGATCGTCATGCTATCGAAGGGCACGTCCCAGCGTCAAACAGCGTGTCCGAACGACCAGTGATCAACTACAAAGAGCGCCTCATGCGCGGTACACTGCCCGCCGTTCGGAGTCCGTGTTAGGGCTGTCTGGTTGCAGCCGTGTGATATGAGGTGATCGATATGAAAAGGCTGCGTCTGATCGCGTGGGCATCGTTGGTGCTTGGCGGCATGATGACCGTATGGGCGGCTCAGACCCCGTCATCTCGTCTGTCCATACCGGAGAATTCAGCCGCAGAGGTGCCGAAGGCGACCGAGAGTCATCAGATTGCCTTGTCCTCTGTTGTGGCTGCGGTCGGTGAAGAATGGCTTAAGCCACTCGGCGAGAGAGAGGCCTTATGGCGTCTGTCCCTGCAGGGGCCCGGCTCGGCCGCGGTGGAGTTGGACAGTGTGGAGACCCCTTTCGGGCAAGAGGTCACGAAGGGCCGCAGGACGAGACTTGTCTGGAACGGGAAGGCGAAGGACATCCAGTTGCAGGTGGTCTTGTCTATCTCATGGGACCGTCGCATGACACGGTGGCATCTTGGAGCCGTTTTGCCGAAAGGTTGGAGAGTAGCGCGGGCGGATTGGCCCATCCTGCCGAACATCCGCACCGAGCCCGGCCTGAAATTGGCCGCGCCCTTCGGCTGGGGCCTCGAATACGACGTGAAGCCCGGCATGAGTTACGAGGGCACCTATCCGTCACTGGTCACCTCTATGCCTTTCGTAGCTTTCTATCGGAACGGCAACGGGATGTACATCGGCATTCATGACATGAGGGCGCATCACAAGCGTCTTGCCGTCAAGGCCCGAGAAGACGGCGTTGGCGTCACTTGTGTGCACTGGCCGTCCGAGGCGGCCACGGCCGGAGGTCGTTACTCACCTGAATTCGAAGTGGCCGTTGGCGCATTTGACGGCGATTACTGGAATGCCGCCCAGATCTACCGGTCATTCAATCGCCAGACACCGTGGGGCAGGGCCAAGGGCGGCCTACGACTCGAGAATCAATCAGTGCCGAGCTGGCTGAAGGACATCGATCTCTGGCTGATGCCCGGCCCTGAGCCGCTCAAGAACGTCGAGGCCTGCCG
>CAZTQK010000521.1:0-3785 GCA_964615635.1 uncultured Planctomycetales bacterium
CGGAACCGGCGTGCTCCTGGTAGCCCGGGTTGCTGATCATCACCGTGTCGGCGCCCAGATCGGCGATCTCACGGAGCAGGACTTTGGCCTGCTCGACGGCCGTGGCCGAGTAGTGCACCTGCCACGACATGCTATGGTACGGAACGCCCGCTAAAGCCGAGACGGGCCTTCGCGGAGCCGAAGCAATGACCGCAGCGCCGCCCGGCTCAGTCGACCGACCGGCCGGCTCGCGCCCGCCGTCTCCCCGGCCCGTACACGTCCACCAAAGCGCCGCCCCGATGACGCAGAGACCGCCTGCAACCTGCCACACCACCTTCATCCCGTTCAGTCTCCCTCAGAGCAAATGCGAGAGCCTGGATCGGCAGGTCTCCGCCGCCTGCAGCAGCTCCGACCGTGCAATACCTTTCTCACGCGCTCACACATCAATTCACCAATCGCTGGCCGGCCGGCAGATCGAACTCGACCCGCCCGATCGCCCCCGGCCGATACGCCGCCCGCCTCCCGTCAACCCAAACCGCCAGACCGGACTCCCGCCCGCCGCCCGCGGAATTGTACACGATATCCAGCTCATGGCCGCGATACCGTAACCCCCGCAGGCTAAACCGCTTAAGCGGGCCGGGGATCGGATCGACGACCACCCGGTCGCTGTTCGACGGCTGCAAGCCTACCACGTGCCGGATGATCAGATCGCAGTAGGTGCTGTGGAAGTAGTCCGGACAGCCCGTCGGATCCGGCGAGCCGCTTTGGCCATCGTAATATTCGGTGACCATCGGCCGGCCAAGGTCGCCATTCTCATACTGCAAGTGCGTGTAGCGGTCCAGCATGTGCCAGAAGTGCTCGGGTTTGACGTGGGGCTGGTTGTACTCGCGCAGGGCAATGGCCATGACATCCAGAATGAGGCTCGTGGCGTGCGGCCAGGCCGGCCCATTCCACATGCAGCCATGGGTCTTGCCCCCTGCCGCGGGCCAAGTGGCCACGTGCGGGGTATAGGCCGGGCATTTCTGGGTGACCGTCGCCGGTGGGTAGGCCGTCCAGAACTCGGCCCGGTCGACCAGGTATGCCAGGCTGGCGACGTACTCCGGCTCGTTGGGCAGCAACCGGCTCATGAAGGAATAGAAACCCACGACCTCCCGAACCCGGGCGACCGCCCCGTCACCCTCACGGACGGCATAGCAGAACCGGTCCGTGGGGTCCCACAACTTCTTCAGGCACGCCGCCTGGATCTTGCCCGCCAGTTGCTCGAACTCGGCGGCCCGGGCCGAGTTGCCAAGAAACCGCCACGCCTCGGCCAGCGCGCTCGTGTTGCCGTACAGGTAGGCGGCGTAGTCACCGCGTTCGAGCGGGGCATCGGGCTTGCTGTTGTCGTAGTTTTCGTTGAAGTAGAAGAACGACGGCTGGTACTCCATGCCGGTCGTCCCGTGCTTGCGCGGTGTGGGCAGAAAGTCGCCGTCGCGGTCGAACTGCCGAAGCGTACCGCGCACGTCCTCGGACATCGGCTCGATCACCGACTGCAGCCACTGGCGGTCGGGGTGAACTTTGAAAGCCTCCCAAGCAGCCTTGACGATCCAGTTGTTATAGTCGCCTCCTTTTTCGTCGATCCGTGCGGAGATGAAGAACCCGCTCGTGTCATCCGGATTGAGGCAGTGGTTGCTGACCTGCCCGAATGCGTATTGCGGATCGCGCAGCCAGCGGGTCTCGGCGATGATGTGCGGCGAACTGAAGGAAATCAGCCGCGGAAAGTGCGGCTGGTGCGTCCCCTCGAAGAAGTACGGATACGGCAAATTGCCGGTACAAGCCCGGCTCAGACAGTGCCGGGCGACAAACCAGCGATACCAGTAGAGCTTGGTGATATACGGGTCGTCGCACTCGAAGCGGGGGCAGTTGTCGTCGAACCATTTCTGATAGGCGGCTCGCTGGTGCCCGAGCGGGTCCGTTCGCACCGCCCATTCGCGAGCGGTTTTCACGGCCGTGGCGGCGTCTTCCTGGAAAGACATGACGATACGGAAACTGACCGACTGGCCGGGCCAAATGCCGACACATCGCCATAGCGACGGCTCGTTGCCTGCCAGTGCGAAACGGGGTGCGAGCAGGACTGCATGCCCCCGAACGCCGCGGAAATCAGCCGCGCCGGTCAGGGTATTGTCCGGGCCGCGCTCGCGGGCGAAGCCGCTGGAGACCTGAAGAAGGCATTCGGCGGAGACCTTCGAGTCGTTCGTGACCGTCACCAGCTCCACCAGCGTATCGTCGTCGGTGATGAACTTGCGCTCGGTGACTACGAAGCGGCCGAACCGCGAGTGAGTCACGAGGTGGCTCGGGAACCAGTCGACTCGGTCCGTTACCGAAACGAAGGGCTTGTCTTGTTTGAAGACGTTGTGATTTGAACTCGATATGGCCCAGTCAAGCGGGCAAAACACGATGGGGTTCGCGATCTTCGCGTAATGGATGTAGGAGAATTGTCCGCGGAAACCGAGCCCCTCGTCCAGCCGTTCCGCGAACAATCGTTTGCCGGTGGGTCCGAGCGTGCCATGGCGAGCATCCGGGCGATGCAGAAGATCGTCGATGACAACGCGATCTGACCTCCAGCCGGCACAGCCCACAGGCAGGAGACACAGCAGAAGACACGAAGATGTCGCACGAGTCATCATGCCGTGGCCTCCGCGCAAGACCGCGGGCCGAAGGCACAAACACCCCCGGCCCGCAGGACAATCGAATCTTACTTCTCGAGCCCCATGGCCCAGGCGATTCCGCCGAGCAGGTGCTTCTGGTAGGCCGGGTTGGTCCACACGTCCTCGCGATGGCCCAGCGAGGTGTAGAAGACCTTGCCCTTGCCTTCGGTCCGGGTCCAGGCAATGGGAACCACGCTGCCGGGCTTCATGCCCATCGCCTTGAGGTCGTCTTCCGACGTCTTCTGCGTATCCACGCTGACCAGCAATTGAGAACTCTCTGCAAGGAACGTGTCGCCGAACAAATAGTACTCATCCTGCAGCTTCCAGCCCTGCTCGAGCATCTTGGTGGCCGGGTGGTCGGTCACGTCGATCTTGAGCGTGGCGACTCTCTGCTCCTTGTGAGTCTGGAACGCCGCACCGATCATCTTCACGTACTCCGGCCAGCCGGGGATGCCCTTATCCTCGCCGCGGAACGAGTCGGTGGCCGCGTGGATGCCGATGAAGGCACCGCCGCCCCGGATCCACTTCATCAGCGGCTCACGGCTGATCAGCGGGTTCCCCGAGGTGTAGAAGACGATCGCATCATATTTCTTACAGGCGTCTCCCTCGAGATCGTGGAAATCCTGCGACAGGAACACCTCGTATCCTGCCTTGGTCGCGGTCTCCTTGAAGATCTTCTCGGCGTGTGAGAGTTCGCCGGACAACGGCCGATTGACCACCGAATGCCGGAAACCGAACGATTGCGAATAGAACAGGATCCTCTTTTTCTTGCCGCCTTCGCTCTGAGCCAGACAAACCAACGCCCCGCTCACGCACAGGGCCAAACCGCCGAACAACATCCAATGCAGAGTCTTCATACTCGTACACCTCGCAACACTGTCACCCAAGATGTCCTGAAACTGCAAAGGGGACCCGCCCCCTCGACAGGGGAAGCAGCGTACCACCGGAACGGGGAGCGTTCAAATCCGCATCAGAGTGGCGCTATGACTGTCTCTTGACGAGCCGAGGGCTTTCTTGGACTGAGCCTGTCGAAGTCATCCCCTCGGTCTTCAACCGGCAGGATAAGTACGTGTTTAGCGGGCCGGGGTCTGGCTCCTTTTTGCCTGACGCGGTTCGCAG
>CAZTQK010000522.1:0-3785 GCA_964615635.1 uncultured Planctomycetales bacterium
CACGCCGTGGTGCTCGGCGTAGCGCGGTGCGAGGCCGCGCAGGATCTGGATGGTTTCCTCGCGAGTCGGGGATTCCACGATGATCTGCTGAAAACGCCGCTCCAGGGCCCCATCCTTCTCGATGTACTTTCGGTATTCGTCAAGCGTGGTCGCACCGATGCACTGGATCTCGCCGCGGCTCAGGGCCGGCTTGAGCACGTTGGACGCGTCGATCGCCCCCTCGGCCCCGCCGGCGCCTACCAGCGTGTGGAGTTCGTCGATGAACAGGATCACGTTCTTGGCGCGGATCACTTCGTTCATGACCGCCTTGATGCGTTCTTCGAACTGGCCGCGGTACTTGGTGCCGGCGACCATCATGGCCAGGTCGAGCACGACGATCCGGCGATCCGCGAGAAGCTCGGGGATTTCGCCGCTGACGATCTTCTGCGCCAGCCCCTCGACAATTGCCGTCTTGCCCACACCGGCTTCGCCGAGCAGGACAGGGTTGTTCTTCTGCCGGCGGCAGAGAATCTGGATCACGCGGCTGATCTCACGGTGCCGTCCGATCACCGGATCGAGTTTGCCCTCGCGGGCCATCTCCGTCAGGTCGCGCCCGAAGGAATCCAGGGCCGGGGTCTTGCTCTTGCCTTTCTTGGTTTCGCCGGCCGAGTGCGGCTGCACCTCCTCGTTTTCGATGCCCGCCCCGAGAAGGTTCAAGACCTCTTCGCGCACGTCTTCCAGCTTCAGCCCGAGGTTCATCAGTACCTGGGCCGCAACACCATCGTGCTCACGAAGCAGGCCCAGAAGCAGGTGCTCCGTCCCGACGTAGTTGTGATTCAGGTTGCGGGCCTCTTCAATCGCATACTCGATCACCTTCTTGGCCCGCGGCGTCTGCGGAAGCTTGCCCATGGTGACCATGTCCGGGCCGCTCTTGACCAGCTTCTCGACCTCCAGCCGCACCTTTCGAAGGTCAACATCGAGGTTCTTCAGGACATTGGCTCCAACACCCGAGCCCTCCTTGACAAGACCCAACAGGATGTGCTCGGTACCGATGTATTCGTGATTGAACCGCTGGGCTTCCTGGTTGGCCAGGGCCATCACTTTGCGAGCCCGATCCGTGAAACGTTCGAACATTCCTTGCTCCTGCCAGAACAGTGCCTAAATTCGAAGCATGGCCCCTGTCGGCTTTCCGTCTGAAGGTCTTATCTCGCACGCACTTGTATGCCCATTACAAACCGTGCCTGCCGACGGAGACACGGATTCTCTGCCCCTGCCGGGCGTTTGTTACATACTGTGCCATCACCAACGGAGATCGCACGCAGGGGGCGGTTGTTCTGGGACGCACCGCATTCTAGCACCGCCTGCAAGCCCCTTCAAGCAACCGCATGAGTCCTCGCAAGCCCCGTCAGCTTCCATATCGGCCAGCTTCCACCGCCAGTTGTGGCATTTCAGGTTGGGCGGCGGGGCGATCCGGCAGCCCAAAAACCGGCGATCTACCCGACCGCAGGAGAGTCTCGGGATGCCTCTGAGGCCCCCCCGACCCGGTGGACCCACCGCTTGTCCACACCCGTGGTGGGAAACCAGGGTTCCGGCCAGTGGCGCGGAAGTGAATGGTTTGGGGCTCGATCCGGACTTATTATCGGCACCAACCCACACCCGCGGGGTCTCTCGTGGAAAGCTATGCACAATCGCCGTTCGCCGGGTTTCCCGCAGCCAAGTGCCCTAGCCGTCGGTTTCCTCCGCTGAGAGCAGTACGGCCGGTAGCCGGCCCTTGAGGCACCGGACCCGGGAGATGAGCAACCCCTGTCCCAGGATCCAGGCGGTCAGGGCGAGGACCGATGAGGTCGCCGTCAGTCCCCAGGGCATGATGGCGGGCGCAATGAGCCTCCCGGAAACGGCAATCACCGCTGCCAGGCAGAACCAGACGGCCAGAGCGAAACCCAACCATGCCCGTCCCAGGAGGATCAGACCGCTGCCTGGCACCGTCAAGTTCATCAACACCATGGTGAGCGTTCTCGCCATGGTGCCCAATTATAGTTGGCCAGCGTCAACCTGCCACGGCCTCAGTTGCCGGGTGCGTGACAGTTTCGGGGGGAGGGCGCTATGGCTTTTTCAGAACCGCGACCGTAAGGGAGCGGCCCCCGTGTGGTATTGGCCTCGTCGCGGCTTGGCCCCTCGCTTACGCTCGGGCTTCTGAAAGAGCCGCCTAGACTGTCACGGACCCCTTCGGCTGGCAGGCGACGGGCAACGGCTCCGAACCGCTCCCGCTGTTCTTCCTAACAGTCGAACAGCCTAACAGTCTAAAGGCCTGTTCGCTTGGCAAGCGGACGAGTCTGCGCTGGCCGGACAGGATGCAACCGAGGCAGGAGTATCTGAACCCATGTATCTCGTCACCGGCGGAGCGGGTTTCATCGGCAGTCATATCGTCAAGGCCCTCAACGATCGAGGGATCACTGACATCATTGTGGTCGATGATCTAACTCAGTGCCCGCGGTTCGGCAACCTGTCCGACTGTCGGATTGCCGACTACCTCGACCGTGGCGAGCTGCGCAAGCAGCTTGACGCCGGCACGTTCGCTGCCTCGGTCAGGGCCATTTTCCATCAGGGTGCCTGCACGGACACGATGGAGACCGACGGCCGCTACATGATGGACAACAATTTCACGTTCTCCAAGGCCCTGCTCCAGTTCGCCCTAACCTGCCGCGTTCCGTTCGTGTACGCATCCAGTGCGGCCACCTACGGAGCCAGTTCGGAAACCCGCATCGACCCGGCCAACGAACGGCCGCTGAATGTCTATGGTTATTCCAAGCTGGTGTTCGACCAGCACGTACGGCACCTGGCAAGCAAGGCCGGCAGTACCGTCGTGGGCCTGCGGTACTTCAACGTCTACGGCCCGAACGAGGCACACAAGGGCCGCATGGCCTCGATGGTGTACCAGCTTAACCAGCAGCTTCGCCAAACCGGCAAGGCCCGCTTGTTTGAGGGGACCGGCGGCTATGGCAATGGCGAACAGCGACGCGATTTCGTGTTCGTCGGCGACGTGGTGAATGTCAATCTGTTTTTCGCCGAAGATCCGGTCCGCAAGGCGATCGTCAACGTCGGCACCGGTCAGAGCCGCAGCTTCAACGACATTGCCCGGACCCTGATCAGCCTGCGAGGCGGCGGCGAAATCGAGTACATCCCGTTCCCCCGCGAGTTGGAGGGCAAGTACCAGAGCTTCACGGAGGCCGATCTGTCCGACCTGCGCGCGGCCGGGTATACCGCCCCCTTCACCAGTCTGGAGGACGGCATCGCACAGTGTGTCGGAGCCTGGTCGGCTCAATGAAGCGCGTTCGGGACTGTCCCCATTTCGCACGGAGATGGGCTGTTCGCAGGAATCTGTGAGTCCGGCATGGGCTGTTTGATTCAGCGAAATGGGGACTGTCCCGCTCTTTGTTTAGAGTAGGTAGAACGGAGTCACCTGAATGGCCCGGCTGTACCACGAGTTCGAATACGAGTTCCCGCCCGCCGGCTCGGCCTATCCCGAACACCTCATTGACGTGCTCTGGGACTGGGCGGAGTACAACGCCGGGCAGGAGATGCCGGTAGAGGTCTTCCGCCCCCGGTCGAAGGCCCAAGTGGCGGCCCTGGTCAACCCGGCCTTCCAGGCCAGCCTGCGTACCGAGGAGCGCCGCCCCGTTCGGTTTCGGGCTTTCCTGTCTTCCGATTTGCCCAAGCAACTGACCGTCGGGTTTGACGCGCCCCTGGCCTACAACAAGACCGAGCTGGTCAAGATCGCACCGACGGTCTACTCGGCCCCCCGGTCC
>CAZTQK010000523.1:0-3781 GCA_964615635.1 uncultured Planctomycetales bacterium
GCGAGCGCGTGGATTCTCTCTGGAAGATGGGTATCACCGGCGCGGACCTGGTCATTGCCGCGGTAGGTGCAGGGCTCCGCGCCTTCACCAAATTTGCCCGCGTGGAGTACGCAAACGGCGAGGAGGTCCCGGCCGAGAAGTTCCTGGCCGAGGTGGAAGGGGTCGTGCTGGAGACGCTTCTCGAAAAGATCTTCGGCGTGAGCGGCAGCGGGGTTGCGGCGGTGGACGGGCCGAGCAGGTTTTACGTGCTCTGGCGCTACACCTACAAGGCGGCCGAGATGGACGCGGGCGAGGCCATTGTTTTCACCTATGGCCAGAACGTGGAGCTGGACGGCCAGAACGGCCTTTCGTCCGGCAGCCGCGCGCTGGTCGAAAAGAAGAAGGGCAAGTACAGACTGCGAGATTTCGCGGAACGCGGCAACGACGAAAAGCTGGGGATGCCAAAGGATGATGGCAAGTCCGCCCCGCTGATCGACATCCTGCACCGCATCCTCTGGCTGGTGGAGAACGAACCCCGCAAGCTCAATGACTTCCTCGACGAGACGAGGCCGGACCGGGAGCGGTTGCGTCTGGTAGCCCAGACCCTGGCCGGAACTGCGTTGGCCGGCAGGAAGGACGACGGACCGGAACACCTTCTTGCGACCACGCCGGCAGAAGGGTCCGCCCTCAAGAAACTCGTCGCCAACTGGCGGGCGCTCATCGACCAACGGCTGGCCGCCAGGGAAGGAACCCTATTTGAACTCATTCGAAATTCGGAGGCCAAAAAGTGAGCACACATGCACTTCGTCCCTGGACCGACCTGGTCAAGCTCCATCCCGACGTGGAAGCGGGTGCGCTGACCGAGGCGGTGTTCGCCATCGATCTCGGAGCCATCGCCGCCAATGATCCCAACGTGCCCGTGGTCAACCGGGACCCGGAAGCCTTCTTTCGGGCGACCTACCTCACGGCCGATCTGCGAAAGCTCCTGGACGAAGTGCTGGCATCCCTTTCCGGCAAGTCCGGTTACAACCGGGTGTTGAAGCTCAGAGTGCCCTTCGGCGGGGGAAAGTCGCACACCCTGGCGTCGCTGTTCCATGCCGCGCGAAAGCGAGAGGCGCTGGACGGCATCCCGGAGGCTAAGGAATTCGCCCGACCCGGCAATGTGGCCGTGGCGGTTTTCGACGGCGAGAAATTCGATGCCCGTAACGGCAAGACGCTGGAAGACGGCCGGACGATACAGACCATGTGGGGCTGGATCGCCTGGCAGATCGACCCTGAAAAAGCCTTCCCCCTCGTCGCCGAGCACGATAAGGACCGTGTGTCCCCAGGCGGAGATGTGATCCGCGAGTTGCTTACCAATGGAGCAAGCGGCAGGCCGGTTCTGATCCTCCTCGACGAAGTGCTCAAGTACATGGAGCGGTCCGCGGCGGTTAGTGTCCTTGATTCCACCCTCCAGCGACAGGCCAAGGATTTCTTCCAGAATCTGACCGTCGAGGTGGCCGGGAGCGAGAAGGCAGCGCTCGTCTATTCCCTCACCTGGAGCGCCAGGGAGGCCCTGGGCAATGTCGGGCTGCTTGCCGAGATCGACAAGCTCGCATCTCGGGTTGATCAGATCAGGGAACCTGTCTCGGGCGATGAGGTCCTTCCGATCCTTCAGCGGCGTCTGTTGGGCGGCGCTCCCAACGCTTCCTCAGCCAACGAGGTGGCCAATGCATATCAAGGAGTTATTACCGGCATGCAACGGGCCCATGCCGAAACCCCCTCCGAGCGCCAGCAAGCCGAGGAGGAAGGCCGTTTGCTGCGGGATCGGATGCGGGCGGCATATCCGTTCCATCCCGCGCTCATCGACATCATGAGGGAACGCTGGACCGCGGTGGATGCCTTTCAGCGGACCCGCGGCGCGCTGCGATTTCTTGCCTCCTGCATGCACTCCCTTAAGAAGAACGGCGGGGCCAAGGCGCTTCTCGGTCCCGGAGACGTGCCGATCAAGGACGTGGATGTTAGGGTGAAGATGCTCAAGGAGCTGGGGGTACAGAACGACTACGACCCGGTCATCACGGCGGACATCGACGGTCCGAATGCCCGGGCAAAACGTATCGACGAGCGGATGGCCCGAGAAACCCCTGCGCTTGCCAGCGTGAAACCAGCCACGCGCATTGCCACGGCCATCCTTTTGTACTCGTTTGGCGGGTTGCGACGCGAGGGCTCGGGCAGCGATGAGACACTCCCACCTGGCGTGACGGAGAACGAACTGTTGGCGGCCTGCGTCGGTCCCGACCTGGATAACATTACGGCCACGGCCGTCTTGTCCGAGCTCCGCAACACATGCCTGTACCTGCATTACGACGGCGTCCGCTACTGCTT
Organism: uncultured Planctomycetales bacterium; assembly: GCA_964615635.1. Taxonomy (GTDB): domain Bacteria; phylum Planctomycetota; class Phycisphaerae; order UBA1845; family PWPN01; genus JAUCQB01. The sequence continues at coordinate 2,344 of CAZTQK010000523.1, forward strand.
CAAGAAGGACCCGAATGTCACCAAGCTGATCGAGGACGCGGAGCAGACCGTTGCCCGCGAGGATTCCCAAGCTCGCGGTCACGGCCCGGTCCGCAGCATGATCAAGGAGATGCTGGATGCCCGCCTGGCCGGACACCACACTGCCATCGTGTGGCCGGCGAAGAGCCAGGACATTCCCGATGAGGACCCGCGCTTTCTCGTCGCCTACCTGCCCCTTGAATTCGCCGCCGAGGGCAAGCCGGAGCAGGAACGTCAGGCCAAGGAGTATCTGACCAAGTACGGGGATCGTCCCCGGCGATTCCGCAACGGGCTGGGACTTGCGATACCGGAAAAGAAACAAATCGAGGCACTGCGGCGCGCTGTTCGATACCTGCTTGCCATCGACCGCGTGGAAGCCAAGAAGCAGCAACTCCGGCTTACCAAGGACCAGCTTGATCAACTCCGGGAGAGGAAACGCACCGAGCAGGCAGCGGCCGAGTCATGCTTCCGGGAGCTTTACACGGCCGCGTGGTTACCTCGGGTTCAGGACGGCGAGTTGGAAATAGAGAAAGTGGAAAGGGGCGGTCGACCGCTTCAGGCGACCGGCGTCCACGAGCGCATTATGGAGCTGCTTACCAGTGTGGGAACGCCACGCATTCACGGATCGGTGACGCCGCGGAAAATCGCCGAGCGGGTGCGGCTCGGTGAATCCCTGGGTGAGCCCCCGCTCATGGGCATCAAGGTATCCGATGTCCTTGAATCTTTTTTCCGGGATATTGCACCGCCCCGGTTGGAATCCGCATCAGTCCTGCGCAAGGGGATCGCTCGAGGTGTATCGGAAAGCGTCTTCGCCTATGTGAGCCTGCCTGCTGTAGCCGCTACGGCGCAGGCAGGTGGAGGCGGCCCTGTTCTTGGTCCTGATGGAAGATACCAGGTAAGTCGCGACAAGGTGATTCTCGGTCGTTCCATTGCCGATGACGAAGTCGATTTCGATTCCGGCTTTCTCATGATGCCGGCAGCGATCCCGGAAGCCCCGGCGGCCCAACCCGCAGGCGCTTTCCCCGTCGATACAGGCGCAGTTTCCCCACCGAGCGTCCATGAGGGCCCGGCCGGAATTGATGTGGGAACTGGTACTGGACCAGTCACGACGGGCACGGATGCCGCCGGTCGGAAGAAGCGGGTCGCACTGACATTCGAAGCGACCAGAGAACAGGTCTTCAAGGCATTTCCGGCCATCGCGAACCTGGCCGACAAATCCGATGGAGCCAGAGTGCGAATCCGCATCGAGGGCTCATCGTCTGTAGGCTTCGATCCATCCTGGCTGCGCAATGCCGTGGACGAACCGCTCGATGAAGCAGATATCGAGCGGACTGCGGAGGAATAGAGAAGGTGAGCAAGTCGCAAACGAAGATTGGGGATTATAGGTCATCATGAGCGCACCCTCGGCAGAGCATATGAG
>CAZTQK010000524.1:0-3777 GCA_964615635.1 uncultured Planctomycetales bacterium
TCGCCCGGCGCGAGGTTGAAAAAGGCGTGGTGTTTGCGGCCGATGGACCGGTGCCGGTCTGCGTGGCCAACAAGCACAACGGAGTGAGAGCGGCCTTGGGCGTGAACATCCCGATGGTCGAGGAGGCCTGCCGGTCGCTCGGCATCAACCTGCTGGTTTTGGAGTATACGACGCTGACGCCGTACCAGATGAAACAGATGATCGATCGACTGCTGGCCGGGCCGACGTCGCCGCCACCGGAGACTCTGGCCGGCATCGAGGTCATCGAACAGGGGGGCGGACGTGCGGATTGGTGATGTGGCCGGCCGGCTGACGCTCAGCAAATGCGACCCGAAGATGATCGGGGGTCGATTTCTGATTGTTCAGCCGCACGATCCCAAGTCCCTTCGCGAGGACCGCCCCGGCAAGGGAGAGGTCGTCGTTGTCTACGACCAGATTGGCGGCCGGGCGGGCGATCGGGTTGCTTTCAGTGAAGGGCGGGAGGCGGCGATGCCGTTTTATCCCGATCGGGTGGCTTTGGATGCCTACTTGGTATGTTTGCTCGACAGCGTGACCTACACGGCGTGAGTGGCTACCATACGGTGAACTGACATGCTCAACGAATTCAAGCTCAAGCAGGAAATCTGTGAAATCGGCCACAAAGTCTATGAGAAGGGCTTCGTGGCGGCCAACGACGGCAACATCTCGTACCGGATCAGCGAAAACCACGTACTGTGTACGCCGACGCTGGTCAGCAAGGGAGCCCTCAAGCCGGATGATATCTGCCTTGTGGATATGACCGGCAAGCAACTGTCGGGCAAGAAGAAACGCACCAGCGAGGTAATGCTCCACCTGGAGATCTACAAGGCCAATCCGAAGGTCAGAGCGGTGGTTCACTCGCATCCGCCGCATGCGACCGCCTTCTCGGTCGCCGGCGAGGAGATCCCGACCTGCATTCTTCCGGAAGTCGAGGTCTTCCTCGGCCCGATTCCCACGGCGGTGTACGAGACGCCCGGGGCCCAGGCTTTTGCCCAGACGATCTTGCCGTTCGTCAACAGCGCCAAGATCGTGGTGCTCAAGAACCACGGCGTGGTCTCCTGGGGCGAGACGCTCCAACAGGCCTACTGGTGGACGGAGATCCTTGATGCCTACTGCCGGATCCTGCTGATCGCCAAGCAGGTGGGGCGGGTTGAACGGATCAGCCCCCCCAAAGTGGAGGAACTGCTGGACCTCAAGGAACGCTTTGGCATCACCGACGACCCTCGGCGGCTGCAGAACGCGGATCTTTGCGTCAATATCGACTTTGGCCGGGGTTACTCCGAGCCAAGTCCGTCCATAATGAAGAAACCCGAGGGCCCGATGAGGCCGCCGGAGCCGGTCAAAGCTCCGGTCGTCAGTGACCAAGAGATCGAACGCGTGGTACAGGAAATCACCGATCGGATCATGGGCGTCTTGGGATGACAAGTCCCGCAAGCGTGAGGTGCCTGACATGAACGCTAACGTGTGTCATGCTCGAAACAAGAGCGTGTTCGCTGTTGCGGCCGCCTGCCTGTTCGTCTTCTGTGGCTGTCATCAGACTCGCTACGACTGGGTGCTGCACGATGTCGACGTGACGCTGCCACAGATGACCGGGGGTGGACGAGTGGCCGACCGGGCGGGTACGCCGGCCGAGCTGCTCGTCGTTCGCCCGGGCGGCAGCAAGACCATGCTCATCACATCGCTGATCACCGACGACCCGGAGAAGATCGACGACGAAAAGGCCGAGACTTTCGTCTGTGTTCTCGATGGCCCTCCGCTCATCGGCCAGAAAACCAAGATCGACGTCGATCGGTGCCGGCTGATTCTCAACGAGGTTTTCCGACCCTGCAGACGGCCTTATCAAGGCGCGGAGGGCAGTGTCGAGATCAAGTCGGTCCGCGAGGGCAAGGTGAGGGCGAGAGTGGTCTTCCGCAACGTCATTCGTTATGCACGGGCCGATTCGTACATCATCCGGGAAACGAGGACTTTCAAGCCCGTTGCGCCCGACGACGTCCGGTTGCGCCAGGCAGGTATCCAGTTTGAATCAACGCCGGCCCCCGGGTCGTTGCCCTGATCCTGTCGGCGGTGGATGAGTCATTGAGATGTGGAAAGGGCGAGCGTCACTCGCTGCCGCTTTGCGAGAGAGTTAACAATCGATGGTAGCCAAGAGTCTCGACATCAAGCTTGCCAGAATCAAGGCCGATCCCCGAAGCAGGGAGTTCATCCTCGCCGATGCCAAAGATGCCGACATGGCCTTCGGCATCGCCTCCCCCGGCAAGTCGCCTGAGCATTACTCGCAGGAAGGCAAGTTCCGCTCACTTCCGGAGTTTCGCGAGTGCATCCGCCAGGTCGTCCGACAGGGGCTGGTCGACATCATGCTGATGTCGGCCCACGTCAACTCAATACTGACCATCCAGGAACGGCTCTTCGACAACTCGCACGTGACGCCCGCGGCCAGGGCCAATGACACCACCGACATCCATGTGATGCGAGGGTCGATCTACACGTCCGAGCCGTCGCGACCGTTTCGCTCGACGACCATCGACCAGATTCAGTGCGGGAAGATCGACTGTCACCCGACCGAACGAGTGATCGGCGCCAATCTTGGCCTGTACAGCGTCACTTTCAACAACGACCTCCAACTGGACCGGCACACGCTCGAGCAATATCGCGAGTTCCGCATCGAGGCCGAGCGGAAGGGTTTTCGGCATTTCCTGGAAGTCTTCGATCCGAACGTCCTGGTCAATCCGATCCCGCCGGAGAAGCTCGGCGGCTTCATCAACGACATGATCGTGCGTTCGCTGGCCGGGGTCCCGGAGAGCGGCCGGCCGCTGTTCCTCAAGATGGTCTATCACGGGCCGAAATGGACGGAGGAATTGGCCGGCTACGATCCGCAGTTGGTGATCGGCATTCTTGGTGGGTCGGCGGGCACGACCTACGATGCATTTAAGATGATCGCCGAAGCTCAGAAATATGGCGCCAGGGTCGCGCTCTACGGCCGCAAGATCAACAATGCCGAAAACCAACTGGCTTTCGTCGAGATGCTGCGTCGGATCGTGGACGGGCAGATCTCGCCCGAGGAGGCGGTGCGAGCTTATCACGGCGTCCTGCAGGGTCTCGGCATCAAACCGTACCGCTCTCTGGAAGACGACATGAAGCTGACCTCGCAAGCCATGAGCTATGCAGGGGGTGGGCAGGTGCAGGCGCCGGCGTCGCCGGTGACGTCCACTCGCAAGACCCCGGCTGCTCCGGCCACCAATTCGGCCAAGCCCGTCGCCAGGCCCGCTCAGCCCTATGCCCTAACTGAGACACCTGACTTCGCGAAAATGACGGCGAAGGAGCGGGCCGCCTACCATCGTGCCAGAATCGCCGCGATTTGAGGTCGGCCATGGTCGGCTTGGGTCTTGGGGTGCGACCGGGTATAATCCGACGGTCTCAATGGAGCTATGACCATGCGGTATCTCAACAACAGACTGTACAGCTTCGCCGCCCCCCTGGCCCTGCTGCCACTGCCGCTGATGCGGATGCAGTACGACAACATCGGCGATTACATCCGCAACATGGAGCCCCAACTCCGCCAGATCATCGCCGAGGTGTTCGTCGCACAGATATCCACGATTGCCCAGGCACTGATCGTGGCCCTGACCAGAGTCTTCTTCGGCATCGGTGGCTGATCGGGCGGTGCTCGCGGCCGGCCCGCTGCTCAAGTGGCTTTTTTCCCGGAGCGGTTCAGGAACGATTCCAGGAGCACCTGAGCGGCCACTGCATCCTGCCGGGCTT
>CAZTQK010000525.1:0-3757 GCA_964615635.1 uncultured Planctomycetales bacterium
CCTGCTGGCCGAGATTATGGGAAACCAGGGAAAGGACCGTGCATCTTAGCACAAGGCGTAACTTGCCGACCTGACACGTGTTAGGTTCCCCAGCCTGAATTCCTGCGGGAGGAGACACGCCGAACCACACGGCCCGGCAAACGCCGATAAGTCCCGCAATCGGCGGGCGGCAGACCTGTCTCTCTCGGGCCTTTGCGCGAATCAGATAACATACTGAAGACGGAGATGTTACAATAGTGGCAGTCATGGCCAATCGGTCATCGGGGGGCAGATTTGGTGGACAGATCTCGCGTTTTCTTGTCGTCACTTAGCTTCTTGCTTTTCGGGGCTATTGTCGGGGTGAGTCTGGCGGCCACGCCACCGGCGATCACCGTCTTCCCAACGGTGAACTCGCCGATTCTCATCGCCGACGACACCACGCCATACACAGTCTCAATGACATTCTCTGACGCCGACGGGTACGACAGCATTCGGTGCATTCGCGTTCTTTTCAACCACACCGAGGCTGGCGGGGACGACAGCCAGGGCCGCGGGTACATGAACTGGGGCAAGACGGATGCCGACGTAACGCAATGGGGCGGAACGTGGATCATTGCAGATGCCACGGGCGGCGGGAGATGGGCTTACCGAACGGACGCCTGGGGCGGCACTGCCTACATTACACCCGTCTCATGCGAAACGACCGTCACCGGCAAGGCCACGGGCGGCAGCGGCGCACGGACGGCAAGCTGGACCTTCACTGTCAAGCCAGCTTGGGCGTTCAACCCGGTGATGAACGATGCCGACGCATGGGCTGCCGACGGCGTGATCGGTGGAACATCATATACTGTCGGCTGGATCGACGGGCAGATGTCCTTTGACGTTGTCTCCGAGGCTTGCTCAACCACTTGCACGACGCCGCAACCACCAGTCGTCTCGAATGCCACGAGCGACACGATCAACGTGGCGATTGATGCCGGCGACAGTCCCGAAGACGTCTACGCCATCATGATCTCGCCCAGCCTGGGAGGAAAGATGTACGTCCAGGCCGATGGCTCGCTGGGACCCAGACCGGTGTGGAGCAGCAAGGCCGCTTGGAGCACCAAGACCGTCACCGGCTTGCTGCCGCGGACGACCTACACCTTCAGCACGCGGGCCTCAAGGAGTCTGGCCGGCCACTGCCCTTCTGCGTGGAGTCCAGGCACCCAGACCACGACAACGGGCAACACATGCATCATCGATTACTACCAGGGCGCTGTGTTCAGCTCATGGGTTCGCGGACAGTGCCCTTACCGGTCGGTCGCCTCCTCGGCGTGGCATCCGCTATGGGACCTGGCCGCCGGATCGATGGGACGCGGTCTGGGCGGAGGTCTGGATGCCGATACCTACGATTGGCGCGACATCGACAGCGGCTCGGGGTGGGGAACACCTACTTGGAGCGGGGCGTTCACCACCCTGGAGTTCCTGCAGGCCGCACGTGACCGCAATGCCGCGCCGGTGCTGACGGCCAACCTCTTCGGCGGCGGGTACAGGGACTGGTCGGACCCGAATTATCCTGGCGTGTTCGTCTGCCAGACCGCCAATCCGGAGGGGCTGGCTGCTGACTGGGTCCGCTACACCAACATCATTGCGCAGAACTGCCGGCAAGGTGATGAGGCAAACCTCATCGGTGAAGACCTTCGCGTCTACAACTCGATCGTCAACTGGGACGTCAAATCAAAGTTGTTGACCCCGGCGGAGGGCAGCGTTCCTCCGGTCCAATACTGGGAAATCGGTAACGAACCTGAACTCGGGGGCTTCGGCGATTTTCTGACGAACCACTATCTGGGGCCGACTGACTACCGCAATCGGTACAAGACCATCAGTGCGGCGATGTTGGCGGTGGATCCTTCACTGAAGTTCGGGCCCTGCCTGATCAATCCGTCCGATCCGGGCGGCAGCGGACAGTGGCTGTCGGCACTTGCGGCGGACCCGGGCGTTCGACTGGATTTTGTGGCCTACCATCCCTATTACGGGGCCATCAAGAGCAACTGGGGCTGGTACGAAGGCCTGGCAACGGCCTTGCGTGACTACAAGAAGTATCTGAATGACCACACGGCCGGTATGCGATCGATCCTGACCCAGAACGGCCGTACAAGCTGTGATTTCATCGCCTCCGAATGGAACCCCGTCAACTGGGACGCCCCCGGCACGCTGCAGGCCTCCATGGCGAATGCCATCGGCGTTGTTGAGACCTGTTTCACCTTTGCCGAGGACGGCGTACTCGCGGGCACATTCTGGGAGCAGCCGCAAAGCAAACTTGGCCCAAAGCTGGCGTTTCAGGGACTGGTTGACTACATGGGCGACGTGCTGATCTCCACGAGTGCGCAGATGGGCTTTGACCCTGCCAACAGCAACTTTCGGATCTACGTAACCAAGAACGAAGGCGACGACTCCGTGATCATGATCTGGGGTCTCAACTTCGACGACACTCAACCGATTGCTGTGAACCTGGGCCTGATTCCCTGCGAAGTCACGTCGGCCAGGCTGAGGCATCTTGGCAAGCCCGGGGACGACGGTGCCGGCGGTGACACCAGTCTGACGCACTACAGCGGCCTGGCCTGGGACGAGCAGGATGTGACCGCCGGTTTCAACCCACAGAGCTTCGCCTTCACGATGGAGGATGCAGAAATCACATTGTTGGTGCTGCAAGTTGCGCCGGTGGACGACGATCTGGACGGCGTTTTCGACCATCTGGACAACTGTGTTGGGCTCCACAATCCGGGGCAAGAGGACGCGGACACGGATGGTGTGGGCGATGCTTGCGATAACTGCCCAGACGTCGCAAACCCCGACCAGGAGGACATTGACGGAGACCTCACCGGCGACCTCTGCGACGATGACAGGGACGGCGACAGCGTCATCAACTCGCAGGACAACTGTCCTTCCGTCCACAATACCGAGCAGGACGACTCGGATACCGATGGCGTCGGGGACGCCTGCGACAACTGCCCGGCCGTTGCCAATCCCGGGCAGGAGAACCTGGACGAGGATGACCTCGGCGACGCCTGCGATGATGACATGGACGGTGACACGATCTTGAACGACGAGGACAACTGCCCGATGGCCGCCAATCCCATGCAGGAGAATTCGGACAGCGACGCTCTTGGTGACGCCTGCGACAACTGCCCGACCGCAACAAACCCGGGGCAGGAGGACATGGACCAGGACGGCATCGGCGACGTGTGTGATAACGACGTAGACGGTGACACGATTCCAAACGCCGGGGACAACTGCCCCGTGACTGCGAATCAACAGCAGGAGGACTTTGACTCCGACGAAGTGGGTGATGCCTGCGACAACTGCCCGGACATCGCGAACCCAGGCCAGGAGGACACGGATCACGACCGGGTCGGCGATGCCTGCGACGACGACATGGACGGTGACGGAGTTCTCAACGCTCAGGACAACTGCCCGTCGGTCGCCAACACTCAACAGGAAGACTCAGATGGTGACATGGTGGGCGACGCGTGTGATGCCTGCCCGGGCACCTTTGCGGGGGTGCCTGTTGGCATCGACGGCTGCCCGCTGCCTGTGACCGGCGACTTCGACCACGACGGTGACGTGGACATGGAGGACTTTGCGCACCTTCAGGCCTGCCTGTCCGGGGTTGCGGTTGCACAGGAGGACCCGGCTTGCGAGGACGCGAAGCTTGATAGCGACGCCGATGTCGACAAAGCGGATTTCACCATCTTCCAGTCCTGCGGTTCGTGCTCCGAGCCGCCGCCGCCCGTCGTCA
>CAZTQK010000526.1:0-3718 GCA_964615635.1 uncultured Planctomycetales bacterium
GACGGAGGCCTCAAGGGCGAGTATCGGCACGCCGGGAAAGTGCCAAACTCCAGTGACCGACCTTTCCAGGTCGGTCAAGGACAGGCCTGGCCGCAAAGCGACCAGGGCCGCTCCCTTACGGTCGCGGTTCTGAAAGAGCTGTTAGCTCTTAGCTATTGGCTGTTAGCCATTCCTTTAGCGGGCGGAGCCCGCTTGCCGCTCCCTCCCGCCTTCGCCGGGCTTCGTCGTGGCGAGTACGGTCGCGGTTCTGAAAAAGGCGTAGCGTCTCCGCGCCTGAACTGTCACGGACCCCTTCCATAGTGACCGGGCCGGCATCGCGTGCCAAGCCGGCCGTCCCGTGGTACGATTCAGATGTCCTGTGTCAGAAGGCAGGGCATGGTCGAATTCCGCGCAGCGGATGAGACCTGCCGGCGATCCTGGAGGTTCAGCATGAACGGCAAGATTCTTCTCTTCGGTTCGGCGGTGGTGCTCGGCTTGCTCATCGGCTGCCAGACGGGGCCGCGTTTTGACGGGCCGGTCCGGGCTGTCTGGGTCGTCCGTACCAACTACCAAAGCCCCGAAGACGTCAAACACGTCATGGCCAATTGTGCCGACGCCGGATTCAATCACGTCATCTTCCAGGTCCGAGGCAACGCCACGGTCTACTACCCATCCAAGATCGAACCGTGGTCGGAAGAGTACAACTATACGTCGCCGGGTTTTGACCCGTTGGCCGTGGCTTGCCAGGAGGCTCACGCACGCAAGCTGAAAATCCACGCCTGGGTCAACGTGATACCCGCATGGAAAGGCGAGACGCCGCCGAAATGCCCGGATCAGCTCTATAACAAGCATCCTGAGTGGTTCTGGTACGACCAGCAGGGCCGGCGCCAACCGCTGAGCTCCTTCTACGTCAGCCTGAACCCCTGCCTGCCCGAGGTGCGGACGTACTTGGTCGACGTGTTCCGCGAACTCCTCGCCAACTACCCGCTGGACGGCCTGCACATGGACTACATCCGCTTCCCCAACGAGCCGCCGGCCATTCCTCGCGGCTCGGGCATCGACTACCCTCGCGACAAGCGGACGCTTGAGCTGTACAGGCAGGACTCATGGCTGTCGCCGAACCCGGATGGCAACAAGGCCAACTGGGACCGCTGGCGGACCCGCCAGGTCACCAAGCTGGTGGCCCAGATTCGCGACATCGTCCGCGAGACACGGCCCCAGGCGATACTCTCCGCCTCGGTCGGCTCCAACCGCAGGCAGAGCCTGACTCATTTCCGCGATGAACTCTACTGGGTCCGATGGGGGCTGATCGACGCCGCGTTCCCAATGAACTACAAGCCCGACGTGCAGCGATTCGACGAGGGACTTGCGATGTGGATGTCACATCGTGGCCAGGTCGACGTCGTGCCCGGCCTGTGGTTCGACGGCAAACTTCCGACCGAGCAGGGCATCTCCGTCGTCCGGCAGCAGATCGCCTCGGCCGTGGACAAGACGGGCAACTTCTGCCTGTTTTCCTATTCGTCGCTCTTTGACCCGGCTGCCAGTCGGCAAGGGCAAAGGGCACGGCCCGACGATGCCGCTCGACCGCGCACTCGAAGCACCGGCCAACGCGAACTCCGCCGACAACAGTTGCTGCCCTATATCCGCTCGCTGGCGGGTCCCACGACAGGCCGCGTGGCGATGGTTGATGCCGTTCCCGTCGCCGAGTAGAGCGGTCTCGGTTCGACGCAAGCTCACTCAAATCGGTTCTGCGGGTCTGACCGCAACATGACTGCGATTGCCGCGGGCTGGACGCCATCGGGAACAGCGAGACCTCCTACTCATGATAGGATGGGATCGGAGACTTGTCCTACCCGTTCCCCGTCGCGACCGAGGCGGGTTTCGTTTCCAGCTCCGTCGTCGTTTTCAGATCCGCCCAGCGGATCACGCGTGGTTCGTAGGCGTCGCCGGACGGGCTGCTCATGGCCATTCGTCCCATGATGCCCATGAGGGCGGCGTTGCGGGCCGTTTCCAGGTTCGCCCGCGGGGCGCGGCCGCCGCCGTTCCGGATGCTGTCGAAGAAGTCCCCGAGCATCTCGGTCGTGCCATTCATCGAATCGCTGCCGGTATCCTCGCCGACACGCTTCTCGGTGTTGTCGGCGTCATAGAACATTCCGTGAATCAGGTCGAGGCAGCCGTTCTCGCAGAAGACCTGCAACTGCTCGTCCGTGAACCGCTTGGGCAGGCAGAACAAGTGCGTGTACGCGAGCAACTGCCCGCTGGGGAACCGAAACGAAGCCGTTGCGTGTGTGGGGCTGAAAGTCCTTGGACCGGCTTTCGGATGGGACTGGTGGTAACCCATGGCCGTGCAGGTGCTCGGCGGCTTCTCGTTCATCACCCAGCACATCACGTCGAAGTGGTGGCAGGCCTGGTCGAGGAACATGCCGCCGGTCGTCTCGATCGGATGGGTCAGCAGGGCCCACGGCCAGTGCCAGTGTCCCTGCATGAACGTTACCTCCCCGAATTCACCTTTCAGCAAACGCGGCAGGGCCGCCGCGAAGCCGGGGTTGTACCGGCGCTGCGCCCCGATCTGAAAAACAACGGCTGCCTTGCGAGCCACACGGGTCAGCGAGTCGATCTTCTCGACGGTCGTCTCGAGCGGGGCCTCCTGGAGGCAATGGATGCCTGCCTGCATGACCGGGATCGAAACCTCGGCATGCGTCGCCGGGGGCGTGGCCACGATCACCGCATCGAGTCGCTCCTGCTCGATCATGATGCGCATGTCGGCATAGCCCTTTGGCCGGTCGAAGCCCGCAAGCTGGACGCCCTTGGCGACACGGTTGTCCAGCAGGTCGCAGACGGCGACCGTGCGGACTTCACGAATGAAGTTCTTGAGCACCTGTGTCAGAAGCTGTTCGCCTCGATTGCCCATGCCGACCCAACCCAGGCGGATCCGCTCGTTGGCCTGGGCCCCGCAGGCAATCGCGGGAATAACTGCGGCCGACGCCCCCATCGCGGCTCGTTTGACGAAATCCCTGCGTGTCAGTCCGGTGAACATGTTCAGCCTCCCCGTTGTGCCTCACCTTATTCTTATCATCCTGCCCCATACTCGCCTACCAGTCAAACGACTGTTGGCTGCCCGGAATCGGTGGGTGCGTGATAGTCTAGGCGGGGAGACACCACGCCTTTTTCAGAACCGCGACCGTCAGGGAGCGGCCCTCGTGCGGTGTCGGCCGCTTCGCGGCCTGGCCTGTCCTTGACCGACCTGCAAAGGTCGGGCAAGGGCCCCTCGCTTACGCTCGGGGTTCTGAAAGAGCCGCCTAAACGGTCACAGACCCGGAATCGGTCTTCAAGCAGTCATCGCTTGCCCGGGTGTTTGAGATTGGGTACAAAGTCAGAACGCAGAGTCCGTGACAGTCTGGAAGGGGCTTCCAGCCGGTCGATTGGACCGGCAAGATGCCGGTCCCACACTGTGATTGTCTCTGCGTTTCGACTAAGCACGGTCGACTTGCCTGCGCGGAGCTTGCCTGCCAACGGGAGACTCATTCATGCCTTGGCTGTCTATTTGGCTCACAACAGCTTGCCTGTGTGCCCAGCAGCCGGGGGGAGGAATCGAGCCTTTCGATGGACCAATCGTCTTCACTCGCGAACAAATCATTCCTGCCAGGGCCTGGGAGCTGACCATGGATCCGGGCGTCAAGGCGGGCAACCGGTCGGTAACGACCGGTCGGGACGCCGCGAAAGCCGCCAGGCTTGTGGC